>WLLZ01000029.1 GCA_009700485.1 Actinomycetota bacterium | reverse complement strand
CTAACTGCGTGCCCGCAAATGATGCCTATGTCGCAGTGATATTTACCTCCGTTCGAACCGAGCACCATCAGGGTGAGTATGCAATCTGGGCTTCGCGGATGGATGAATTAGTACGTGAGCAGCCGGGCTATATCGAGCACGCCAGTGTGCGCGATCAATTAACTCGGTTCGGAATAACAGTCGCTTATTTCGCGGACGATGCGTCCGCGGCTGCCTGGAAGCAGCTTGCCGAGCATGTGGAGGCGCAGCGGCTTGGCCGGGAGATGTTCTACTCGGAGTACTCGGTTCGCGTGGCAACGGTTTATCGCTCATATGAGTTCATTGCGCCGACGTAGCCCCCGAGGAATACCTCTGGAAGTGCGTGATGGGCCCTGATATGTCATCATCAAAATATGAGTGAAGCTGTTGAGGGAGCGGCCCCGGCACCGTGGTCGGTTAGAGCCCCACAAAAATGGGTGTTCTCTGCAATTGCGCTCTTGATCACGGTCGCAATTGTTGTTTCAGCAATCACTAGCATCGCTAAGGATGTCGGTGGTTTACCGCCCTACCTAATGCTGTTCGTTGGGCCAGTTCTTGGCGGTTTCTACATTTGGTACTTCGCACTCAAGAAATGGTAGTTCGCCGTTCGCAGTTATTGATTTCGGGCGAAGGACCCATCAGGTTGACTGAGCGCGCGTTATGCTCGCGGAATGGCTCAAAACAATCCTGCTCATCGCAGTTTGGCTACCCGAGTGAAGGGGCGCTTACGCCGCGCACTCGGGGGAGAAGTGGTGTCGCGACATGACTTCGCGGCGGATGCGCCATCACCGCAGCAGACGGTAGACATTTTTGCAAACCAGTGGATCTCGGCTTTCCCCAATGATCTAGGTGTCACCGCAGGGTGGATTAATCATTTCGATCCCGAAGTTGATACCAGGGTCCCTTGGGCAGGAACCGCGATACCTGGTGGCTTCAAAGGGAAATCGATTTTGGAGCTGGGGCCGTTCGAGGGGTATCACACTGCTTCTTTGGAGTGGGCGGGGGCCGCAAGTGTGACATCCGTGGAAGCTAGCCGAACCGCATATTTGAAGTGTTTGGTGGTAAAAGAATTACTTGGTCTAAATGCGAAACTGCTTTACGGTGACGTAAATGCTTATCTAGCATCGACATCCGATCGATTTGATATCGGGTGGGCGAGCGGGATCCTTTATCATCAGGTTGATCCGATCGGTTTCCTTGAGGCTATCGCAGCACACGCAGACACATTGTTCCTTCACTCGCACTTCTTCGATTCAGAAGCGGTGTCGGGTATGGCAGGTAAAGACAGGTTCCGACCGCAATTGGACGAGTTACGATCGTGGCACGGACGAGATATCTGTCTTCACCGCTACGAGTATGAGCATGACACCAGACAAGGCACTTTTGCTGGCGGTCCAAACTCCTACGCCAACTGGCTTGAACTTCCTGATATTGAATTCATTCTGCAGGAATTAGGCCTAGGCACGCTCACCTACGGAATCCTGGACCGGGTAAACCCCAATGGGCCCGGGTTCTTTCTGGTCGCTACCCGTTCTTGATTAACACGATCTGGTGTCCGAGGGGGGACTTGAACCCCCATTCCCCGCAAAGGGAACTAGCACCTCAAGCTAGCGCGTCTGCCTATTCCGCCACCCGGACGTGGTGCAGGAAATCCTGCGACGTGAAGCATACCTGCTGGCTTCAGTGCGTTGGAACGGGCAGGATGGTGGCATGACAAATACCTGGGAGGCACTACCTCATGCTGAATCCGAGGTAGTTGGGTTATTGCGTGACTTGATCCAGATCGACACCAGCAATTGGGGTGAAAGCGCCGAAACTGTGGGCGAGATCGTTGCAGCCGATTATTGCGCGGAGCGCCTCCGCGAGGCTGGTTGGTCCCCTGAGGTGTTCACGACCACGAGCCAAAACCGCGCCGGGGTTTATCTGCGGGTCCCCGGTTCTGACCCGGCCGCACCCGCGTTGCTCTTGCACGGCCACCTTGATGTGGTGCCGGCAATGGCCTCCGAGTGGAGCCACCCGCCATTTGCGGCCGAACTCGATGGTGGCTTTGTGTGGGGTCGTGGCGCCGTAGATATGAAAGACATGGACGCGATGATTTTGGCGGTGGTAAGGGGTTGGGGGTTCACCGGTATCCGGCCCCGCCGCGATGTCGTCGTATTGTTTTTGCCAGACGAAGAGGCCGGTAGCGGACATGGCGCGCACTGGCTGGCAGCGAACCGCCCCGAAATGTTTGCTGGGGTAAGTGAAGCAGTCGGTGAGGTTGGAGGTTTTTCAATCACCGTTCGCGATGACCTACGAATTTACCCGATACAGACGGCCGAAAAAGGCATCCGATGGATTCGCCTGGAGGCATCCGGGCGCGCGGGGCACGGCTCCATGCTTCATGACGATAACGCGATCACAGAGTTATGTGATGCGGTATCAAGGATAGGAAAACATCAATGGCCATTGCGGATAACCAAGACTGTCGAAATGTTCCTCGAAGGGTTGGGCACCGCCTACGGCATTGCCCTTGACCCACATGAGCCAGAAGAACTGCTCCGCATCCTCGGAACCTTCGGTGCCGTGGTTGGTGCAACGATGCAAAATACCTCGAATCCGTCGATGCTTAACGCGGGCTATAAGCACAATGTGATTCCG
Source organism: Actinomycetota bacterium (assembly GCA_009700485.1). Taxonomy (GTDB): domain Bacteria; phylum Actinomycetota; class Actinomycetes; order S36-B12; family S36-B12. Next base: position 15,519 of record WLLZ01000029.1, on the reverse strand, counting down.
TCGGAGGCGGCTGCCTGCATTGACGGGCGCGTGGTGCCCGGTTATGAGGATGAGTTTGAGGCAACGATTAGGGAGTTAGTCGGGGAGCGGATTTCGGTTTCAACGCTGGTCTCGGACATAGCTCTTGAAGCGCCATTCGATACCGCAACCGTAGACCTGATGGCCTCCGTGCTGCGCGCAGAAGACCCCACGGCGCAGACACTTCCGTACATGATGTCCGGTGGTACCGACGCCAAGGCGATTTCGCAATTCGGAATTGACTGCTACGGTTTTTCACCGCTGCAGATGCCTGCTGATGTTGATTATTGGAGGTTATTCCATGGGGTCGATGAGCGGGTACCCGTGGCTGGGCTGCAGTTTGGAGTTCGAGTGCTGGATAGATTCCTGCGAGCGTGCTAACCCCGTACAGTTCTAGGCCGTTCTCGCAACGCGAATTACTTTGCGGCGTAATCTTACATTGCGCCGCCCATCGGGAAATATCCTGAGGCGATCAAGTTCCCAGTGCTCGGTTTCGGCAACACTTGTTAGTAGCTCGCGGGCAGACTCGCGGCTGGTCTCACGTGACATGGAAATCTCGCGAAACTCCCAGGTAGTTGCAATCGATTGGGTGCGTTTCATCGACGTTGGGCCCACCCGGCCTCCGGGTAGCCCAAGGGTGGTGCCGAAACCTCATCAAGTGCCCGGGTGATCTCTTCGGGCAACTCAAGTTCTTCAGATGCGAGCGCCGCAAGCAATTGATTATTGGTTCGCGCACCAAGAATGGGTGCGACGACGCCCGGACGATCACGAAGCCAAGCCAAGGCCACCTCGGTGGGTGAAGCGCCAAGCCCTTCGGCCGCGGTGGCCAGCGCGTCAACAATGCGCCGCCCGCGATCTTCAAGGTAGATCTGGATCCAACCCGCTGTCTCGGCATTACCGCCGCGCGAGTCACTGGGGGTGCTGTGACGGTATTTACCCGTCAATACACCGCGGCCAAGGGGTGACCAGGGCAAGATCCCTAGCCCGAGAGTTTGGGCAGCGGGCACTATCTCACGCTCGATCCCTCGCTCAAGGAGTGAGTACTCCATCTGGGCGGTGACGATAGGTGCCCGCCCTGCCACCGCACGCTGCCAAGTTGCAGCCCTTGCCACCTGCCACCCGGCGTAGTTCGAAACACCTACGTAGCGAACCTTGCCACTTTGAACGGCGTCGTCGATCGCGCTAAGTGTCTCCTCCATCGGGGTGCTGGGATCCCAGGCATGCATCTGCCATAAATCAATGTGATCGGTGCGCAGCCGGCGAAGTGAGGTTTCAAGGGCCGCGAGGATATGACCGCGTGAGGCATTAAATTTGCGCTCCGATCCGATGGTGGAAACCGCCTTGGTGGCAAGAACCACCTGGTCGCGGGCGCCGAACTCCGCCAAGAGTTCACCCAGCATTTCTTCGGAAGCCCCTTCGGCATAAGTATCGGCGGTATCCAACAAGGTGCCCCCGGCGTCCAAAAAAACGGCGAGTTGATCTCGCGCTTCATACTCATCGGTGGTTCGGCCCCAGGTCATGGTGCCAAGGCCAAATCGGCCTACCCATAATCCAGATCGCCCTAGGGGTCGTTGCTCCATGAAGACACGTTACCCCGTGACATAGGCTCATGGCATGAAACTGGGTGTCAATTTGGGTTACTGGGGTGCGGGCAACGACGCTGACAACCTGGAGCTGGCGCGTGTTGCCGACCGGCTTGGTTACTCGGTGGTCTGGGCTGCTGAGGCTTATGGCTCCGACGCGGCAACGGTGCTGGCGTGGATCGGGGCCCAGACATCGAAGATTGATCTTGGTGCCGCGGTATTCCAGATCCCCGGCCGCACCCCGGCAAACACCGCCATGACGTCGGCGACCTTGGATTCATTATCGGGTGGTCGATTTCGCCTCGGGCTTGGGGTGTCGGGCCCGCAAGTATCAGAGGGCTGGCACGGGGTGCGTTTCGATAAGCCTTTGCAGCGCACCCGCGAGTATGTCGACATTGTGCGGTTAGCCCTATCGCGACAAAAGGTTAGTTACGCCGGTGAGTTTTTCACCCTCCCGCTTCCAGATGGCCCCGGTAAAGCTCTGACACTCACCGTGCACCCGGTGCGTGCAGAGATCCCAATTTATCTGGCGGCGATCGGTCCTAAGAATCTGGAACTTGCCGGTGAGATTGGTGATGGTTGGCTGGCTATCTTTTATTCACCGGAGCATTCGGGTGAGTCGGCTACTGCCATCACCGCGGGTAGGGCGAAGTCGGGTAAAACAATCGAGGGCTTTGATGTGGTTCCGACGGTGCCAGTCGTTATCGGCGATGACATTGAGGAATGTTCTAACTTCGTGCGGGCGTATTCGGCGCTATACATCGGCGGCATGGGCTCGCGGGAAAAGAACTTCTACAATCAACTGGCCACCCGCATGGGTTATGAGCAAGAGGCAATCGAGATTCAAGACAAGTATCTAGCCCGAGACTACGCAGGTGCCGCGGCAGCAGTACCGCTTAATTTCATCGATCAAACGGCTTTGATCGGCCCGCGTGATCGTATTCGTGATCGACTTTCTGCATACTCCGACGCGGGCGTCGGCACCTTATCGGTCGCCATCTACTCGGGCACTTTGGACGAGCGCGTTGCCAGCCTGCGAACGATGGCCGAGATTCTTGATGAGTCGGGTCTGGCTTCTTAACGATGTCGTGGTTTGAAGCCGTCTTCCTGGGAGTTGTACAGGGCTTAACCGAGTTCCTGCCGATTTCCTCGAGCGCGCACATTCTTGTACTTTCGCAGCTGCTTGGCTGGCAAGATCCCGGCGCAGCCTTCACCGCGGTTACCCAAATTGGCACTGAACTTGCTGTAATTGTTTTCTTCTGGCGCGACATCGTGCGCATAGTTCGGACCTGGGCCCGCAGCCTCGTTAATCGTGACCTTCGTTCCAATATTGACGCCCGCATGGGTTGGTACATCATCATTGGCACGCTCCCGATTGCGATACTAGGTCTTGCGTTCTCGAGCCAAATTGAAACCGCCGCCAGAAATCTCTGGCTCGTTGCCTTCACCTTGATTTTCTTCGGATTGATACTCGGCTGCGCTGATCGCATCGGGAGTAAAATTCGCACTCTGAGCGCGCTCAATGGAAGGGACGGCGTCCTCTTGGGTTTTGGCCAAGCGCTGGCCTTGATCCCGGGGGTGTCAAGATCCGGTGCCACCATTTCGGTCGGACTTTTCTTGGGCTACACCCGTGAGGCGGCAGCGCGCTATGCGTTCTTATTAGCCGTGCCCGCGGTCCTGGCATCCGGGCTGTATGAAACTACCAAAATCGGCTCAGACTCCTCGGTAACTTGGGGCCCCACCATCTTGGCAACCGTCATCGCGTTCTTTGTTGGTCTCGCGGTCATTGCTTGGTTGCTTCGCTGGGTATCAACGCGGTCATACACCCCGTTCGTTATCTACCGGATCGCGGCGGGCGCCCTCATTATTGTTTTGTTAACCACCGGAAAGTTGACAGCCTGAGAGCGGCCTATAGCCAACCGGATTTCTTGAAGGCCCTGAATAAAAAGACGCAGATAATGCCCATAACTCCAAGTACCACCGGGTAGCCATAGCGTTCGTGCAACTCTGGCATATTGTCAAAGTTCATGCCGTAAATGGCGGCAATCATTGTTGGCACCGCCGCAATGGCAACGTAGGCACTTATCTTTCGCATATCCCGGTTCTGTTGCAGGTCTTGTAGTGACGTCGAGGCGACCAGCATTGTCATGAGCAAATTATCCGAGGTGTCGACCGAGTCTGAAACCCTTAGTAGGTGGTCACCGATATCTTGAAAATAGGGCTTCAATTCTGCCGGAATATACATTCGATCACCCTGCGAAAAATCATGTGCGGTGATAAGCAAAGGTACGATTGCTCGGCGTATTTCAACATTTTCACGCTTGAGCCGGTAGATCCTATTGGCATTATTCGCAATTGAAGTCTGCGCGAATACGTCAGATTCGACCTCTTCAACATCTTCGGCGACGCTGTCGCTGACCGAGAGGTACCTGTCAACAGCAGCATCCAAAATCGCATAGAACACTGACAGCGGCCCGTGGGCTCGTAGACTCGGGCTAGTCTCAATTCGATGCCGAATGTCATCCAGTTGACCGATGCTTCCGTGTCGAACTGTGACCACAAACCAGGGACCGATAAATATGGCCAATTGCCCGGTGTGAACATCGGACGTGCTCTCTACATAATCCAATAACTTGATAATCGCCAGGCCGTGACCACTCTCGTCCAGCTCAATTTTTGCTCTTTGCGCCGGATTGGCCGCGTCCTCTACCTGCAAATGCGGCAACTCAAATGCCTCCGCAATCAGCTCCATCTCGGGTTTGGTGGGCTCAAAAAGTCCGAGCCATACAAAACTCTCAGTATTCTCGCGACACTGGGTAACCAGATCGTGCAGTGCCGTACGCAGGTGGGGATCACCGGGTTCTTGCCAACTTTGTGCCCCGATTGCAGGGATTACTCCCGCTGCCGAATACCAGCCCATGGCCTTGATCACGTCCGCATTCTGCCTTACTTGGCTGGGCCATCTACGCTCAGCAGGTGACCACGCTGATCCTCGTCCGCCATGGACGCACCAAAGCCAATACCGAGGGAGTGCTGGCGGGTTGGACTCCCGGCGTTTTCTTGGATGATCTTGGGGAGCAGCAAGCGAAGGCAGCCGGTGAGCGGCTCGCAGCCTTGCAGCTGGCCGCGGTCATTTCTTCGCCACTAGATCGCACCCAGCAGACCGCGGATGCAATCTGTGGGCTGCAGCCGGCAACAACGGCGCGGCACACCGACGACCGCATAGGCGAATGCCAATACGGTGACTGGACGGGTAAAAAGATCAGCGAGTTGGCCAAGGATCCGATGTGGCAGGTAGTGCAGGCACACCCCAGCGCCGCAGTTTTCCCGGGGGCGGCGGGGGAGTCAATGGCGTCCATGCAACATCGAGCGGTGCGCGCTGTTCGTGATTGGAACCTGACACTTGGTGACTCCGCGATCTATGCGGTAGTGAGTCACGGCGACGTCATCAAGGCAATTGTTGCCGATGCCCTCGGAATGCACCTTGATCAGTTTCAACGAATTCAGATTGACCCCTGCTCCATCAGCGTTATTCGATATACCGCGACCAGGCCGTTTGTCTTGCGCACAAACGATACCGGCGGCGACCTGTCGAGTTTCAAGCCGAAGGCGCAGAAGGCTAAGCGCAAACGCGGTTCATCAAAAGCCGGCTCAAGTGATGCAGTTATTGGTGGAGGTGCCGGCTAGTGGCGCGTCAAGTTTTCAACTTCACTGAACCAGCACGATTTGTGGTTGGCACCGTAGGCATGCCGGGTGAACGCACTTTCTTCCTGCAGGCACGCCAAGGCAATCTGGTCACGAGTGTTGTTATCGAAAAGCAGCAGGCTTTGGTGCTGGCCGAGCGAACCGATCAATTGCTCGATGAGGTACGAGAGACCCGCATACCGGTTGTGGAAATACCGTCCGCTGCGCGTCCCGAGGATGTTGATATTGCCGCGCTGGATCTGCCGATCTACGAGGAGTTCAAGGTCGGCGCGATGGCGCTCGGGTGGGATGAAGCAACTTCAAAGGTAGTTATTGAAGCCCATGCGGTAGCCCAGGATGGTGACCAAGTCCCAGAAATTGCCGATGACGATCTTGAAGGAGTTGACACTTTACGTGTTTGGCTTAGCCCTGCGCAGGCGCGCAGTTTTGCCGAGCGCGCTCGTGCTGTTGCCGCCGCAGGTCGGCCTCCGTGCCCTTTCTGCAATCAACCGCTAGACCCAGAGGGCCACATTTGCCCGCGGGCGAATGGCTACCGACGACGCTCATGATTTCGTCAGCCAGTGATTGGATTAATTCGGAGGCACTAATTCAGGCGTTGACTTCGGGTGAACTCGAAGTTGAAGGCCGTTTGATCGGTGCCTCAAACGGTGCCCTTCGTTGCCTAGTGCCGATTACCCCTGATAGCTCGGTGCGCTGTGTCTATAAGCCGGTGGCCGGCGAAAGACCTCTCTGGGATTTCCCCCAAGACACTTTGTCAAAGCGTGAAGTGGCCAGCTATGAAATGTCGGAGGCACTCGGGCTTCACGTGGTGCCGCCGACGGTATGGCGCACGAAAGGCCCTGTTGGTCCTGGGATGTGTCAGGTATGGATCGATCAAGTCACAGAGATGCAGCTGGTTACCGTGCTGCCTGGTGGGGAAGATCTCACGAATTGGCATCACGTTTTTGACGGCAGTGATGAATACGGTGGCGTAGTCTCACTGGTGCATGCCCGTGATGCCACCCTCCAGAAAGTGGCCCTGCTCGATGCGGTTATTAACAACGCCGATCGCAAGGGCGGTCATCTACTAGTTGATGAGAAGCAGCGGGTATGGGCAATCGATCATGGGGTCAGTTTTAGTACGGAAGAGAAACTGCGCACGGTGCTGTGGGGTTGGGCCGGAATGTCAATACCCGATGATTTAGCGGCACCGGTGGCGGCGCTCCGTGAAATGCTTTCAGCCGGGATCCCAGAATCGGTCACCGGGTGGCTAAGCACCGATGAGGTTGAGTCCTTAGAGATGCGAATCAAGGGGTTGCTAGCCGACGGCACTTTTCCGGTGCCCTCGGCAGATTGGCCAGCTATCCCGTGGCCGGTCTTCTAATGCCCTTCGGATGCTTATGGCAGCGGCAGCATCTAGATAGAGTGCGGTAGTGAAATCTTGGCGGGGTGAACCGGTTCCAGAGATACGCGGGCCAGAGCTACCCGGTAGGCGCCTTCCGCTGCGGCTATTTGATACGGCGACCCGTGAGATTCGCCCCACAGCTCCTGGAAAGACCGCGACCATGTACGTCTGCGGGATCACCCCGTATGACGCGACACATATTGGGCATGCGGCGACTTACGTCGCCTTTGATGTGCTGCAACGCTGTTGGCGCGATAGCGGTCATGATGTCAAGTACGTGCAAAACGTCACCGACATCGACGACCCGCTTCTTGAACGAGCCGTTGCTCTTGGTGAAGATTGGCGAACGATAGCCGAGCGCGAGACTGAAGTATTTCGCGAAGACATGTCTGCTCTCAATGTGATCCCACCGGCTGACTACATCGGTGCGGTGGAGGCGATTCCCTCGGTGGCCGATCATGTTGGCCGGCTGCAGGAGTTGGGTGCGGTCTACTCGGTCGAAAATGACCTATACTTCTCGGTACATTCGGATCCGCAATTCGGGTCAATAACGCAATTGTCTGAGGCTCAGATGGTTGCAGAATTCGCCGGGCGCGGGGGTGACCCAGAACGAGCGGGTAAGCGTCATCCACTTGACTGCTTGGTTTGGCAGTCGGCCCGGCCTAATGAGCCAGCTTGGGACACCCACTTAGGTCACGGTCGTCCCGGTTGGCATATTGAATGTGTGGCGATCGCTCTGGATTACCTGGGGATGCCAATAGACGTGCAGGGGGGTGGCAGTGATCTAGCGTTTCCCCACCACGAGATGGGCGCCTCGGAGGCGCAGGTGCTAAGGAGCAGTTGGCCATATGCACGGCACTATGTGCATACGGGAATGGTGGCATGGCAAGGTCACAAGATGTCGAAATCCCGTGGAAATCTAGTTTTTGTCTCGCACTTACGCCGCGATGGCGTGGATCCGATGGCGATTCGCCTTGCCCTCCTCGCCCATCACTACCGAAAGGATTGGGCGTGGACCGAGGAAGGCCTGTCCGCGGCTGTGGAGCGGCTATCCCGCTGGCGGGCGGCTACCGCGGTGTCGTCCGGCCCCAGCGCTGCATCTTTGTTAGCAAGGGTCCGCGAGCTTTTGAGTGACGATATGCAAACCCCCACGGCACTTGATGCCATCGATCACTGGGTCAGTGAGGCAAGTTCCGATGGCGGAAGTGACATGGGCGCGCCTTCGCAGGTGGCGAAACTCTGTGATGCCCTGCTTGGCGTCCGTTTAGCTTGAGGTTTTCTCGTCGTGCCCACCGAATTCTTTGCGCATGGCACTAAGGATTTTGTTCGCGAAAAGAGCTGAACCCTGTGATTCAAAACGCTCATAGACCGAAGCGGCCAACACGGGTGTCGGAACACCCTCCTCAATACCCGCGATAAGCGTCCAGCGGCCTTCTCCGCTATCGGAGACGCGGCCGCCGAACTCTGTTAGGTCAGGGGAGGCCTGCAGGGCCTCGGCCGTTAGATCGAGTAACCAAGACTCAACAACGCTGCCACGACGCCAAAGTTCAGCGACCGCCGGTACGTCAATCTCGTATTGGTAGAACTGTGGATCACTCAACGGCGCGGTTTCGGCATCTTGATCGCGTTGCCCCAAGCCGACATTTGCGTGTTTAAGTACATTTAGCCCTTCCGCGTAGGCGGCCATCAACCCGTACTCAATACCGTTATGAACCATCTTGACGAAGTGACCGGCGCCACCGGGACCGCAGTGCAGCCAGCCGCGCTCCTGCGGGGTCGGCTCCCCACTGATGCCTGGGGTCCGGGGTGCTGCCTCGAAGCCAGGCGCGATGGCGTTCCAGAGGGGGATAAGGCGGTCGACGCTTTGCTTCGGCCCACCGATCATTAGGCAAAAACCTCGATCAAGGCCCCAAACGCCACCGGATGTTCCTACATCTAGGTAGTCAATACCTTTGGATGCGCAAAGTGCGCCGCGGCGAATATCGTCGCGGTAATACGAGTTGCCACCGTCGATGATTGCATCACCGGGTTCAAGAAGCCCGGTCAATTCAGTAACCACCTGTTCGGTTATCGCACCAGCTGGCACCATGACCCAAACCGCACGCGGGGTCGGAAGTGCCGCCACCAGAGCTTTTAAGGAGTCGGCCCCGGTGGCACCTTGCGCTGCTAGCGCGGAAACAGCCGCAGGTGCGTGGTCATAAACCACCGACTCGAGGCCGGCCCGCATGGCTCGTTGGACCAACCCGTTACCCATACGGCCTAAGCCGACCATGCCAAATGTCAAGTTTGTTCCTCTATCTGACATCGCGACTCCTAAATTAGGTGGGCGAGTTCGCCCGGGTGAACGCTAGTGGAAGGCTTGACTCATGACAGCGAACCCATCAGCTAGCCCCGCCTGGGCAACTTTAACCGCATCCGCCGCGGTCGTGCCAGATATTCGTTCGCTGCTAGACGCCGATCCTGAGCGGCCTATTCGTTCGACCGTTAGCGCCGCGGGGATAACCCTTGACTACTCACGCCAACGTATTACTCCCGAGGCGCTCGACTCACTAATCACGCTGGCTGATCAGCAAGGTGTCTTCACCCGACGTGCTGCGATGTTTGCCGGCGAACACATCAACGTCACGGAAGACCGCGCAGTGCTACACACCGCATTACGACTGCCACGCGAGGCAACCCTTGTGGTTGATGGAGTCGATGTCGTAGCAGAGGTGCATGAAGTTCTTGATCGAATGGGGAGCTTTGCTAAAGCGGTGCGAAATGGTGATTGGCGCGGCGCTACCGGCAAACGCATAAACGCGGTAGTGAATATCGGTATCGGAGGTTCCGATCTTGGGCCGGCAATGGCCTATGAAGCACTGCGCAACTATTCAAAACGCGAGATGACGTTTCGTTTCGTTTCGAATGTAGACCCAACGGATTTGAGCGAAGCAATCTGCGACCTTGACCCAGCGCGCACCTTATTTGTCATTGCATCTAAGACTTTCTCCACCTTGGAGACGATGACCAACGGGCAGGCGGCGCGCTCATGGCTGGTCGCAGCTCTAGGTGAGAAGGCGGTGGCCAAGCACTTCGTCGCGGTGTCCACGAACTCCGAGCTCGTCCATGCATTCGGCATCGACCGCGCCAATATGTTTGGCTTTTGGGACTGGGTCGGGGGGCGATATTCCATGGATGCAGCGATTGGACTGTCTACCATGATCGCTATCGGGCCTAAAGGATTTGCCGCCATGCTCGCTGGTTTCCACGCTATGGACACCCACTTTGCAACCGAACCTCCGGCCAGCAACCTACCGGTGCTCATGGGCCTGCTCGCCGTGTGGAATCGCAACTTCCTTGATATCAACACGAATGCGGTCTTGCCCTACTCGCAATATCTTTCGCGCTTTCCGGCCTACTTGCAACAGCTGACCATGGAAAGTAACGGCAAGAGCGTTCGCTTAGACGGCTCGCCCGTTACCTACGAAACCGGAGCCATCGTTTGGGGTGAGCCAGGCACTAACGGTCAGCATTCGTTCTACCAACTGATTCATCAAGGTACAAGCCCGGTTGCCTGCGACGTTGTTGTGATCGCAAAGAGCGACAACCCGCTCGGTGATCAGCAAAATATTCTCATCGCAAATGCACTTGCCCAGGCAGCGGTGCTTTCGCGTGGGCGAACCCTTGAGGAGGTAACCTCAGACGGTACTGAGGCGGCCTTGGCTCCGCACAAGGTAATGCCGGGTAATCGCCCGACCACCGTGCTCTCCGCGTCACAACTTGACCCATTCACCCTCGGCGCCCTTATCGCCCTGTATGAGCACAGTGTTTTTGTTCAAGGCGCGCTGTGGGGTATCAACTCATTCGACCAATGGGGTGTTGAGCTTGGCAAAAAAGTGGCGTTGGGTATTTTGTCAGTGATAAATGGCCAAGGAGACGCCGCAACACTTGATGCGGCAACTCGTCATTCGATTGCAGTGATATCTGAGCAAGGTGCGAGTTAGCGCTCTTCGGCCCCGCGTCTTCTTAAGTACTTCTCAAACTCACGCGCAATGGCTTCACCACTAGCTTCGGGTAGGTCGGCAGTATCGCGAGCTTCTTCAAGCTGCGTGACGTATTCGCCGACTTCTTCGTCCTCCGCGGCCAATTCATCGACGCCGATTTCCCAGGCCCTTGACTCTTCGACCAAATCACCAAGTGGCACCGGAATGTCAAGGAGATCTTCAACGCGACGCACGAGAGCGAGGGTGGCCTTGGGGCAGGGCGGCTGCGCCACATAGTGCGGAACCGCGGCCCAAAGTGAAACAGCCGGGATGCCAAAACGCATGCACGCTTCCTGTAAGACACCAACAATCCCGGTCGGCCCTTCGTAATGGGAGGCCTCCAACCCAAGTTCGGCTCCCATGCTGACATCGGTCGAGGTGCCTGTAACCGGTACTGGTCGGGTATGTGGGGTATCGGAAAGGAGGGCCCCCAAAGTTACGACCATGCTGACATCTAGTTCGGCCGCCAAACTCAAGATCTCGCGAACAAATTGCTGCCATTTCATGTTCGGCTCAATACCCTGAACCAAGATGATGTCTCGCGGTGCTAGCGGGATTCGTGCCACATATAGCCGGGTACTCGGCCACGTAAGTTGCCGGACTCCGGATTCATCGGTTGAGATATGTGGCCGGTTGACTTGATAGTCGTAGTACTCCTCGGAGTCCAAATCCGCCAGCGGCTGCGCGTCCCAAACATCACAAAGATGGCTAATAGTGCCCGAAGCTGAATCGCCGGCGTCATTCCAACCCTCAAATGCCGCAACTAGAACCGGGTCGACCAACTCGGGTAGATCATCGAACTCGATCAACGAGATCCACCCTTCTGGAAGGCCAAGCGCTCGGTCTCGACCACGGTGTCTATGAGCCCGGCAACCATCGCTGGCCATTGCAAGGGTACGTCGTGGACTGCGCCTTGCCAACGTTGGAGTCGAATGCTCGGGGTAGCGTCGGCCCGTGCGAGCGCCCGCTCGGCTAGCTCCAAGCCGTCATTCTCACATAGAACCGCCCAGATCGGGCGAGTGATACTTCTTAGGTCAAGGTCAACTGAGTAATCCAGTAGCCCGGCAAGAACGCGCAAGTGGCGCTCAAGACCCAGGGTGCTGCCGAACAGGCCGTCAGCCCCCGGAGTAAATGTCGGCTCGAGTGCAGCGCGAGTCTCGTCGGACCACCAATTGGCCATCGGCCCTGATTCGAACATTTGCCACAGCTCATTCGATGTCATCGCCATTCGCGGTGGGCGAAGCCTTTCTAAGGTTGCCTCCCGCCCTATTGATTCCGCCAAATCCGCTGGACCCCAAAGCCCACCGTCGATAAGTGCAATTGCTTTGACTAAATCTGGGAACTCTGCTGCCGCACTGATAGCGACCCATGCCCCCCATGAATGCCCAGCCAAGACGACCTGATTCCACCCCAAGGCAGCGCAGATCTCGGCAACATCTAGGGCACAACGTGGGATAGTGAACTCTAAATTCAGCGGTACATCAGAGCGACCATGACCGCGTTGATCAAGTGCGGCAACGGTGCCGGCACGCAAGCGGTTTACAACCGGGGACCAAAACTGGCCCTGTTGTGATAGCCCATGAAGTAGAAGCACTGGGATATCCACTGCACTCGACGTTCGCCAAAGCCGAAGGGTCAGTTCAGCGCCGTCAGAAACCTCGATGATCTTTAGCTCCGGCGCCGACATGACGTGAAGGCTATCGGGTGCTTTATGTACACTTCAGCGATCATGGTCGAATCCCTACGCGAAGCTCTTGCCACCCGTGTCGTAGTGGCCGACGGAGCAATGGGCACCATGTTGCAAGCGGCCGACCCAAGTCTTGACGATTTCCAAGGCTATGAGGGCTGCAACGAGATCTTGAATGTGACCCGCCCTGAAGTGGTTGCCGGCATCCATGACGCGTACTTTGAAGTTGGGGTTGACGCCGTCGAGACCAACACCTTTGGGGCGAATTACGCGAACCTGGGCGAATATGACATTTCAGATCGAATCTATGAGCTAGCGCGCGCCGGTACCGAGATTGCGCGCCAAGTAGCCGACGGCTGGTCTACCCCCGACCGTCCACGCTGGGTGCTGGGCTCGGTGGGCCCGGGTACCAAACTTCCGTCCCTTGGACACGCGCCATTCGCGCTCTTGCGTGATAACTACCAGATCCAAACCGCTGGCCTGATTGACGGCGGCGCAGATGCCATTTTGATCGAAACGGCCCAGGACTTGCTGCAAGCAAAGGCCGCGGTGATCGGTGCCAAGCGAGCAATAGCGGCAAGCGGCAAAGACATAGTCGTGATTGCTCAAATGACAGTCGAGACCACCGGAACCATGCTGCTTGGCACGGAGATTGGTGCAGCATTAACGGCCCTTGAGCCCCTTAAGATCGACATGATTGGTCTTAACTGTGCCACCGGGCCCACTGAGATGAGCGAGCACTTACGCACCCTGTCAAAGACCTCGCCGATCTGGCTCTCCTGCATGCCAAATGCGGGGCTCCCGGTGCTGGCGGCAGGTGGCGCCTACTACCCGCTGACCCCTAGTGAATTGGCCGACGCCCACGATACTTTCACGGCTGAATTCGGGCTTAATTTGGTCGGTGGTTGTTGCGGAACAACCCCCGAGCACCTACGGCACGTAGTAGATCGCGTCCGCGGCCGTGAACTCAAACCACGCAATCCGCATTTCGAAGCGAGCGCCTCTTCGCTTTATCAAGCGGTTCCCTTCCGCCAAGACACCACCTACCTAACCATCGGTGAGCGCACAAATGCCAATGGCTCAAGGGCATTTCGAGACGCAATGTTGGAAGAGAATTGGGATAACTGCGTTGACATCGCACGCGCGCAAATCCGCGACGGGGCTCACGTCCTTGACGTCTGCATTGACTATGTTGGCCGTGACGGCGTCGCCGACATGAAGAATCTCGTTAGCCGTTTTGCCACCGCGTCTACGTTGCCACTTATGCTTGACTCAACCGAGGCTTCAGTGGTTCAGGCGGGCCTCGAGATGTTAGGTGGGCGGGCCATTGTCAATTCAGTCAATTACGAGGATGGCGATGGACCAGATTCGCGTTTTGGGAAGATCATGCCTCTCGTTCAGGAGCATGGCGCCTCGGTAGTGGCATTGACAATTGACGAAGAAGGTCAGGCGAGAACTGCTGAATGGAAGGTTCGAGTAGCGGACCGGCTTATCAAGGACCTCACCACCAATTGGGGTATGAGCGTTGAGTCGATCCTCGTCGACACTCTCACCTTTCCGATTGCTACGGGTCAAGAGGAAACTCGTCGCGACGGTATGGAAACCATTGACGCAATTCGCACCTTGAAGACCATGTATCCAACAGTGCAGACCACCCTTGGGCTTTCCAATGTCTCCTTTGGCCTGAACCCGGCCGCACGACAGGTTCTCAATTCGGTGTTCTTACATGAGTGTGTTGAAGCGGGTCTGGATTCGGCAATTGTGCATGCGTCAAAGATCTTGCCAATGAGTCGCATCCCCGATGAGCAACGAGCCGTGGCCTTGGATCTGGTTTATGACCGCCGCAGTTACGACGAAAACAACATAGTTAGCTACGACCCCCTGCAGCGTTACCTGGAACTCTTCGATGGGGTTGAGGCGAAGTCGAGCGCTGAGACCCGGGCCCAAGAACTGGCTGCCCTGCCACTTTTTGAAAGACTCGAGCGCCGAATTATCGATGGTGAGCGAATGGGCCTCGAAACCGATCTCGACGAAGCACTGCTTGACCGTCCGGCTTTAGAGATCGTCAACGACACCCTTCTCTCAGGGATGAAGACTGTCGGTGACTTATTTGCCTCGGGCGAGATGCAATTGCCATTCGTGCTGCAGAGTGCGGAAGTTATGAAGACTGCGGTTGCCTATCTGGAACCTCATATGGACAAAGCTGATGAGTCGGGTAAAGGCACAATGGTGCTCGCGACGGTTAAGGGCGACGTGCACGACATTGGCAAGAACCTTGTTGACATCATTTTGACTAATAACGGATACAACGTGGTGAATATTGGCATCAAACAGCCAATCTCAGCCATTCTTGATGCAGCTGACCAGAATTCGGCCGATGCAATTGGCATGAGTGGGTTGCTCGTTAAGAGCACCGTGATTATGCGTGAAAACCTTGAAGAGATGAATGCAAGAGGTATCTCGAACCGCTACCCGGTTCTTCTAGGTGGCGCGGCCCTAACTCGGGCTTATGTTGAACAAGATCTAGGCGATATCTATCAGGGCGATGTGCGTTATGCGCGAGACGCATTCGAAGGCCTACGGCTAATGGATGCGCTGATGGCGATAAAACGCGGTGAGGCTGGTGCGGTATTGCCGGCGCGCCGCGAACGCCGTGTTCAACAGGTGATTAAACCAAAGACCACAGAGTTGGTCGATATGCCGGCGCGTTCTGATGTCGCCCGAGACGTGTCGATTCCCAACCCGCCGTTTTGGGGCAGCCGGGTAGTGCGTGGAGTAGCACTCTCCGACTACACCCCGTATCTAGATGAACGTGCGCTTTTTCTCGGCCAGTGGGGGCTAAAAGCCAGTCGTGGTGATGGTCCGTCCTATGCCGAACTCGCTGAAAGCGAAGGTTTACCAAGGCTTCGCTACTGGCTTGATCGCATTCCAACCGAAGCGATGATTGAGCCGGCTGTTGTCTATGGATACTTTCCGTGCTACTCCGAAGGTGATGACCTAGTTGTGGTTTGGCACGAAGGGCCTGAAGAGGGCAAAGAGCGGGTCCGTTTCACCTTCCCCAGGCAGCGGCGAGATCGTCATCTTTGCCTTTCGGATTTCTTCTGCGATCAAGCTTCTGGT
>WLLZ01000028.1 GCA_009700485.1 Actinomycetota bacterium | reverse complement strand
GATGCGACCTTGTTGTTCTACATGACGGCGGAAGCACAAGAGGGCCGCGATGCCTACAAGGAAAAGCGCGAACCCGACTTCCGTCAATTCCCGAAGCGTCCGTAACTTCACATGCCCGATAAAAAATTGCAGGCGCTACTTGATACCGCGGTGGTTTACGGGCTGCCAATGACTCGGTCATTTCGCGGTATCACCAAGCGCGAAGGTGTGTTGATTAAAGGTCCGTCAGGGTGGGGTGAGTTTGCCCCCTTTAATGACTACACCGACGTCGCAGCATCGCGCTGGCTCGACTGCGCGATTGAATCCTCGTTTGGGGCATGGCCGGTAAGTAAACGTGAAAACATCAATGTAAATGCGATTATTGCTGAGGTTAGCTCGGCCGATGCGGCGGCACTAACGCGTGCTGCGGTAATAGAAAATGGCTGCCAGTGTGTAAAAGTAAAAGTCGGCGGCACCTTGGCGGCTGATGAAGCGCGGGTTGCGGCCGTTCGTGATGTACTTGATACCGCACTCGGTCGAGGAGTCGGCTCTATCCGCATTGATGCCAATGGCAGTTGGTCCGTGCCCGAGGCGGTGAAGGCACTAAGGCGTCTTACTGAATACGGGCTTGAATATGTTGAACAGCCATGTGCCGAACTCGCTGAGATCAGACAGGTTCGCGATCAAGTTTCAGTACCTATTGCAGTTGATGAGGCGATCCGGGGTGCAGCTGCACCTGAGAAGCTCGATTTACGTGCCATCGCCGATTTTGCGATCATCAAAGTTGCTCCACTAGGCGGCATCGAAGCCAGCCTTCGTATAGTCGAGCAACTATCGATGCCGATAGTCGTTAGCGGTTCACTTGACTCCTCGGTTGGCCTTGCGGCTTCTACGGCATTGGCCGGAGCCCTCGACATGACAATTGCCTGCGGCCTTGGTACCGGAACGCTACTTGCTGCTGATGTGGTGGATACGCCCCTTGTCCCGATTGGCGGAATGCTCAAAGTTCAAAGAGTTGCCCCGGAGTTGAGCGCACTAATGCGGGCGCGCGATGAAATAAGCGATGAGCGCGGGATTTGGTGGCGGGCCCGCCTTGCCGCTGCCTGGTATGCAGGGGCGGGTAAACGGTCTGGGCATCTAATCGACAGTTTGTGACCTGTTCTTCGTACCATCCTGTCGGCATGAAAGGCTAAGCCAGTGAACGCATCGACACTCCAAGCGCGCGTGCTTGTCGATGAGTTGATCAGATGCGGTATTACTGATTTCGTGCTTTCCCCTGGTTCGCGTTCAGCTCCGCTGGCTTTCGCATTGGCTGCCGCCGAAAAACGTGGCGAAATCTTCTTGCACGTGCGACTAGATGAGCGAAGTGCCGGATATCTGGCACTTGGGCTCGGAAAAGTTTCTGGGGTGCCGGCCGTGGTCGTTACCACGTCGGGTACGGCAGCTGTAAATTTGCATCCGGCCGTTGTTGAAGCCGATCACTCGAATATCCCGATGATCACGTTAACGGCGGATAGGCCGCCAGTTTTGCGCGGAGTCGGAGCCAACCAAACTATTGCTCAGGTCGACATTTTTGGAACCTCGGTCCGACTCGCGGTTGACATGGCAGTGGCTGTATCTGGCGAGCAAGGGATTCGCTACTGGCGTTCCACCATGTCGCGCGTTGTGGCCGCGTCAACTGATGCGTGGCATCCTGGTCCGGTACATGTGAATATGCCATTTGGCGACCCGTTAGTCCCCGATGTCTTAGACGAAGATGCACCAGCAACGGCACTTGGGGGGCGCACTGATGGGCGTGCTGACGGGCGGCCCTGGAGCGCCGATGCCAGGTTTGTTGCCGGCCTGAGCACACCACTTGATGACGTAATAGGTGTCATCATGGAAGACAATCAATGCCCGGCCCGCGGGATAATCATTGTTGGCGATCACGCCGACTCTGAATTCATGGGCCTGATTGATGACCTCGGTGATGCCCTTGGCTGGCCGATAATAGGTGAACCAAGCGGCAATGTTTCGGACTGCGATACCTCACTTTCTCATGGGGCTCTAATCCTTGCTGATGCTGATTTCGCGGCGGCACATTTGCCAGACGTCGTTATAACCGTCGGCCGAGTCGGATTAAGTCGTGCGGTGTTGCACCTGGTCGCGAATTCACCCTTGCATATTGCGGTAGATCCGCAAGCGCAGTGGAGTGATCCAACCCGATCGGCAGACATCGTTATCGCGGGAGTGCCATTGCCCCCTGAGAATGCGGTGGTTGACCCTGACTGGCTTGATGCTTGGCAACGGGCGGATGTCCTTACCGCCGCAGCGGTTGAAACAGCGCTTGCGGCTTTTGGAGATCAGTTGACCGGCATGCACGTTGCGCGCATTACGTGCGGTGCGGTTCCGTCCGCAGGCATGCTATTTCTGGGGGCTTCATCCCAGGTGCGCCATGTTTTCAATCTCGCTTCGACCTTCATTGGCGAAGCCATAGTGATGGGTAACCGCGGTACTTCCGGGATTGACGGTATTTTGTCCTCAGCTTGGGGAGCGGCCACGGCACTGCAACGAGATGATGCAGCCGATAATCCAACTTGGGCCATCGCACTTGTTGGAGATCAGACTTTCTTGTATGACAGCAATGCTTTGCTGGTACCGGCAACTGAAACAAGACCCAATTTGGTGATCGTAGTTTCGGATAATGATGGCGGTGGCATTTTCTCGCAATTGGAGCAAGGTGAGGCGCGATTCGCTGACTCTTTCGATCGGATATTTGCGGTGCCACTCGGGGCTGATGTTGGAGCCATCGCGGCGGCGCTGCAAGTTCCAACCCAGGTGGCACATACGTCGTCTGAACTAGCGGTCGCTTTGGATACCGCTATTGCCGCTGGGGGAGTGCAGGTGGTTGTGGCCCGAACCTGTTCGCGAGTTGTTGAGGCGGAAGCCTGGCGAGCGGTGCGTGAAGCGGTACATGCAGCCCTCGGGTCTGCTTAAGCGGGCAGCACCCCGATATGCCCGGAATCAAAACTAAATAGCTTCGAGGGCATCCCTAATAGGCACAAGTTTGGCGGCCGCTTCGGCCAGTTCGGTATCAGGGTGTGAACCTGCAACAATGCCGCATCCGGCAAATGCGCGCACAGTGTTGGTCTGGCTATCAATTTCAGCGCAGCGCAACGCAATTCCGAACTCGCCGTCACCTTGGGCATCGAACCAACCGACCGGGCCGGCGTAACGACCGCGATCCATGCCCTCAAGTTCGCGAATAACGGACAAAGCTCGCTCAGTCGGAGTTCCGCAGACTGCGGCGGTCGGATGCAACGATGCCGCGAGTGCGAGTACTGATGCGGCATCGGCCAACCTGCCGGTGATGTCGGTTGCCAGGTGTTGAACATTGGCGAGGGCGAGCACATGTGGTCGATCAGGAACAGTTAAGTCGGTGCAGTGGGCCGCAAGCGCTCGAGCTACCGAGTGCACAGCGTATTCATGTTCTTCAAGATCCTTACCGCTACCGAGTAAGGCCGAGGCAAGGCCGGCATCGGCGGTGGCGTCGCCTTGGCGCCGCACGGTGCCGGCAAGTACCCGACTCGTAACTAGATCACCGGTGCGCCGCACGAGTAATTCAGGGGTAGCTCCGACAAGACCAGCAACACTAAATGTCCAGCAAGATGGGTATTTTTCGGCCAAGTTTAGTAGCAGGTGTCGGATATCAAGTTCGCCCTCAACATGTGCAACCACATAGCGTGCCAAGACCACTTTGTCGAGTTCACCAGCGTTAATCCGCACGATTGCTTCGGCCACTGACCCTTGCCAGGCTGGGGCGGTCCGTGACCCTTCAGCCCATCGCACTGCTGTCGGCTTCGCGGGTACCGACACCGGCCGCATGGAGTTTCGCAGACCAGCACTTAAAGGCAAACCAGTATCTGCGCGCGGATCGTTATCCGGGTCCACGACGGTAACCCAGGCTTGGCCACCACGGCGTCCGATGATGATTTTCGGCACGGTGATAATTGACGTGCCCGGGTTCGGGTCAAAGGCAAATGAGGCAAATGCCACCGGGCCGGTGCCGGGTACGTCGACGGTGTCATCAATGACTTTCTCGGCGCACCATTTGGTCCACCAGCGCTGTGCTCGGCTAAAGCGTTCTGGTCCGCTTACCTCGAGTTGTGCGGCCACCCCCCAGCCGATCAAACCTTCACCGCCGCGGACCCACGCAACGGGGTTCTCGATCGGCAACCTTGCCAAGAGCTGTTCTGGGTCCGGGATTGGCCGAGTGCGCACCACAGTGCGTTCGGCCTTCGACGTGGTGTCCAGGCGTGACATTGATTCGCTGGACACAGGAACACTCTAGATGCCTATGGCACTTGAAGCAGATTCAGTGTCTGAAAGGATGTCGGCGTGACGCGAGCAGACTTGACCAAAGCCCCAACCGATGTGGCCGCCATGTTCGATGGGGTCGCGAAGCGTTACGACCTAACCAATGATGTTTTAGCCCTTGGGCAGACTCGAAGGTGGCGCAAGGCCGTGGTCGCCGCGGTCGCCCCCATCCCGGGTGAGCAGATTTTGGATCTGGCTGCTGGTACGGGTACCTCAAGCTTGCCGTTCGCCCAGGCCGGGGCTGAGGTTTTTCCTACTGATTTTTCTCTCGGGATGTTAAAGGTGGGCCGCCAGCGGCTGCCGCAGTTGCCTTTCGTCGGCGGGGATGGCTTGTCCTTGCCTTATCGCGATGGGGTATTTGATGCGGCCACTATCTCCTTTGGGTTGCGAAATTTGGTGGACTTGACCACCGGGCTGGCGGAGTTGCGTCGAGTGGTGCGTCCGGGTGGCCGTTTAGTAATCTGCGAGTTTTCGCAGCCGACCTGGGCCCCATTTCGCAATGTTTATACCGAGTATTTGATGAAAGCCCTCCCTGCGGTGGCGCAGCGGGTGGCCAGCAACCCCGAGGCGTATGTCTATCTGGCCGAGTCCATCCGGGCCTGGCCCGATCAGCCGCAGCTCGCGGCGCAATTGCAAGTGGCGGGCTGGGAGCGGGTGCAGTGGCGCAACTTGTCCGGTGGGATTGTCGCGCTTCACCGGGGTTTTAACCCAGGGCCGGATGCCACTGCATGAAGGGCAGGCGCCGCACTATGCTTATGTGGATCGTGAAGGCATTCACAAACGCACAAGGTTGAGTGCCAGTTTCGATCAAAACGACCATATTGATCGGCAGAAACAAGGAGTTGTGGAACAGCGGTGAACGTCTACACACCGATACTGATTCTTGGCATCCTAGCTTTCGGTTTCGCGGTTTTTTCGGTTGGCATAGCTACCTTCACCGGGCCAAAACGCTATAACCGAGCAAAATACGATGCTTATGAATGTGGCATCGAACCCACACCGCAGCCGGTGGGTGGTGGCCGCTTCCCCGTGAAGTACTACCTCACCGCGATGTTGTTCATAGTCTTCGACATTGAAATTGTTTTTCTCTACCCGTGGGCGGTCGCATTCGATCGACTTGCGATTTTTGGCTTAATCGAAATGCTCGTATTCATAGTTACTGTTCTCGTTGTCTACGCCTATGTTTGGCGCCGACGCGGACTCGAGTGGGACTGACGGGAACTCAATGGGACTTGAAGAGGCACTGCCATCGGGCGTATTACTTACCACGGTTGAGAAAGTGGCCGGCTATGCCCGCAAAGGCTCACTGTGGCCAGCAACCTTCGGCCTCGCCTGCTGCGCCATTGAGATGATGGCTGTCGGGGGTGCTCGCTATGACTTAGCGCGTTTTGGCATGGAAGTTTTCCGAGCTTCACCGCGTCAAGCCGATCTGATGATCGTGGCAGGGCGGGTGAGCCAGAAGATGGCGCCGGTGCTTCGTCAGGTTTATGACCAGATGCCAGGCCCGAAATGGGTCCTCGCGATGGGCGTTTGCGCATCCAGTGGCGGCATGTTTAACAACTACGCGATTGTTCAAGGTGTTGATCACGTGGTGCCGGTTGATATCTACCTGCCCGGTTGCCCGCCGCGCCCCGAGATGCTCATCGACGCGATCTTGAAATTACATGACCAAATTCAAGACACCAAAATGGGAGCTAATCGCAAGGCCGAAATTATTGCCCTTGAATCAGCAGCGCTTGCGGCACCTTCGACATTGGAGATGAAAGGGCTGCTTAGATGACCAGCGATCAATTGCCGGTGGTGCCCGAAGGCGTCTCGAGTATTGACATCATTGACGTTCAGCATGGTGCTTTCGGTATTCAAGGTTCGGGCGACACCAGTGGTTTTGGTGGCCTAATCGACCCACGGGTGCTGCCGGCCGCAAGTTTGCCTCCTTATGGCGGTTGGTTTGATGAACTATCCGAAGAGCTCGAACTTTCGCTAACCGCCCGAGGTATCCCGATGTCGAGCGCGGTCGAAAAAGTGGTGGTTGATCGCGGTGAAATCACTTTTTTTGTCCGGCGTGAGCAGCTAGTTGCTTTTGCCTCGACTCTGCGTGATGAACCCGGGCTACGCTTTGAGTTCTGCAGTGGTGTCAACGGGGTGCACTATCCAAATGACATCGGCCGTGAACTCCACGCGGTTTACCACCTCCTTTCGATAACCCATAACCGCCGCATTCGAGTTGAGGTTGCGGCACCTGATAGCGACCCGCATATCCCGTCACTTGTTGCGCTCTACCCGACAAATGACTGGCATGAGCGTGAGACCTGGGATTTCTTCGGCATTATTTTTGACGGCCATCCACATCTGACTCGCATCGAAATGCCCGATGACTGGCCGGGGCATCCGCAGCGCAAGGACTACCCACTTGGCGGTATCCCGGTTGAATATAAGGGCGCGACAATCCCGCCACCTGATCAGCGGAGGGCGTACAACTGATGTCTACCGATCACCTGAGCGATCCATATGCCAGTTCATTTGAATCCGGCGACGAAACCATTTACAACGTTTCCGGCGGCGACTGGGACACAATTACTGCGGCACCAGATGGCGAAAAGGAGCGCATCGTCGTCAACATGGGCCCGCAGCACCCATCAACCCACGGGGTTCTTCGTCTCATAGTTGAACTCGATGGCGAGACAGTAACCCAAGCCAGATGCGGGATCGGCTATTTACATACGGGTATTGAAAAAAACATGGAGTACCGATCCTGGGTTCAGGGGGTCACTTTCGTCACGCGGATGGATTATTTAGCCCCCTTCTTCAATGAGACGGTCTATTGCTTAGCAGTCGAAAAACTCCTTGGTGTCACTGATCAAATTCCGGAGCGTGCAAGCGTTATTCGAATCATGATGATGGAGTTGAACCGAATTTCCTCGCACCTGGTCGCGCTGGCCACGGGCGGTATGGAGTTAGGTGCGCTAACCGCGATGATCTTCGGCTTCCGTGAGCGCGAGTTAATCCTCGATGTCTTCGAAATGGTGACCGGATTACGCATGAACAGCGCCTACATTCGCCCCGGCGGGGTCGCGCAAGATCTACCGGCAGATGGTGTCGAGAAAATCCGTGAGATGCTTCCGTTATTGCGTAAACGGTTGAAAGACACCACCGATCTACTAATTGACAATTCGATCTGGATGGGCCGCACCTCGGGTATTGGGTACCTCGACCTGACCGGGTGCATGGCACTTGGTGTTACCGGGCCAATCTTGCGCGCTACGGGGTTGCCCCATGACCTACGCAAGACCCAGCCGTACTGCGGGTACGAAACTTTTGAATTCGATGTTGTCACTGATACCACATGTGATGCGTACGGCCGCTTTCTAATCCGCGTGGGTGAGATGCAGCAGTCCATCAGAATCATTGAACAAGCCCTTGATCGGCTCGAGCAGCCAGGCCCGGTAATGATCGCCGATAAGAGAATCGCCTGGCCCGCACAACTGGCAATTGGTGCTGACGGTCAAGGCAACTCAACCGACCACATCCGCGAGATCATGGCGGAGTCCATGGAAGCCCTTATCCATCATTTCAAGTTAGTTACCGAGGGTTTCAAAGTTCCGGTAGGTCAGGTTTACACCGCAATTGAGTCACCGCGAGGCGAGCTCGGTTGCCACTTGGTTAGCGCTGGTGGTACCCGGCCTTATCGCGCGCACTTCCGTGATCCTTCATTTACCAACCTGCAGTCTGTGGCAGCGATGAGCGAAGGCGGTCAGGTGGCAGATCTAATTGCCGCGGTTGCCAGCATCGATCCTGTCATGGGCGGGGTCGACCGGTAATACCCAACGAAAACGAGAGCGACGCAGACATATGACTATCAGTGAGGCAACTCGCGGCCAGATGCGTGATCTGGCGGCGCGCTACCCGAAATCGCGCTCGGCGCTACTTCCCATGCTTCATCTAGTGCAAAGTGTTGATAACGAAGTTACCGTCGACGGCATAAATGCGTGTGCCGAAGTCCTGGGTATTACCTCTGCCGAAGTCACCGCGGTCGTGACTTTTTACACGATGTACAAGCGTAAGCCGGTTGGTAAGCATCACGTCGGGGTCTGCACGAACACCCTGTGCGGTCTACTCGGTGGCGATGCCGTGTATGCAGCGCTAAGTGAAAGATTAGGCGTCGGAAGTAATGAGCCAAGTGCCGATGGTGAATTTTGGTTAGAGCGTATTGAATGTCAAGCTGCCTGCACCCATGCACCCGTTATGACCGTCGATTGGGAGTTCATGGACGATGTAACTCCGGCCAGCGCCGTTGATGTAGTTGACCGCCTTGCGCGCGGTGAGCAGGTCGCATCGACTCGCGGCCCGGTAATTCGCGATTTCCAAGCGACCGAACACACTCTTGCCTACCCGCTCGACGGTTTGGTCAACGAAGGTGAGGCGGTCGATTCAAAAATGCTGGTTGGCCTTCGCATTGCACAGGAGCGCGGAATGAGCGCGGCCTCGGTACCGGCGGGGGAGGCCTCATGATTACGTCCGGACTGACGCCAATTATCACCGAACACTGGGATAAGCCAGACCTTTACACGATCGAAGGCTACCGCCGGGTTGGCGGATATCAGGCGCTTTCAGCGGCCCTAAAAATGGATCGGGACGCGATCATCGGTCAGATAAAGGATTCGGGGCTGCGCGGGCGTGGGGGCGCCGGCTTCCCCACCGGCATGAAGTGGGGTTTCGTACCGCAAAATGATGGCAAGCCGCACTACCTCGTGGTCAATGCAGATGAATCTGAGCCGGGTGCCTGCAAAGACATCCCGATCATGTTGGCGAATCCCCATGCACTGGTTGAAGGCGTAATCATCGCCTCCTATGCGATCCGGGCCAGCCACGCATTCATCTACATCCGCGGTGAGGTACCGCACGCCATTCGCAAGGTTGCTTATGCGGTAGAGCAGGCGCGCGCGGCAGGTTTTATTGGCGAAAATATTTTTGGCACTGACTTTTCCCTTGAAGTCGTCATCCACGCTGGTGCCGGTGCCTACATCTGCGGCGAAGAAACCGCACTGCTTGATTCCCTTGAGGGTTACCGCGGGCAGCCCCGACTCAAGCCGCCGTTCCCGGCGGTCGCCGGTCTTTATGCCTCACCCACGGTAATCAACAACGTCGAAACCATTGCCAATATCCCGTACATCATCGATAGAGGGGTGGCTTGGTTCCGCCAATTCGGAACCGAGAAATCCCCGGGCTTCAAAGTATTCGCAGTTTCAGGCCATGTGGTGCGCCCTGGTATTTACGAGGCTCCACTTGGTATCACGATGCGCGAACTCCTTGACTACGCCGGTGGCATCAGAGGCGGCGGTGAAGTTAAGTTCTGGCTGCCCGGGGGGTCTTCGGTACCAATGTTGACTGCTGAGCACCTTGACCTTCCGATGACTTACGAAGATATGGCTGCGGCTGGCACGATGCTTGGCACCGGCACTCCGATGCTGTTCGACAACACGGTCAGTGTCGTAAAGGCAGTAACTAGGTGGCTTGAGTTTTACAAGCACGAGTCCTGCGGTAAATGCACCCCGTGCCGTGAAGGTACCTACTGGATTACCGGAGTACTCGAGAAGTTCGAGCACGGCCATGGTTCACCCGCTGAAGTTGACACCTTGGTGAACCTTTGCTCGCAGATTGCCGGTCGGTCCTTCTGCGCCCTCGGTGATGCTGCGGCGACCCCGTACCCAGCGGCCCTCAAGTTCTTCCGTGCCGAGTTTGAGGCAGCCACCACTACCTCTGCCGATGAACAATTTAATCCGGTAGCGTCCTACGTCTTTGCGGAAACGGCAACCAGATGACCATAACCAGTAATGCCGGATCAGATCTCACCCCGCAGGTGGAGTTGGTTACCGTTGTCGTTGACGGCGTCGCCATTGAAATCCCCAAAGGCACCCTCGTAATTCGGGCAGCTGAGCTGCTCGGAATCGAGATTCCGCGGTTTTGTGATCACCCGCTCCTTGAGCCGGTTGCGGCTTGCCGCATGTGTTTGGTTGACATCGAGGGTGTCCCGAAACCACAGCCAGCATGCGCGCAGGTGGTTTCGGATGGAATGCAGGTTCGAACGCAATTGACGTCACCGATTGCGCGAGATGCACAAGAAGGCGTGATGGAGTTTCTGCTGTTGAATCACCCCCTCGATTGCCCGGTATGCGATAAAGGTGGCGAGTGCCCACTGCAGAACCAAGCCATGAGCGCCGGTCGCCCGGAGTCTCGGTTTGAAGAAGAGAAGCGCACCTTCCCCAAGCCAATAAATGTCAGCGCACAGATCCTGCTCGATCGGGAGCGTTGCGTTTCGTGCGCCCGGTGTACCAGGTTCGCAGAGCAAATCGCTGGTGATCCAATGCTTGAGTTACTTGAACGCGGATCCAATCAGCAAGTCGGTACCGCGTCGGATCAGCCATTTGACTCGTACTTCTCAGGTAACACCGTGCAGATTTGCCCGGTCGGCGCATTGACCAGCGCGGCCTACCGATTCCGGTCGCGACCATTTGATCTAGTTTCCGTCCCGACAACGTGTGAGCACTGCGCATCCGGCTGTTCACTGCGCACCGACCATCGCCGCGGCACGGTCACCCGCCGGTTGGCGTGGGATGAACCCGCTGTTAACGAAGAGTGGAACTGCGACAAAGGTCGTTTCGCTTTCACTTATCAAGAGCAAGGTCGGGTGGCTACGCCGCTAATTCGTGAAAACGGGCAGTTACGTCCGGCTTCGTGGCCTGAGGCTCTGGATGTTGCCGCACGTGGCTTAGCGGCAGCAACAAGCCATGGGGTGCTCGTTGGCGGGCGCTCAACAGTTGAAGACGCTTACGCGTACGCGCGGTTCGCCCGAGCCGTCCTGCAGTCCGACAATATTGATTTTCGCGTCCGCGAGTCTTCGGACGAAGAAGCACAGTTTTTACGCTCCTCGGTAGCTGGTACCGCGGTGCGCACAACATACGAATCACTCGAAAAGGCACCGGCGGTAGTTCTCGTCGCCTTTGAGCCTGAAGACGAGTCGCCGATTGTGTTCTTGCGGTTGCGTAAAGCGGCACGTGGTGGGGGCACGCACGTCTACTCGGTCGGTGCGGCGGTCACGCGCGGATTAAGTAAATTGGCAGGAACATTGATTCCGGCTAAGCCGGGCGCCGAGGCATTGGCGCTAACCGACCTACCTGCCAAGGTGCGCGCGGAACTGAGCACACCCGGTGCGGTCATTATGGTCGGTGAACGCATCGCGGGCATTGAAGGTGGTGCCACCGCAGTACTTGAACTAGCCCGATCCACGGGTGCTTCCATCGCTTGGGTGCCGCGTAGGGCCGGGGAGCGAGGGGCACTTGACGCGGGCGCTTTCGCAGGCCTACTCCCAGGTGGTCGGCCCCTGTCAGATGATCAGGCACGTGGTGCAGTTGCTGCGTGTTGGGGAGTGGAGTCACTGCCGGAAACCACCGGGTTAACCGGGGAGTCCTTATTGCGCGCGGTTACCGGTGGCGGCATCGGCGCGCTAATCACTGGCGGAGTTGAACTTGCTGACCTGCCGGACCAAGTACTTGGCCGGGCTGCCATCGAAGCCGCCGCTTTTGTGGTATCGCTCGAGAACCATCACTCTGCTATTACTGAACTTGCCGACGTGGTTTTCCCGGTTGCTGTAGTAACCGAAAAATCCGGAACCTTCATGAACTGGGAAGGACGCCCGCGTCCCTTCGCGCAAACTTTCAAAGACGCTTTAGTGATGTCTGATGCGATAGTTCTGGGGATGTTGGCACGTGCCATGAATGTGCCAATCGGCGCCAGCGACGTGGCCGGCATCCGTCAGGAGTTAGGTTCCCTTGGAGCCTGGGCAGGTGCGCGCACTGAAGAACCGAACACCACGGCCGGCCAAGTTGTTGACGCTGCATATTTGGTTAGTACCTGGCGGGCACTTATTGACAACGGAGTCATGCAGGAGGGGGAGCCATACCTTGCCGCTACGGCGCATGCTGTTGCCGCGACCTGCTCCGCGAAGACCGTCGCCGGCCTAGGGGCACCTGAAAATATCACGGTTACCGGTCCGCTCGGCTCGGTCACTTTGCCTTTGCTGGTCGGCGACGTTCTCGATGGTGTCGTGTGTTTGCCCCTGAATTCCCCAGGCTGTGCTCTCTACCTTGATCTCGGTGTGAGAGCTGGCCAGGCCGTGACCATCGGAGGTGCGGCATGACCGGATCGCAGTTCGGGGTCTTTGGTATTGATCCTTGGTGGTTGGTGCTGCTAAAGGCGCTCGCAATCTTCGTCATGCTGGTACTGCTGACCTTGTTCACCATCTGGTGGGAGCGGCGAGTGGTTTCGCGCATGCAGAACCGCATCGGACCAAACCGCGTTGGCCCATTTGGCCTACTTCAGTCTTTGATGGACGGTTTCAAACTCGGGTTAAAGGAAGAAATTATTCCGAAAGCGGCCCATGTGGGCGTCTACTGGATTGCCCCCGTGATTTCAGCGACAGCCGCATTCTTAGCATTCGCGGTTATCCCATTTGGCCCAACGGTGTCAATTTTCGGGGTCGAGACACCACTTCAACTTACGGACTTCCCGGTCTCGGTGCTTTATGTACTGGCTATTGCTTCCATTGGCATCTACGGAATTGTGCTGGCCGGTTGGTCCTCTGGCTCCACCTACCCGCTCCTTGGTGGATTGCGCTCAAGTGCCCAAATGATTTCCTATGAAATTGCCATGGGAATGTCCTTCGTGGCGGTTTTCTTGTACGCAGGGTCAATGTCAACATCTGAAATCATCACCGCCCAAGAGCCGATTTGGTTTGCGGTGATTTTGCTGCCATCTTTCTTGATTTACGTAACTTCAATGGTTGGTGAGACCAACCGGGCACCGTTTGATCTCCCCGAAGCCGAAGGTGAGTTGGTCGGCGGCTTCCATACTGAGTACTCCTCACTGAAGTTTGCGATGTTCTTCTTGGCCGAGTACATCAATATGGTCACTGTTTCCGCACTTGCAACAACTTTGTTCTTAGGCGGGTGGTTGGCGCCGTGGCCCATTTCGCTTTGGGAGTCGGCTAACACCGGTTGGTGGCCGCTGCTTTGGTGGTTGATCAAGGTGCAGATATTCATTTTCGTGTTCATTTGGCTTCGCGCTACTCTCCCGCGCCTTCGCTACGACCAGTTCATGAAATTCGGCTGGAAAGTCTTGATCCCAGCTTCCATCGTTTGGATCATGGTCGTTGCTGCTGCGAGGGTATTGCGTAATGACATCGAGTTCAGCAATCGCCAATTGCTGATTGGCGGTGCAATCGTAATCGCCGTGCTCTTGGTTGGGTCTTGGTTTGCGCAAGGGGCACTAGATCGCCGCGAGGCGGCCCGAAAGTTTATTCGCGAGGAGATCGATAGCCGGCCGTTTGAGCCCATGGCTGGTGGCTTCCCAGTACCGCCGATGCCCGGGCAGCAGGCCGTTCTCACGACGCGTCGATCAAATATCCCAGTAGTTCAACAGGAGGCCATCGATGGCTGAACTTCCACAGGTGGTTCGTGGCTTTGGGGTCACATTTGCCACCATGTTCAAAAAGGTGGTAACCGAGCAGTATCCAGAGCAGGCTGCGAAGTTCCCACCGAAGCCGCGCTACCACGGCAGGCATCAACTCAACCGCTGGGCTGATGGCTTAGAAAAGTGCATCGGTTGCGAACTATGTGCGTGGGCATGCCCAGCAGATGCGATTTTCGTACAAGGGGCAGATAACCAAGAGGGTGACCGTCACTCGCCAGGGGAGCGCTACGGTCGCGTTTACCAAATCAACTACCTGCGCTGCATTTTTTGCGGCCTTTGCATCGAGGCTTGCCCTACACGTGCGCTTACCATGACCAATGAATTTGAGTTGGCGGATAACAATCGCGCTGACCTCATTTACGAGAAGCAGGACCTGTTGACGCCACTGCTACCTGGGATGCTCGCACCTCCACACCCGATGGTTCCTGGCACCACCGACACTGACTACTACGCCAATCGGATTACCGGATCGGTGCCAGAGCAAGCGGTGGTTGCGGATGCAGAGCAGGTGTCACCGTGACCGAAGTGAATCTGGGCGAAGAAATTGTCTTTTGGTTCAGCGGCGGTTTAGCGGTGCTGGGGGCGCTTGGGTTAATCCTTTCGCGAAAAGCAGTGCACAGCGCGCTGTGGGTGGCACTGACAATGATCAATCTCGCGGTTTTATATGTTGCGAACTCAGCGCCGTTCCTTGGCATGGTGCAGGTCGTTGTGTATACCGGCGCGGTGATGATGCTCTTCCTCTTCGTTCTAATGGTGGTGGGGGTGGATTCGTCCGACTCGCTAATCGAAACTCTAAAAGGCCAGCGCTTGGTTGCCATCGTGCTTGCCGTGGGTCTGGCAATCTTGCTGGTGGCCGGTATAGGTGCAGGCTTGACCGATGTCGTGCCGGTGGGACTAGATGAGGCAAATGGCGTTGATGGGGGCAATGTTCAAGGCATCGCACGTCTTCTTTTCACCGATTACCTTGTTGCCTTTGAGGTCACTTCAGCACTGCTAATTACCGCTGCCCTGGGCGCGATGGTGTTAGCTCATCGTGAACGCTGGCTACCGCGCGCAAGCCAAGAAGAACTATCCAAGGCCCGATTCATTGGTGCCGGGCACCCCGGTAACCTGCCGAGTTCTGGCACCTATGCGCGCCACAATGCGGTAGATACACCGGCATTGCTTCCCGATGGTTCCCCAAGTGCGCAAAGTATCCCGGGGCCACTTGTCGCCCGAGGTGATGTGCGACCGGTAGACCACCACGAGGTCGAACAGATCGAAAGTTTGGGTGGGGGGTCGAAATGAATCCGGCGAACTACATAATCTTGTCGGCAATTCTCTTTAGCCTTGGCGCGATCGGGGTTTTGGTCCGCCGCAACGCGATCATCGTCTTCATGAGTGTCGAACTGATGCTCAATGCAGCGAACCTAGCATTTGTTGCATTTGCCCGAATGAACGGCAACCTAGATGGCCAGGTGGCAGCTTTCTTCGTCATGGTGGTGGCCGCCGCAGAAGTTGTAGTGGGCCTAGCAATCATCGTGACGATTTTCAGAAGTAGACGCTCGGCCTCAATTGATGAACCAAATTTGCTCAAGTATTAGCCCGTTCCGGTAGCAACCAACGAAAAGGAAATGACCGTGATAGAGCTCATGCCCGCAGAGGGCGTGTTCTCCCTGATCTGGCTGCTTATTGCTTTGCCACTTTTTGGGGCGGCAGTTCTACTGCTGGGAGGCCGTCGTACCAACTCGTGGGGCCCGTACCTCGGAGTGCTAACAGTGGTCGGATCCGCGGTGCTCGCTGTGTTGATGCTGGTAGCGATGATGGGGCACCCAGCAGAGGAGCGCTCGGTCGGGCAGAGCCTATTCACTTGGGTTTTCGCCGATGGGTTCCAAGCCGATATGGCTTTCCAGCTTGACCAACTTTCGATGGTTTTCGTCCTACTAATAACCATTGTGGGTTCACTGATCCATATCTATTCCATCGGCTACATGTCACATGATGCCGATAAGCGGAAGTTCTTCGGCTACCTGAACTTATTCGTTGCGGCAATGTTGTTGCTGGTTCTTGCTAACAACTACCTCCTGCTCTATGTCGGCTGGGAGGGAGTGGGATTGGCTAGCTACCTGTTGATCGGGTTCTGGCAGATCAAACCCACGGCCGCTGCTGCCGCTAAGAAAGCTTTCATCATCAACCGCGTTGGTGACGTAGGTCTGAGCCTGGCGATCATGGTCATGTTCGTGACTTTTGGCTCGGTTTCGTTTAGTGACGTGTTTGGCCAAGCCGCCGAAGCCAGTGAAGGCACCCTTACGGCAATCGGCCTGCTCCTGCTCTTGGCGGCCTGCGGTAAATCAGCGCAGTTCCCGCTGCAAGCTTGGCTCTTAGATGCGATGGAAGGCCCGACACCGGTATCTGCGCTAATTCACGCGGCGACCATGGTCACCGCCGGGGTGTATCTCATCGTTCGGAGTAATGCGGTATTCGATCGAGCAGTCTGGGCCGCCGGCGCCGTAGTTCTCATCGGGCTGATCACGATCTTCATGGGAGCCATCATCGGTTCGGCCAAGGACGATATCAAAAAGTCACTTGCTGGGTCGACCATGAGTCAAATTGGCTACATGATCTTCGCGGCGGGGCTCGGTCCAATCGGTTATGTATTCGCAATCTTCCATCTGCTGACTCACGGCGTTTTCAAGGCCGGTTTGTTCCTCGGCGCCGGCTCGGTAATGCATGGCATGAAGGACAACGTGAACATGCGCCGCTATGGTGCGTTGCGGGGGTTAATGATCATCACCTTCGTGACATTCATGGCCGGATATCTAGCGATTATGGGTATTCCGCCGTTCGCTGGATTCTGGTCTAAGGACGAAATCATCCACGCTGCTTTCGAACGCAGCTGGGTCATTGGTGCTGCAGCGATTTTGGGAGCCGGCATAACTGGGTTCTATATGACTCGCATGATCGCTATGACCTTCTTCGGCAAGGCGCGGTGGGAGGATGACGTGCACCCGCATGAGTCACCCGCTGTCATGACCATCCCCCTTGTCATCTTGGCGATCGGCTCTACCTTCTTGGGCATGGCATTGCTGTTCTGGGGCAATATCGAAACCTGGCTGGAGCCGGTTGTTGGATTTGCGAGTAATCCCACCCAATTGTCATCCACCACCCTGATGGCTATCACTTTGGTGGTTGTCTTGATCGGTGCTTTCATTGGTTGGCGCCAGTACGGGGCTAAGCCGGTGCCGGTCGACGCGCCTTCGGGTAATTGGTTAACCCGCGCGGCCCGACGCGATCTTTATGGTGATTTGGTGAACGAGGTGGTCGTGGTGCGCCCGTCCTTCACACTTGCTCGTTGGCTTACGTGGTTCGACTCGTCCTGGATTGACGGTTTCGTTAACGGGAGCGCCGCATTCGTTGGTGGTGCCTCGGGCCGGTTGCGTCGCACCCAATCAGGTTTTGCTCGCTCATATGCACTTTCAATGTTGGGTGGCGCAGTCTTAATTGTTGCCGCTCTCGTCTTGGTGAGGCTTTCATGACCCCCTGGTTGACGATCCTCGCGGTCGTACCCCTGATCGGCAGTGTCCTCGTGGTTTTGCTTCCTAAGTCACGACCGACTCTTGCTAAGCAATTGGCGTTGGCAATTTCATTAGTCACCTTGGCATTGACCATCGTCATGGCGCTCCAGTTCAATGGTGCTTCCAATGAGCCGTTTCAGTTCGTAGAGTCCTACCCATGGATACCCGCGTTTGGTATTTCATATTCGGTTGGTGTTGACGGCATCGGGCTAGTCCTGATCGCATTAGCCACGACTTTGGTGCCGATTGTGGTTATTGCGGGGTGGCGGGATGTTGATGCCACCAGCGGCGGTTCGGTTAAGGGCTACTTCGCATTGATTTTGGCGATGGAAACATTGATGATCGGGGTGTTCGCCGCCACCGACGTCTTCATGTTCTTCGTCTTATTTGAAGTAATTCTGATCCCGGTCTACTTCATGATCGGCCGTTACGGCGGTCCGCAGCGGTCCTATGCAGCTGTCAAATTCTTGCTTTACGGCTTGCTCGGTGGGCTTTTCATGTTGACCTCAATGATCGGGCTCTATGTCGTTTCAGCCCAGGTTACCGGTAAAGGTACCTTCGATTACCTTTCGCTAGTCGGCTTGGAGATGGACCCGACGGCCGAGAAATTGTTGTTCCTCGGGTTCTTCTTCGCTTTCGCGATAAAGGCCCCGCTCTGGCCTTTCCACACCTGGTTGCCCGATGCGGCGAGTGCTTCAAAGCCCGGAACCGCGGTATTGCTTATCGGGGTGCTCGACAAAATCGGAACCTTCGGCATGATCCGGTATTGCCTGCCGATCTTTCCGGCGGCGAGCGAGTTCTATGCACCCGTTGTCATCGG
>WLLZ01000027.1 GCA_009700485.1 Actinomycetota bacterium | reverse complement strand
ATATTGAACTTACCCGATGGCTTATTGAAACTTAAGATCGCAACAACAGCGATAGGTATGAAGAGGTAAATCAAGACGAGAATTGCGATGATCCCCAATAGATTTCGCCGAAGCCAGCGCATCAGAGTAAATCCTCCGTCCCGGCTCGGCGGATATACGTAAACACCATTACCAAGATCGCCGCCATCAAAACAAATGACAGGGCGCTGGCCGTCGGATAATCTCGAAATTCAATGAAGTTGGTCTGGATCACATTGCCGATCATTCGATCCTTGGTCGATCCAAGTAACTCGGCATTGATGTAATCACCGGCTGCCGGAATGAAAGTTAGCAAGGTGCCCGCGACTACCCCCGGCAGCGACAGCGGCCACGTGATCTTACGAAAAGTCGCCACAGCTGACGAATACAGGTCGCTGGACGCCTCAATTAGACGCGGATCAATTTTCTCAAGTGCCGCATATAGCGGCAAAATCATGAAAGGCAGGAAGTTGTATGTCAAGCCGGCGACCACGGCAATGCCGGTGTTCAGGATTCGATCATCTGGCAGTAAGTGCAGTGCATTAAAGAATGAGGTGATCGGGCCTTCGTCTGCCAAGATGGTGCGCCAGGCGTAGGTGCGAAGTAAGAAGGATGCGAATGACGGAGCGATCACTAACACTAAAAGCAGCGGACGCCACTTACCGCCCTTCATCGCAATGAAGTACGCCAATGGATAGGCGATAACAAGGGCCAGCAGGGTCGCAATGCCAGCATAGATAAATGATCTGAGGAATTGCGGCCAGTACTCGGCCATGGCATTCGTGTAGTTACTGAGTTGAAAACCGGCCTGATACTTTCCCATTTTGCCAGGAACCGGCTCCTGCAAACTCGTCATAAACAAGGTAACAAAAGGGATCGCGAAAAATATAGCCAACCAAGTCATGCCCGGGAACAAGAGCAGGTAACCGGTACGGGAACGGCGTTTTGCTACCACCACCGGCTTACTCGGCCCTGCTACCAGAATCGGTGACACTGCTAACCGCCGAGGTTCTCAAGGCCGAATGTGTGTTCGGGAGCCCAATGAAGTAGCACTTCATCGCCAACCGAGCAGCGGTCGCCGACAATTACATTCTGTTCGAAAACAGTGAGTTCTTGATCCCATGGGGTGCGCACCAGATATTGGGTAGAGACACCCGCATATGAAACATCTGTTACTCGCCCGGAAATCTTATTATGAGACTCAGGTGCTCGATGACCGTCGGGGGCGTCGAGAACCGTCATCTTCTCCGGCCTGACGCCCACGATCATGTTGTCACCTGTTGCACTAGATCGCGCGGCCGGCACCACATAAGTTTGCCCATAGGCAGCCACCAAAATATCGTCACCGCTGTGCCCTTGAGCGGTACCGTGAATCAAATTCGACTGACCTAAAAAGTTTGCAACAAACACAGTTTTAGGCAGCTCATAAATATCAGCTGGGTTACCCAACTGCTCTATCCGGCCAGCGTTCATGATCGCGACGGTGTCGGCCATGGTCATGGCCTCCTCTTGATCATGGGTAACGTGCACAAAGGTGGTGCCAACTTCACGTTGAATGCGCTTGAGCTCAATTTGCATTTGGCGGCGCAATTTGAGGTCGAGTGCGCCAAGAGGCTCATCAAGTAGCAGCACATCAGGCTCATTAATCAGCGCACGGGCCACCGCAACCCGTTGCTGCTGCCCACCGGACAACTGGGTGGGCTTTCGCCGCGCCATCGCGCTTAGTTCAACAAGCTCGAGCATCTGGTTCACCGGGGTCTTGACATCCTTGATGCCGCGACGGCGCAACCCGAATGCCACATTTTCGAAAATGTCCAAGTGCGGAAACAGCGCATACGATTGAAAAACTGTATTTACCGGGCGTTGAAATGCCCGCAGGTTCGTGATGTCCTTTGAGCCAATTTTTATGGTGCCTGAAGTTGGGTCTTCGAGCCCCGCGACCATCCGCAGGGTAGTCGTCTTACCGCAACCAGATGCCCCGAGCAACGCGAAAAATGATCCGGCGGGGATCGTTAAAGTCAGATCATCTACCGCAGCTACATCGCCAAACTTTTTGGTGAGATTTAGCAGGTGGAGATCCTCGACCTGTTTAATCGCTCCGGCCACGCGCTAGTTACCGATCGCTGTCTGGAACTCTCGCTCGTACCTATCACCCTGTTCGGGAGTCAGTGCTTTGAACACATAGGTGCGGTCAAGAGTTGCCGCTGACGGGAAAATGAATTCACTTGCCGCCAAGGCCGGGTCGATCTTTTCCATTTCAGCTTTGGCCCCTTCGACCGGACAGATGTAGTTCACGTAAGCGGCTACTTCAGCTGCAACCTTTGGATCGTAGTAGTAGTTCATGATCATCTCGGCGTTCTTCTTATGCGCTGCGAGGGCCGGAATCAGCATATTGTCGGTCCAGAGCATGCCGCCCGACTCGGGGATCTCGAAGCCGAAATCCTCGCCAAGTGCAAATAAGTCACCGGACCAACCAATCACCGCGATTACGTCACCTGATTCAAGTGAGGCGATGTAGTCATTACCAGTCACTTGACGGATCTGGCCACTATCGACCTGCTGGGTTAGCTCTTCAATTGCTTGGCTGAACTGATCGTCGGTGAAATCGGAAGGGTTATTTCCCTGCCAAGCCATGATGCAACCCATGGTGTCACGCATCTCGGACAGCACCGTGATCCGACCCTTGAGCTTGGGGTCAAAGAGCTGATCCAACGTGGTCATCTTGTCGCTTCCGAGCGCGTCCTTCAACGCCGACTTGTTGTAACCGAGGCCACCGAAACCTGACTGCCAAGGCAGTGAGTAATCACGTGACTTATCGAATGCCACATCAGCCAACCGTGGTATCAGATTCTTGCCGTTCGGAATATTGGCCTTATCAAGTTTTTGCGCATAGCCATTTTCAATCCACAGAGCCGCCATCCAGTCGGTAAGAACGACCAGATCGCGTCCGATGTCTTGTCCTTGTTCAAGCTGGGTGCGTACTTTGGCGTAGAACTCGTTGTTGTCATTGACATCTTCGGTGTAGGTGACCGCAATCCCATTCGCGTCTTGAAAAGCTTTAAGGGTTGGGTACTCGCCGGTCTCGTCGTTAATATCCAAGTAAAGGGGCCAATTCGACCAGTTAGCCGTCTTATCGGTATCTGAAAGATCCGCAGCGGTTGCAGCCGACGGCGCACCAGCGGCGGTGCCCGCATCACTGCCGGAAGCACCACATGCGGTCGCAGCAATTGCCACCCCGCCGATACCCGCCGCCTGAAGTAGCCGTCGACGGGACAGCGCACTCTTGGCCAGCCCGGCTATTTCGACAGCTGCTTCCGATACTTGATAAGACATTTGGTTCCTCTCATTTTGCGAATATCTAACGGGTGGTCGTCGAGTCAATACTTCAGCCTAGTCTTACCCAAACCGTAGTATTTGGAGTTCCTAAGTGGCATTTCGCCCACAATTGGTATGTGATCGTTAATCTTGGCGAATCCGGCCTTGATTAGAATCGAGTTTGCCGAAATTGGACTTGCAACCCTTATACCCCCCGAAGTGTGGGCCCGGCTTTGGCCGCCGTTGCCAGTGCGGTGATCACATGCTGCCACTGTTCGGTGTCATCTTCGTGCAACAACCCGGTTGTCACGCGCACATGATGGACCCCGGTTGGGACGACTTCGAAAGGGGTGCCTGGAGCCACCCGAATCCCCGTGGCCGCCAAGGTGATCAATGCCGCCCGCTCATCGGCCACCTCGACCCAGGCGTTTATCCCATCCCCCGTGCTGCTGGTGACACCCAACCCCGCGAGACCCGCCCGCAGCGCCAAACTGCGTACCGCGTACCTGGATCTTGCCCGGGTCACCGCCGCGATGGCCGACTTATCGGTAAGCAGTTCGATCAGCACCGCCTGCAATAAGCGACTTGTCCAGCCGGGACCCAGCATCCGCCGGGAAAGGAGCGGGTCAATAACGTCAGCCGAGCCCCCGACGGCAGCAATCCGGAGGTCTGGGCCGTGTGATTTCGAATAACTGCGGATGTGCACAGTTCGCTCGGGCAGGAACTTGCCGATACTCACATCCTCACCGGTCGCGATCTCACCGGAATGGTCGTCCTCGATAACGAGAATTGACGTGGGCCGCAATATTTCGGCGAGCACCACGCTGCGGGCTTTACTCATGTTGGTGCCTGTCGGATTTTGGGCCCGTGGCTGGATGAAAATTGCTACCGGAGACTTTTCCAGCGCGAGGGTTACCTCTGCGTGCCGGACACCTTCGTCGTCCATCCCCACGGGGATAATTTCCGCTCCGCTGCGCTCCAATAGGTCTATCAGTGGCGGAAATCCAGGGTTTTCCATAATTACTCGGTCGCCGAGCCGAATGGTTTGCTCAACCACCCGTGACAGCGCATCCAATGCCCCATCTACCACGGTGACCCGCTGCGCTTCGAATGGCCAATTTTGGCGCAGAATTACTTCGAGTTGGGGCAGCACCGGGTCGTCAAGGTAACTCGTGGTCCAGGCCAAATCACGGGTGGTAACCCGTTCAAGGGCTTCACGGAGTTTCGGGAGCAATTGCGGATCAGGGGTGCCCGTCGACAGATCTAGGCCATCAACCCCGGGAGCACCGCCGATACTGAGGTAACGGATCGGGCGGCCTGGCTCCAGGGTTTCCTTGACGAAACTGCCGGCGCGCCCGCGGGCTTGGATGGCCCCGACCGCCCCCAGTACCTGCCAAGCCTCGCTTACGGTTGCTGGGCTAATCGCGAGTGCGCGGGCTAGTTCTCTAACCGTGGGCAGCCGGTCACCGGTATTCAACTTCTGAGCCCGAATCAGGCGGTGCACCGCCGCGGCAATGCCTTTAGGGGAGCAGTCGGTGATTGCCTCTCGTAATAAGGGCAGGTGGTCAATCGGGGCAGCCACCGCAGATACTTGCCCCACCGCGCCCCTCCAAAAACATATTTTCCATGAATCAGATAAATTTATGTGATTCGGCTTTATAACACATCTAATAATGTCTATTCTCGAAAATAACAAAAAATTTGACTTCCGCGCGCAAAGTGGCATCACCCGCCCAATCAAGGAGGAACCGCATGACCGTCGTACGCGCCGCTCTCGTCCAAACCAATTGGACCGGCGACAAAGAATCCATGATCGCAGCACATGAGGATTACGCCCGAAAGGCCGCGGCCCAAGGGGCGCAGGTGATCTGCTTCCAAGAGTTGTTCTACGGCCCGTATTTTTGCCAGGTCCAAGATACCAAGTTCTATGAATACGCCGAGGCCATCCCCGGCCCGAACACCGAGCGATTTCAGAGACTGGCCAAAGAGCTGAACATGGTCATGGTGCTGCCAATGTATGAAGAGGAGCAGCCGGGTGTTCTCTACAACACCGCGGCTGTTGTTGATGCAGATGGCACTTATCTTGGTAAGTATCGCAAGCATCACATCCCAAATGTCAACGGCTTTTGGGAGAAGTTCTACTTCCGCCCAGGCAATGGCGGCTATCCCGTCTTCGACACGGCGGTTGGCAAGATCGGAGTTTACATCTGCTACGACCGACATTTCCCCGAAGGCTGGCGTGCGCTCGGGCTCAATGGTGCGCAGATTGTCTTCAATCCCTCCGCAACTTCACGTGGCCTTTCTCAATACCTATGGAGTATCGAGCAGCCAGCCGCTGCGGTTGCCAATGAGTACTACGTAGGTGCGATAAATCGAGTCGGCATCGAGGATCTTGGCGATGATGATTTCTACGGCCAGTCCTACTTCATCAACCCAGAAGGTCAGTACGTCGGCGAGAAAGGCGACCCGTATCAACCAGAGTTGATCGTGCGCGACCTAGACCTTGATCTAATTTCGACAGTGCGGAACCGTTGGGCCTTTTACCGCGACCGTCGCCCAGAAACATACGACGATCTAGTCCGCAGATAACACCGCAACCAGGAGACCCCATGACCATCTTGATCAAGAATGGCAGTGTTGTTTCGTCCGTTGGCATCATCAATGCTGATGTGTTGATCGATGGCGAGCGCATCGTGGCAGTTCTGGTCCCGGGCGACAACAGCCTTGGAGCGGGTCTTGTGGGCAGCGTTGACCACGTGATCGATGCCGCCGGGAAGTATGTAATTCCCGGCGGTGTCGATTGCCACACCCACATGGAACTGCCCTTTGGTGGCACCGCCGTCTCGGATACTTTCACGACTGGTACCCGTGCGGCAGCATGGGGTGGTACCACGACCATTATCGATTTCTCGGTGCAGACCTACGGCTCACGTGTGCAAGATTCGCTACAAGTTTGGTTCGAAAAAGCTGCCGGAAATTGCCATATTGACTACGGCTTTCATCAGATCATCGGCGGAGTCGATGATGACTCACTTAAAGCGATGGATGAATTAGTTGACGAAGGAATCACTAGCTTTAAATTGTTCATGGCTTATCCAGGCGTTTTCCTAAGTGATGACGGCCAAATCGTGCGGGCCATGCAAACCGCCGCAAAGAACGGCTCCATGATCATGATGCATGCCGAGAATGGCACTGCAATAGACGTTTTAGTGAGCCAGGCACTCGCCGCAGGCAAAACCGACCCGATGTATCACTCCTTAACTCGCCCTTGGCAGACCGAATCCGAAGCCACCAACCGGGCCGTCATGCTCGCGCATATGACCGGGGCTCCGCTATATGTAGTGCACATGTCTGCGAAGCAAGCTGTCGAAGTGGTGCAGCGGGCGCGCGATGGCGGCCAAAATGTCTTCGGTGAAACCTGCCCCCAGTATCTGTATCTATCCCTTGAAGATCAATTGATGCAGCCTGGCTTCGAAGGTGCCAAGTGGGTTTGCTCCACGCCACTTCGCTCAAAAGCCGAAGGTCACCAAGAGGAACTTTGGCGCTACCTGCGCACCAACGACCTCTCCGTGGTGAGCACCGACCATTGCCCATTTTGCTTCAAGGAGCAAAAGGAACTCGGCGTAGGTAATTTTTCCAAGATTCCCAACGGAATTGGTTCGGTAGAACACCGAATGGATCTAATTTACCAAGGCGTAGTCGATGGGCAGATCTCTGTGGAGCGCTGGGTGGAGCTCTGCTCAACTACCCCCGCTCGCATGTTCGGCCTTTACCCGCGCAAGGGAGTCATAGCTCCTGGCTCAGATGCCGACATCGTCATCTACGATCCGGCTGGTCGAACCGAAATTGGCTTCCACAAAACCCACCACATGAACATGGACCACTCGGCTTGGGAGGGTTTCGTGATCGACGGCCACGTAGACACCGTGCTCTCCCGCGGCAAAGTAGTAGTTGAGAATAATGAGTACAAAGGCGTTAAAGGCCACGGCCAATATCTAAAGCGCGGCCTTTCGCAGTACCTGATTTGAGCTCGAAACCACGCAAAACCAAACATCAATAAGGAAGCGGAGATTTACTGTGCGCGTCATTGACCACTGGATCAACGGAGCTCTGGTTCCATCAACTTCTGGGCGCACCAGCCCGGTCTACAACCCCGCCACCGGTAAGCAGCAGGCCAGTGTCGGCTTAGCGTCGGTTGCCGAGGTTGATGCCGCGGTCGCCGCGGCCAAGGAAGCGTTCAAGTCATGGCGGCTAGCGTCCCTGTCGAAGCGCTCAGAGATCATGTTCGCTTTCCGTGAGTTAGCCAATGCCAACCGGGCCAAAATCGTTGAATTGATCTCAATCGAGCACGGCAAAGTCCCGAGTGATGCTGCCGGTGAGCTAGCACGAGGCATGGAGAATATTGAGTTCGCCTGTGGCATCCCCGCGCTACTTAAAGGTGGGTTCAGCGAGCAGGTTTCCGGTGGTGTCGACGTCTACTCGATAAAGCAGCCACTTGGGGTCGTTGCCGGTATCACCCCGTTTAACTTCCCGGCGATGGTCCCGATGTGGATGTTTGCCAACGCAATCGCGACTGGCAACTGCTTCATCCTAAAACCGAGCGAGAAGGATCCGTCGGTGGCTCTGTACCTAGCCGAGTTACTTTCTCAGGCCGGGGTTCCACCAGGTGTATTCACCGTTCTTCAAGGTGACAAAGTTGCAGTTGACGCCATCTTGGAGCACCCAGATATCGCGGCCGTGAGTTTCGTCGGATCCACCCCCATCGCAAAGTACATCTACACCACCGGCACCGCAAACGGTAAACGCGTTCAAGCACTCGGCGGGGCCAAGAATCACATGATCGTGCTTCCCGATGCTGATATCAACATGGCTGCGGATGCAGCAGTTAGCGCCGCCTATGGGTCAGCTGGTGAGCGCTGCATGGCGGTGTCCGTTGTCGTTGCCGTTGGCAATATCGGTGACGCAATAGTCGAGGCAATAGCTGAACGGCTACCAAAACTGAGGGTTGGGCCAGGCACCGACCCCGATGCAGAGATGGGCCCACTGATCACCGGCGAGCACCGTGAGAAGGTGGCTTCCTACTTGGCCGGTGCAGCAGGTGAGGGCGCGACCGTAGTTGTTGATGGTCGCGACGATGACTTACCAACCGAAGGTTTTTTCCTCGGCGCTTCGCTGGTAGACAATGTCAAGCCGGGCATGAGGGTATACGACGATGAGATTTTTGGCCCCGTCTTGGCAGTGACCCGCGTTGATACCTACGAAGAAGCCGTAGCGCTGATCAATGCGCACAGGTATGGCAACGGAACGGCGATCTTTACCCGCGATGGAGGTGCCGCCCGGCAACTCCAGTTCGATATCAATGTGGACATGGTCGGTATCAATGTGCCGATTCCGGTGCCGGTGGCTTACTACAGCTTCGGTGGCTGGAAAGCCTCGCTCTTTGGCGACAGCAATATGTATGGGCCTGCGGGTATTGAGTTCTACACCCGCACTAAAACCGTCACCTCTAGGTGGCCAGACCCGGCCACTTCGTCAGTTGACCTCGGCTTTCCACGTACGCGATAGCGAAAGGGACTCCTATGGATATCGGTGTAGTACTGCAATGCACTCCCCCAGCGGCACGAGTTATCGATCTCGCGCGCCGCGCCGAAACGTACGGGTTCAGTCACGTGTGGACTTTCGACTCACATATTTTGTGGGAGGAGCCCTACGTCATCTACAGCAAGATTCTTGATGAAACCCGTAAGGTAATAATTGGTCCGATGGTCACCAACCCGGCCACGCGCGATATCACCGTTACCGCTTCAGTATTTGCCACCTTAAATGAAATGTACGGCAATCGCACTGTCATTGGAATTGGACGCGGTGACTCTGCGGTGCGGGTTACCAATGGCAAGCCCGTGTCGGTTGCTGAACTTCGGCAAGCGGTGGTTGACCTCAAAGGCCTAGTGAACGGTGAGGCGATCGAGTACAACGGCAACAGCCTGCGACTACCTTGGGCTGGCACCAGTCGCACGGATGTCTATGTCGCCGCTTACGGGCCAAAAGTACTAGCTTTAACCGGTGAAGTGGGAGACGGCTTCATTCTTCAACTTGCCGATCCAGTAATTACCGAATGGACTATCAAAGCGGTACGCGATGCCGCTGCTGCTGCTGGCCGCAACCCAGACGATATCTACATCTGCGTCGCAGCCCCCGCTTATGTCACCGATGGGTCACCAGAGGAACTGGCTCATGCCCGCGACCAACTGCGTTGGTTCGGCGGCATGGTCGGTAACCACGTCGCCGATATCGTAGAACGATACGGTGAAACCGGAAGTGGCGTGCCGCAAGCGCTCACCGACTACATCAAAGAGCGCAAGGGGTACGACTACAACCATCACGGCAAGGCGAGTAATGACCACACCGATTTCGTCCCCGATGAGATCATTGACCGTTTCTGCATCATCGGTCCGCCAGCGGAGCAGGTGCGCCGTATTGAAGAACTCGAAGCTCTCGGCGTGGACCAATTCGCGGTCTATCTCCAGCACGATGACAAGGACGCTACTTTGGCGTCTTACGGCGCGAAGGTCATTCCCGCGATCCATGACCACGTCCTAGCGACAAGTTAGCAGGAGTGAAACCTTGGTAACCCGATTTCCTGTGGTGAACACCCAGGGCCGTCGCGTCCGCCGAGTGCTCGTGGGGACCTTCCTCATAACTTCAATACGACTTGGCCAATAACTTTACGGCGCCGTAACGAAGTCGATTAACTCCTCAACTCGGCCAAGTAGCGATGGCTCCAAATCAGCATACGAATTCACGCCACTTAGGATCTTGCGCCAGGCCATACCGGTGTCAACCTTCCACCCGAGGGCGTGGCACACACCTTCTTTCCAAGGTTGACCTTTGCCGATAACCGGCCATTGCTTAATCCCAATAGCCGCCGGGCGCACGGCTTGCCACACATCAACATAGGGATGACCAAGTACCAAGACGTCACCACCGAATGCTGTCATCACCGCATCTGCGATTCGGGTCTCCTTTGAGCCAGGCACAAGGTGATCGACTAAAACACCAATCCGATGCGATGGATCTGGCTCAAACTCCTGCACTCGATTAAGTAGTTCGTCGATCCCACCGAGGTGCTCAACCACGATTCCTTCGATTCTTAGGTCGTCGCCCCATACTTTTTCAATTAACTCGGAATCTTGGCTGCCTTCAACCCAAATCCGCGAACCGCGGGCCACCCGGGCCCGATGCAATGATGTGGCAACCGAGCCGGACGCCGTACGAATGGGCCCGGACAAACCTTTCGGGGTGACCGGACGCACGAGAGTAACTAGTTGGCCGTCTATCAAGAAAGCCGCTGGACCTAAATCAAATGGGCGTCGTTGCCCTTTGCCATCTTCTAAGACAACCGCCCACCCGGAAACTCCTTTATCCCAGCCGACCACCGCGCCACACCACCCCGAGGTTGCGCATTCAACAACGAGTTCGGGGTCAGCGACCACGGTCGGGGTTTTGTGCTTTGTACTCTGTGGATCATCGGCAAGGACATCCTTGCCGTACCTATCACTCACTAAGGGCCTAACTATCTAGGTTCGCCATCACATGCTTGATCCGGGTGTAATCTTCAAACCCGTACATGGATAGATCCTTGCCGTAGCCAGAATGCCGGAAGCCACCATGGGGCATTTCTGCCACCAGTGGGATATGGGTGTTGATCC
Source organism: Actinomycetota bacterium (assembly GCA_009700485.1). GTDB lineage: Bacteria > Actinomycetota > Actinomycetes > S36-B12 > S36-B12. Next base: position 7,422 of record WLLZ01000027.1, on the reverse strand, counting down.
AAACGCAACCGAAATTCAAGCCCTTAGCCATGCGCATGGCTCGGCCGAAATCCTTGGTCCAAACCGATGAGGCGAGGCCATAAGGCACGCCATTTGCCCACTTCAAAGCTTCGGCTTCATCGGAGAACTTCTGTACGGTAATAACCGGACCAAAGATTTCGTTCTGGATCATTTCATCATCTTGCTTCAGGTTCGCGATCACTGTCGGCTCGATGTAGTAACCACGATCACCTTGCCGGTTACCTCCGACAACTACTGAAGCGTGGCCCGGGGTGCGCTCAATAAAGCCGAGGACACGTTCCATCTGGTTGACATTGTTGACGGGTGGAACAAGTGCATCGCCCCCTGGACCATCAGCAAAGGTGGTCAAAGTGGCCTTGGCCTGCTCTGCCAAAGCTGCGACAAAGTCGTCATAAATAGCAGGGCCGACGATCATGCGTGTTGCCGCGGTGCAATCTTGACCGGCGTTGAAATAACCGGCTACCGCGAGCCATTCGGCAGCAGCTTCAACATCTGCATCGTCAAAGATCACGACCGGGGCTTTGCCACCGAGTTCCAGGTGGACGCGCTTTACGTCGCGTGCCGCTGATTCAGCCACCTGCATGCCCGCTCGCACCGACCCGGTAATTGCGACCATCTGTGGGGTCTTGTGCTCAACTAATGCACGACCAGTATCGCGATCACCGCATACAACATTCATTACACCAGGCGGCAGTGCACCGGACTCGGCGATGATCTCGGCCATACGAACGGTGCTAACAGGAGTGGTATCACTGGGCTTCAGCACCACGGTGTTACCAGCAGCAATTGCCGGTACGTACTTCCAGACCGCCATCATCATCGGGTAGTTCCACGGTGTCACCTGACCAATTACTCCAATGGGCTCACGGCGAATTATTGAGGTGAAGCCCTTGGCGTACTCCCCCGCTGCCCGGCCTTCTAAAACCCGGGCGGCGCCGGCGAAGAAGCGGATCTGGTCGATCATCGGCGGGATCTCTTCTGAGGCCGTCACTCCTATCGGCTTTCCGGTGTTCTCACTTTCCAGAGCGACCAATTCATCCGCGTGTGCTTCAAAAGCATCAGCAATTGTCAGGAGTGCTTTTTGCCGCTCCGATGGGGTCGAGTTACTCCAAATCTCAAAAGCGGCATCGGCCGCGACATATGCGCGGTCTACATCGGTTGCGCTTGAGACCGGGGCCGACGCAAAAACTTCGCCGGTGGATGGGTTAATCAGATCACTCGTGCGACCATCGGCCGCATCTACACTTTCACCGTTAACAAAATTGCGCAGGGACCGCTTGCCGCTCACGTGAACTCCCAGGGTTGGGGACAGATAATGGGGGATTGTCGAGTTGCCGGCAGCCTAGTACCCAGACACCGTTTTCGGTAGTCCAATTGCGATAAAGCTGCGAATTTCGTAGTTTTATTACTAGATTTCCACGAATTCACTTGCAGATGCCGGTTATATGGACCACGATACTTATTATGTCCACCCGTGAGCGAGGGGCCGCCACCCTCGACGATGTATCCAAGGCCATCATCGAGCAGCTCCAGCAGGACGGTCGCCGGCCCTACGCCACCATCGGTAAAGCGGTCGGTCTATCGGAGGCCGCTGTTAGGCAGCGGGTGCAAAAACTCCAAGACACCGGGGTCATGCAAATTGTCGCGATCACCGATCCCGTGCAATTGGGCTTCACCAGTGCCGCCATGATCGGGGTCCGCGTTGACGGTGACATTGAATTGGTCGCCGGAAAGATGGAACTAATGCCCGAGGTTGACTACCTAGTGGTCTGCGCGGGGTCTTTCGATATCTTGGCTGAAGTTATTACCGAAGATGACGACCACCTTCTCGAGGTCATCAATAGGCACGTCCGGGCCATACCCGGTGTGCGATCAACCGAGACATTCGTCTACCTAAAACTACGCAAGCAGATCTACACCTGGGGGAAAAGATGACAACCACACCGCAATACGTGACCGAGCCGGGCAATGACAGTATGGCCAACTCGGCGCGCGACCATCTTTGGATGCACTTCACTCGGCACTCCTCCTATTACGAAGGCGGCCACGTGCCCGTCATTGTCAAAGGTGACGGCGCTTATATCTGGGATGACCAAGGCAGAAAGTACTTCGACGGGCTTTCTGGGCTTTTCGTGGTGCAGGTCGGACACGGTCGCCGCGAACTCGCAGCCGCCGGCGCCAAACAAGCCGAAGAACTGGCTTTCTTCCCGATTTGGTCCTATGCACATCCGCGCGCCATTGAACTTGCCGAGCGTCTTGCCCACTACGCACCCGGTGATCTAAATCGCGTTTTCTTCACCACTGGTGGTGGTGAAGCTGTCGAAACCGCCTGGAAGCTTGCGAAACAATTTTTCAAACTCACCGGTAAACCCACGAAGCACAAAGTTATCAGCCGGGCTATCGCCTACCACGGCACTCCACAGGGTGCCTTATCCATCACCGGTATCCCGGACGCGAAAATCCCATTTGAACCACTTGTTCCAGGCGCGGTTAAAGTGCCTAATACCAACTTTTATCGCGCCGAGGAGGAATACCGACACGACGAGAAACTCTTTGGCATGTGGGCCGCCAATCGCATTGCCGAAGCCATCGAATTCGAAGGCCCTGACAGCGTTGCCGCAGTCTTTGCTGAACCTGTGCAGAACTCCGGGGGTTGCTTCCCGCCACCACCCGGGTACCTGGAGCGGGTACGCGAGATCTGCGATCAATATGACGTCTTGATGGTTGCTGACGAAACCATCACCGCATTCGGACGCATCGGTGACATATTTGCGATGAACCGTTTTGGTGTTACCCCGGACATCATCACCTGCGCCAAGGGCATGTCATCGGGTTACTCCGCCATCGGTGCCATGATTGCAAGTGAGCGACTCTTCGAGCCCTTCAAGCACGGCTCAACTTCATTCCTACACGGCTACACCTGGGGTGGCCATCCGGTCGCGGCTGCCGTCGCACTGGCGAACCTTGATCTTTTCGAGTCCGAGGGCATTAACGAGCATGTGCTGGCGAATGAAGGCAACTTCCGGCGCACCCTCGACAAACTAAATGATCTCCCGATTGTCGGCGATGTCCGTGGAGCCGGCTACTTCTACGGAATCGAACTAGTTAAGGACAAAGTCACCCGCGAGACATTCAATGACGATGAAGCCGAAAGACTTCTTCGTGGGTTCTTGTCAAAAGCATTATTCGATAACGGGCTTTACTGCCGGGCCGATGACCGCGGCGACCCGGTAGTGCAACTCGCTCCCCCGCTCACCTGCGGGCAAAAGGAGTTCGACGAAATAGAAGGCATCTTGCGCTCGGTGCTAACCGAAGCTTGGTCAGTGCTGTGAGCCCCGCAGAGTTCCAAGCCCCTGGTTCCACCGAGCGAACAAGGGGGCGTCGCATCCCGGAAAACTCGGTAACCGAGACCGCTGCTTTGCATCAAGTACTTGATGCCGGCCTGGTCGCACACCTTGCCGTGGTCGACGAATCTGGGCATCCGTATGTGCTCCCGGTGGCGTACGCCCGGCGTGGTGAGCAAGTGCTGTTTCATGGATCCACCGGCTCAAGGCTTTTCCGGGGGCTGGCGGCCGGGCAGCCCACCTGCCTAACCGTCACCTTGCTCGACGGGCTAGTTCTGGCACGCAGTGCTTTCGAATCAAGTATGAACTATCGCTCCGCCATGGTTCTGGGCATTGCCACCCGGTTAAGTGGTGATGATGAACTCGATGCGCTGGCATGTATCACCGAGCATCTGTTACCCGGGCGCTGGTCGGAGTGCCGTCACCCATCACCTAAGGAGCGGGCGGCGACCTTGACACTGGGCCTTGACCTAAACGAATGCTCGGTCAAGATCCGAACTGGTGGGCCCGATGATGATCCCGCGGATTTACTTGATCCAGTTTTCAGTCAAATCTGGGCGGGTGAAGTACCCCTTCAATCGATGTTCGCGGCTCCGATCGCCGACGAGAACACCCCAACGACGATCAACGTGCCCGAATACATCACCAAATGGCAGCGCCGGTGACCCAAAGTCCCGCCGAACTCTCACTTTGGTGGAATACCTTGCCTCCCGAACTTCTAAAACCCATCGGTTCTCCACTTCCCGGTGACACCACCGCCGATATCGCGATAGTTGGTGCTGGATATACCGGACTCTGGACGGCTTACTACCTACTCAAGTCCGACCCCGCATTAAGGGTTGCCATCGTGGAAGCCAATTACGCTGGATTTGGTGCGAGCGGTCGCAATGGAGGTTGGGTTTCGGCCCTATTCCCCGCGGGGTTGAACGCCTTGGCACGGGCCAGTTCACGGTCGGACACCGTGCGCATGAAACGCGCGATGTTTGAAACGGTAACCGAAATCGGGAGGGTCGCAACTGCACACGCTTGGGATATTGAATGGGAGCAGGGCGGTACCGTCGTACTCGCGCGCACACCACTACAGCTGGAAAGTGCCCGCGCCGAAATAGCCGACTACCGCTCCTGGGGTTTTGGTGAAGACGACTACGCCCTACTTAATGCAAACGAGGCAAAAGCCCGGGTTAACGCCACCGACGTACTTGGCGCAACTTTCACACCCCACTGTGCAGCAATTAACCCAGCTCGATTGGTGCGAAACTTAGCACGCACGGTGGTATCCATGGGCGCTAGACTTTATGAAGAAACCCCGGTAACGGCAATCGAACCCGGAGTTTTGCGAACGGCCAGTGGCTCGGTGCGCGCTGAAGTCATCGTGCGGGCAACCGAGGGTTACACCCCTTCCCTCACGGGTGAAAAACGCACCCTGGCTCCCTTTTATTCGTTGATGCTTGCAACCGAACCACTTAGTGAATCTCTTTGGAAGACAATCGGCCTGCAGTCGCGCGAAACTTTTAGCGATGGCCGCCACTTAATCATCTACGGGCAGCGCACCGCCGACGGCCGAATTGCCTTCGGTGGTCGCGGCGCCCCGTATTTTTATGGCTCCAAGATCACCGCGGCCCAAGATCGCAACCCGCAGGTACACGCGGGGCTCTGGCGGGTCCTGACCGATCTCTTTCCAGCAATAAGTGATACCCGAGTCACCCACACTTGGGGTGGCCCCCTTGGCATAGCGAGGGACTGGTGGGCATCCTGCGGATTTGATCGGAACACCGGCCTCGCCTGGGCCGGTGGTTATGTCGGCGATGGTGTCGCGACCACCAATTTGGCCGGCCGCACTTTAACCGAATTGATCACCGGCGCCCCGATGGGGGCTGGCGACCTAACCAGCTTGCCGTGGGTGAACCACCGCTCCCCCAAGTGGGAGCCGGAGCCGATGCGCTGGCTGGCAACGAACTTGGCGCTCCGGGCCATCACCAGTGCCGATGAGATTGAAAACCGCACGGGGCGCCCTTCACGCCGTGCCGCGTTCTTGGCTCGCAAAACTGGCGACTAGGTCGACAGGATTGGATCCAATCTGCTAGATTGGATAAAATCGCATAAGGTCACACCCGGATCCCCACCCAAGCCAAGAAGGCAGGAGCCGCCATGAATAAGTCACCACAGCACCCCTTCGAACTCTTCGCGATCGATCACCTGCTCTCCGAAGAGGAGCGCTCCATCAGAGATGTTGTCCGAACTTATGTCGATGCGCAGATCCGGCCGCGGATCGCCGATTGGTTCGAAACCGGTGAAATCCCGGCCCGGGAGCTAGCACTAGAACTTGGTGGGCTCGGGGTATTGGGGATGCATCTGGAAGGTTACGACTGCGCCGGTACCTCGGCGGTGGCATATGGCTTGGCCTGCCTCGAACTGGAGGCCGGCGACTCGGGGCTGCGTTCATTAGTTAGCGTGCAGGGCTCCTTGGCAATGTACGCGATCCACGCGTTCGGCTCCGAGGAACAAAAGACGACCTGGCTGCCGCAAATGGCCACCGGTGCTGCCATTGGTTGCTTTGGACTCACCGAGGCAGACTTTGGGTCAAACCCATCGGGTATGCGCACTAACGCCAAGCGCGATGGTGACGATTGGCTCCTCAACGGCTCGAAAATGTGGATCACCAATGGAAATGTCGCTGATGTTGCCGTCGTGTGGGCCCAGACCGATGACGGTATTCGCGGCTTCGTGGTGCCAACCAACTCCCCCGGTTTTGTTGCCAACGAGATCCACAAGAAGATGTCGCTGCGCGCATCGGTGACAAGTGAATTGGTATTCACCGACATCAAATTGCCCAGTGACGCGATGCTACCCGGCGTCAAGGGGCTCAAAGGCCCGCTGTCCTGCCTAAATGAAGCGAGATTTGGAATTATCTTTGGCACCATGGGCGCAGCGCGAGACTGCCTAGAGACCGCTATCTCCTACTCAATTGATCGAGAGCAATTCGACAAGCCGATTGCCAGTTTCCAACTCACCCAAAAGAAACTTGCTGATATGGCCGTTGAACTAGGTAAAGGCACTCTGCTCGCACTGCACCTCGGTCGCCTTAAAGATCAGCACCTCATCCGCCCAGAGCAGGTGAGCATCGGTAAATTGAATAACGCGCGGGAGGCCTTAAATATCGCGCGTGAGTGCCGCGGCATTCTTGGTGGCAACGGCATCACCCTCGAATATCCAATTATCCGACACATGAACAACCTCGAGTCGGTGTATACCTACGAAGGCACCAACGAGATGCACACTCTCGTAGTCGGTGAAGCACTTACCGGAATACCGGCCTACCGATAATGCCCGGTGCACTTGACGGTGTATTGGTAGCAGATTTCTCGCGGGTGCTGGCGGGGCCGTACGCTTCGATGCTGCTCGCTGACCTTGGCGCCACCGTGATAAAGGTCGAACGACCAGGAGCCGGCGATGACACTCGAGCCTGGGGGCCCCCTTATGCACCCGATGGGCAATCTACCTACTTCCACGCCGTCAACCGCAATAAACGATCACTCGCATTAGATATCGGTGCACCCAAAGATCAGCTGATCGCCCAAAACTTGGCAAAACGCGCCGACATCGTCTTGGAGAATTTCAAGCCCGGGGCCCTAGCCCGATACGGTCTTGACTACCAAACGGTCAGCGCAACTAACTTCGCTGTCATCTACTGCTCGATAAGCGGATTTGGTTCGGGTGCGGGCGTCGACCTGCCCGGGTATGACCTACTCGTGCAAGCGATGGGTGGGTTAATGAGCATCACCGGTACTAGCGAACCCACCAAAGCCGGAGTTGCAGTTGTTGATGTTCTTACCGGCTTGCACGGGGCGGTTGCCATGCTCGCGGCTTTGCGCCATCGAGAACTGACCGGGCAAGGTCAAAACATCGAGGTTTCGCTCTTGTCCAGCCTTTTGTCGTCGCTGGTTAATCAGGCTTCTGGCTACGTTGGCGCTGGGGTGGTGCCGACCTATATGGGTAATGCACATCCATCGATTTCACCCTACGAGGTTTATCAAAGCGCCGACCGGCCAATTGTTAT
>WLLZ01000026.1 GCA_009700485.1 Actinomycetota bacterium | reverse complement strand
CGCACCCAACCAACACCGAGTGCGAGCCGATCAGTTGGCGCTGAACTAACTGGGGTAACAACATCAATATTTGGCATTTAGAGGTCCATTCTTCTCGTTGTAATCTATTACTTCATTGGTAGGTGTGAACTTCTTCGTCGAGCGGTGAGTTGTTACTCTTCATCACCCTCAACAGAAGTATCGGTAACGCTGCATAAGGTGTTTAGTGTGCCGCCGATACCGGCCACACCGGGGCGCACCCAACCAACACCGAGTGCGAGCCGATCAGATGGTGCTGAACTTACGGGGGTAGCAAAATCAGTACTTGGTATTTGGTGCTCCCATTCTTTAACGGGCCGATACCCGAGCGGGCACCTGCACATGATGGTAAAACACTCCAGCCCTAAAACCAAGGGATCTAAGAAGTTTCCTGCGCAAATCCGGTAGCCCCCGCCAACAACACCGGTGACCACAAGGGGGGTGGCTCAACTGCGCTTGAATACCGCCGCCCGAATCGCGGAGATCTGGGAGGCATCTGTGCCACAGCAGCCCCCAATCCAGGTGGCCCCCAACTCCACCCATTTGGCTGCGGTCGCCGCGGCGGAAGCTACCGGCACCTGCTGCCACGCCTGTGTTTGGGCCGACCACACCCCACCGGCATTGGGGTAGGCGATAACTGCCTTATCCGTAGTCGAAGTGATCCGCCCCAGCAACTCTGGGACGAACTGTGGCGCTGTGCAGTTGATGCCCACCAACTGAACGCTGGCGATCCCGGCCGCTACCTCGATAGCAGCTTCAATCGGCTGCCCCGCACAGGTTTGGCTGCCATCGGCCGCAGTGAAGGTAATCCAAGCCGGAAGATTGGGGAAGTCAGTGAGAATCTCCGCAATCGCCTCAACCTCGCGAACATCGGGGATAGTTTCAATCGCCAGTACATCGGGTGCGCCGCTAGCAAGGATTTCAATTCGGGGTCGATGGAAATCACGAAGTTGCACAGCACTAAGCCCGTAGTTACCTCGATACTCCGCTCCATCGTGACTGATCGCACCATAGGGCCCCACACTCGCCGCGACTATGGTCGAGGTTGCACCAGCAGCCCTCGCTACCTCAATACTCTTTAACAGGCACCTATCCGCATCTCCTGCACTTAGACCCGCAGCGACAAATCCGGTGCGTGAAACCTGATAGCTCGCGGTGATTACGACATCAGCGCCCGCATCGACAAATTCTCGATGCGCACCTTCGATCGCTTTCGGGTTTTCCAATAGCGCGCGGCCGGTCCACAGCGGACCAGAAATGTCGTAGCCCATTACTTCAAGTTGAGTTGAGAGCCCACCGTCGATGACTTTGATTACGGAACGATCAACCAAGTCCATTGAGCACAACCGTTTCAATCGGTAGCACTGAGGTAGTTGAGAAGGAAAGGTCAGAAGGGGTCGCACCACTCATCAGCAACCGCGACCCGAGCGCCGCGATCATGGCGCCGTTATCGGTACATAACCCCGGCCGCGGGATCCGAACCGAAATACCGAGTCGCGCGGCACGCTCTAATGCCAACGCACGCAATCTACTGTTGGCAGCGACCCCGCCACCGATTACCAGGTGATCTATTCCGGTTTCTTGACAGGCAGCGAAAGCTTTCTGGGTAAGAACATCAACCACGGCTTCCTGGAAACTGGCGGCAACATCTGGTATCGAAACGGCGTTGCCCGCCTGCTCCTGCTGCTTAACCCAACGTGCGACGGCCGTCTTTAAACCTGAAAAGGAGAAATTCAACCTGTTTACTTCACCCTCGTGGGGGGAGGTCAAACCACGCGGGAAGGCGATCGCGGCTCCGTCACCAGATTGGGCCAGTTGATCGATCCAAGGCCCACCGGGGAATGGCAACCCGAGCAGGCGCGCGACTTTGTCGAATGCCTCACCGGCGGCATCGTCCAAGGTGGCACCGAGAGCATGAAAGTCACTCCCGGTTAGTTGTATCAGGGATGAGTGGCCGCCGGATACTAAAAGTCCAATGACCGAATCGGGCAGTGGCCCATGCTCTAGTTCATCAACAACTATGTGCCCGGCCAGATGATTGACAGCGAATAGCGGCACATCTAGGGCAAGGGCCAAGGCTTTCGCACTTGCTGTGCCGACGAGCAGTGCGCCAACAAGCCCTGGGCCACCGGTAACCGCTATTGCGTCAACATCACTGAGTTTGACTTTGGCAACCCGGCAGGCCCGTTCAATTGTTGGCACCATGGCTTCCAGATGAGCCCGACTTGCGATCTCGGGTACTACTCCTCCAAAACGCGCATGCTCGTCAATACTCGAAGCCACCTCATCAGCAAGCAAGGTACTACCACGAACGATGCCGACTCCGGTCTCATCACATGAGGTCTCGATCCCCAGAACAAGCGGCCCATTAGCCATGGTCAACCACCAGAGCGAGTGGTCTAAGTCGCATTATCAATGCATCGACATCAGGTGCGTAGTAATTGGGGCGAGAGCTAATTCGCTCGAAGCCGAATCTTTGATACATCGCGATGGCAGCGCCGTTATCCGAACGCACTTCAAGGATAAGTTGCGCCGCCTGCGCTTGAATCGCTTGCTCGATCAAAGTGGTCAGTAGCAGCGCTCCGATACCCCGGCCACGTTGATCAGCGGCCACCCCCATCGTCTGCACATCGGCTTCGGGGGTCAACACGAAACTGCCCGCATAGCCCACGATGGCACCGTCGATCTCTGCAACGAAATAACGACGCGTCGGCTGCGACAACTCAGACCAAAATTGCTCAACACTCCATGGGTCTGTCATAAAAATTGACGTTTCAATCGCATGCACGGCAGGTATATCCCACCAACGCATGCGCCGCACCTCAACTGCTGACATCACTTAGCCCCTGCAACTGCATCAGGTCTGCGGACGTAGAGCGGAAAGGGTGGCAGTAGTTGCTGTTGCCCTAGCTGATTGGCCGTAGCACCATCATCGGTCCCGTGGGTGGCTAGGTCGGTGATTCGATCTGCAACCGGGGCTCCCGCGCTAAGCAGCGGCAAGGCAATTCGAGCCAATGATGAGGCCTCGGGGTATCGGGGTTCATCGCCAACTCCCACCCACTGCATGGTGAGCAATTCCGGGTCAAGATCATCGATCCGGTTCACAAACGGCCCCACCAGCCGTTGGGCGCCGTACCTGGCCCAATAAACCTCTTTTCGACGCGCATCCAAGGCAGCAATCAACTCACCGGTGACCCCCTCCGCGCGAGCCGCATGGGCGATAGCATCGAGTGAGCAAATACCCACCACCGGCACCCCCCAGGCCAACCCGAGGCTTTGCGCGCTGGCCACCCCAACGCGCAACCCGGTGTAAGGGCCGGGGCCAACCCCACAAACGACTGCGTCAACTAAGTGACCAGCCACGACTTCAGCAATCAGCGGTGCGAGAACTTCGGCGTGACGGCGTGCATCAACATGACGAGCTGAATTCAAGATGACATCACCGTCGACCAAGGCCACCGAGGTCGCTGCGGAAGCAGTGTCCAATGCCAAAATAATCATGCCCTGGCCAACACTTCAAGATCACTTAATGTCCACCGCGAACCCACAGCACTGATCGCAACCCGGCGGGTCTCATCGTCACCAATATCGGATCTGTTTATCTTCACCACGAGGTAATCACCAGCCAACTGCTCGGCCTTGCCCTCGCCCCATTCGACAACGGTGACGCTCTCATCAACGTCAGCAGTCAAATCCAGATCATCGAATTCGAGTGCGGAGCCAAGTCGATAAGCATCCACATGCACAAGTTGAGGAAACCCGGCAGCAGTGGCATGGACTCGAGCAATAACAAATGTTGGGCTGGTAACACGTTCAGCTACTCCTAAAGCCAGCCCGAGTCCCTGCACCAAAGTGGTCTTACCTGCGCCTAGATCTCCAACCAGCAATACCAGATCTCCGGCTCGACATTTGTGCCCGATCCGCTCGCCCAGGGCTTGCATTGCACCCGCGGTCGTTACTGCTAACTCGATCATGCAACGCCGTTACCGGATGCACCAATGAGATCTCGCTTAACACATGAAAGCAGCTGCTGCAGCAATTCATCGACTTGTTCGTGGTGCTCAATATTAACCATGTGGCCCCCATCTTTGATGACGACAAACTCCGCCCCGGGAATGCCGCTGACTATCTCTTCACTATGGGATTTCGGAGTTAGCCGATCCGAATCCCCGACTATTACGAGGACTTCGGCATGTTGAAGTATCGGCAACGCGTCGCGCTTGTCATGATCTTGGAGCGCCGGCAGGAATTCAGCAAGCACATCAATCGGGGTGGCGGTAATCATGTTGGAGACCAATTGGCCAGCTTGTTCGGACGCCACCGATCCGAATGAATACAGCCGAGTCAGCAACATACCCAAGTCATTGCTGGATCGCCTGCCACGCTCAACCAAATTACGTCGACGTGCCAGCGCTGCAGCCGCCGGTGAGGCGACCCGATTGAAGATATACCCAAATGGGGCGGGCAGGCCAAGAGTTATTTCGGTAAGGCCACCCGCCGAACTTGAAATCAGTGCGACGCCGTACACCCGATCGCGGATAACATCAGGCTGCTGCTCAGCAAATGCCATGATGCTCATGCCGCCCATTGAATGACCGACGAGCATGAGCGGCCCATTCGGAGCAACCGCCGCGATTAGGTCGCCAAGATCTTCACCCAGTTGATCAACATGATGTGAATCGAAATCGGCCCGCTCAGAACGACCATGGCTACGCTGGTCATAAAATACCAATCGCGCCCTGCCTTGAAGGGCTTTGCGCTGGAAATACCAAGAATCCAAACTCAGGGCGTAACCGTGGCAAAAAATAATTGTCAGTGGCGAATCGGCCTCATCGATTTCGACATGAAGTGCCGTACCGTCTTTGGTAATAACATCGCGCTCTATCGAGTCAAACTCATCCATAGACCACTTAACATCAGGTTTTGAACCGCGCGAAAGCACGATGCGTTCTACGGCCGCCCCGGCCGCAGCGCCAGCCGCAAGTACCCCCGCGGCAAGTAGGCCACCGCCCACCACCCGGATCGCATTGCTCATATCTCGGCTCACGGGGCACCAACATAAACACGTGGTACCCGCGGGCCAATTCGAGTGACGATCTCGTATCCGATGGTGTCGCATGCGCGGGCAAGATCATTTGCCGTTGGCGCAGCTCCAAAGATAATAACTTCGTCGCCTGCCCGGGCTTCACCTTGCAGGGCGACCATGAATTGGTCCATGGCCACCCGACCCACGATCGGATGCAGTCGGCCATTGATAAACACCTCAGCCCTGTTACTCGCTGACCGCGGAATCCCATCTGCGTATCCACCAAGGACTAGTGCAATAGACGTTTCTTCGGTTGCCGTCCAGGTGGCGCCATATGACACCGACGCACCGGCCTCGACAGTCTTTACCGAGGCCACCGTTGAAACCAATGCCATCGCCGGACGAAGTCCAAAATCATTACCCTCAACCGGCGATACCCCATACAGGGCTATGCCGACTCGCACTAAGTCGTAGTGGGTCTCAGGGCATAACAATGCGGCCGGACTATTAGCCAAGTGGCGTAGCGGGATTCCCAGTCCAATTGCTTCTGCCATGGCGCAGGCCTGATCAAAGAGCAGGCGCTGCTCGTGGACCGACCGGTGATTAGGTATATCGGCATTAGCGAGATGCGACCACATGCCGGTTACCTCAACTAGAGGCCCCGCCTCAAGTGTTTCGGCAATGAGCGCCGGCCACTGCGATAACGAACAACCATTGCGCGAGACACCGGTATCGACCTTTAATTGCACCCGCGCTTTCTTGCCGGTAGCAATCGCGCCCGCGCAGACTTCTTGTAGCATCCGCGAATTCGATACACCGAGATCAACCTCGGTCGCTACGCACCGCTCAATATCCTCGTCGCCTGGAGCCCACAACCATGCGAGTATGCGGCCAGTGTCACCGGCCTCACGAAGATCTAGTGCCTCACGTGGCAGCGCTACCCCGAGCCATTTAACACCTCGGCCGCGCAGAGCCGACGCAATCCTTATTGCGCCATGACCATACGCATCCGCTTTGATCACTCCCATGACATCAGAATCAGACACCACTCCTCGAACCAGGTCCAGATTGTGGGCGATGGCGCCGAGATCGACGGTCGCGGTTGTCATGCCCGCATTGTCCTCCAAGCACCGCCCGACTTGGTTAGCACCCTGTTGGACATGGACATAAATTAGTGGCTAAGTCGTAGAGATCTACCTACGCACCAGCGCCACGGCCGTACCCAGGTGGTCACGCACATCGAGCGCTGTCACCGGCCAGCCATCAGCAGCTGCAAGTTGACCGGCTTGACCATGCAGCCATACCGCAGCCGCCACAGCGACTGCCGCATCATCATGATCATCAATATCACCTCGGGCATTGGCACCAGCTAGGACAGCGGCCGCTAATCCGGTCAGTACGTCGCCGCTGCCGGCGGTGCTGAGCTCAGCACCGCCCATGGTGTCAACAAGTACCAAACCACTGGGTGCTGCAATCAAACTTGCCGGCCCTTTGAGCACTACCACCACATTGAGGCCCTTAGCAAGGCTTTGGGCCAGCGCTAGGCGCCCCAGGTCGGTGGTGAGCCCGATGGCAGCCGCCAAGGCGGCAGCCTCACCGGCATGAGGGGTTATCACCGTAATCGCCGAACGCTGCGCTATTTGGGTTCGCAAGGTGGTTGACCCAGCAACACTCATAAGTGCACCAGCGTCCAGGACCACCGGTACCGAGGTTCTAAGAACCGCATCAATGGCGGGTTCATTCTGGGCCGGCCCGCCAGCCGCCGCGAACTCTGGGCCCGCGAACCCTGGTCCGCAGGCCCAAGCGGTCACCCGGGTTGAACCACCGGGGTCGTCACCACTTGCGACTACATCGGGAAAAATAGCGAGCACCTGCTGCGCCACGTCGTCACCTCGGTCTAGATATCGCACCATCCCGACGTCACCCATGCGTGCCGCTCCGACAGTAAGTAACGCAGCACCCGGATACTGGCGGCTACCCGCGGCTACACCGACAACCCCACGGCGGTACTTATAGTCATCAACCCCGGGCTCTGGCACATAAGCGACAACGTCCAAGGCTTCAAGAGCAATTAGCGTAGGTTCACCAAGGGTGTCGGCGATGCCAATATCAACAACGTGCAGCCCGCCAGCAAAGTCACTGCCGGGTGAAACCAGCAAACCCGTCTTAAGGCAACCGAAAGTTACGGTGAGATCCGCGGCCACGGCGATCTCGGCAATCTCACCGGTATCGGCGGCTACGCCACTTGGTAGATCCACGGCTACCACTAAGGCACCACTCGCATTAATAAGTTCAACCATTGCGGCGGCGGCGGGCCGCAGAACCCCGGAACCACCAATACCAACAATTCCGTCAATGATGACGTCGGCGTCAAGGAAGATATTTTGCTGGGATAAATCGCTTTCTGCTTCATGCCACTGCACAACTCTTCCATTTGCCCGGAGCAGCGCTGCTACCCCTGCACCATGGGCGCTCGCTGCGACACACACCGCCGTAACCGAAACACCGCGCTGTGCCAATTTTGCTCCGGCAAAGAGTGCATCACCACCGTTGTTACCGCCCCCGACAGCAATCGCAACGTGGGCACCGCGAACTCGACCACGCGATTCTTGAAGTAGGCCAATAACCGCTCGCGCCAGACCGGTTGCGGCTCTATCCATCAAGACGCCAGACTCAAGGTCGTGCTGATGCGCCTGCTCGGCAGCTAGAACGGCCGCCACATCAAATGCCGCGATCATGCGTTACTCAACGGTCACAGACTTCGCGAGGTTTCGGGGTTGATCAACATCATGGCCTTTAGCCGTAGCCATTTCACATGCGAAAACTTGCAAGGGCACGGTTGAAACTAGGGGTTGCATGAGTGGCGGCACCGCTGGAACCCGAATGACATAGTCGGCGTAGTCCGAGATTTTTTCGTCGCCTTCTTCGGCGATCGCAATGATTCGAGCACCGCGTGCCCTGACCTCTTGAATATTCGAAATGATCTTGTCGTAAAGAATCGCCCGGCCAGTTGGCGACGGCACGATCACCACCACCGGTACTCCATCTTCAATTAAGGCAATCGGGCCGTGCTTCAACTCACCTGCCGCGAAGCCTTCGGCGTGCATATAGGCGAGTTCCTTTAGTTTCAATGCACCTTCCAAAGCCACCGGGAAACCCACATGGCGGCCGATGAATAACACCGAAGGCGCATCTGCGAACTCACGCGCCAGAGCCCGTACCGGCTCGACGGTATCGAGCACCAGATCCACCTTGCCTGGCATATCAGCAAGATCAGCCATCACCGCACTAATTTCGGCCGCGGGTAGCACGTCGCGAACCTGTGCGAGATAAAGCCCGACCAGATATGCGGCGATAATCTGCGTTAGAAATGCTTTAGTTGAAGCGACCGCAATCTCCGGGCCCGCGTAGGTGTAGACCACCGCGTCGGACTCGCGCGGAATTGTTGATCCGACGGTATTGCAAATAGCAAGTGTTTTCGCCCCCTGCTCTTTAGCGTGACGCAGCGCCATCAGGGTGTCCATGGTCTCACCGGATTGCGAAATTGCGATAACTAAGGACCGCTCATTGACAATTGGGTCGCGATACCTAAACTCGCTGGCCAACTCCATCTCTACAGGTATCCGGGTCCAATTTTCAATCGCGTACTTGGCGACCATTCCAGCGTGCGCAGCGGTACCGCATGCCACCACGACTACTTTGTCGATGTCGCGAAGCGCTTGATCCTCTAGACCCATCTCATCAAGTTGAATTCGACCGTCTTTGCCGACGCGACCCAGTAGCGCATCAGCGACCGCTTTCGGCTGCTCGGAGATTTCCTTGAGCATGAAAAGATCGTGACCACCTTTTTCAACGGCTGATGCGTCCCAATCCACGGTGAATGGGCGCGCCTGGACGGCTGCTCCGTCAAAATCCATTACTTGAACAGCTTCGGCTGTTAGGACCACAATTTGGTCTTGACCAAGTTCAAGGGCATCGCGAGTGTGATCAACGAAAGCGGAAACATCCGAGGCCAGGAAGTTTTCACCGACACCAACACCGACGACCAATGGTGAATTTCTCCGTGCTCCCACCACTAGGCCTGGTTTCCGCGGATCAATAGCCACCAAGGTGAACGCGCCCTCGAGCCGCCCACACACTCTGCGCATAGCTTCGACTAGGTCATCGCCAGAGTCCGGCAAAGTCTTCGCGATTAGGTGCGCCACCACTTCGGTATCGGTCTCCGAAGTCAAGGTGACTCCACCCGCCGTAAGTTCACTCCGCAACTCAGCAAAGTTTTCGATGATGCCGTTGTGGATTACGGCCACGGTGCCGTCTTCGCTCACATGGGGGTGCGCATTTGAATCGGTCGGGCCGCCGTGGGTTGCCCACCGAGTGTGTCCGATGCCGGTGGTCGAATCTGGAAGTGGGTCCGAGCCCAATAAAGTTTCTAGGTTGACTAATTTTCCGGCCTTCTTGCGAATTTCTAGGCACCCGGCCGAGATAACCGCGATACCAGCGGAGTCGTAACCCCGGTACTCCATTCGACGCAGGCCGGCCACCACGACTTCAAGTGCCTGCTTCTTGCCGACATACCCAACAATCCCGCACATAGGTGCCAGAGTAGAGGGTGCTCACTTTGCGCCTGGCGTGCCCGACCGACCTAGCGGCCGCGGCTATCGCCGTTTTGGAGGCTGACCCGACCGTCAGCAGTTTGACCATCTGGCGGGGGGCTAGCGCCAAACCGGTCGGTGACGTGATCTGGGCTGATATTCCTCGGGAGTCCGCGAATGATTTGGTGGCGAAACTGACCGAAATCGGAGTCCAGGAGTTGGGCACCATCCAGTTAGTACCAGTAACGACCTGGATTTCCAGGGGTGGACTTGAAGCTGAACGCGCAGCACCGGGCAGTAGTTCAGATGCCGTTGTTTGGGCTGAAGTAATCGAGAGAGCCTACGACGACACCCAATTAACCTGGACCTATCTCACCTTCATGACCCTCGCTACCTTATTGGCCGCAATCGCCATCGTTACCGACTCGGTGGTACTCGTGATCGGTGCCATGGTGCTTGGCCCTGAATTCACCGCAATTGCCGCACTGGGATTAGCTCTTATAAAACGCCGCCCGAAGTTACTGCGTCAGGCACTTCGCACCCTAATTATTGGGTTTGCCGTTTCGATTGCGGTTGTGGCCCTACTGGCTCTAGCTGCTCGAGAATTTGGTTTCATCACCGAACTGGATGTACTTAAACCCCGGCCGGGCACCGCATTCATCTACAGCCCGAACTGGTGGTCATTCTTGGTTGCCATTGTCGCTGGTGCCGCTGGCGTGCTGTCCTTGACCTCCTCGCGCACCAGCGGACTGGTTGGCGTATTCATTTCGGTTACGACAATCCCCGCCTCGGGCAATATCGCGATCGCGGCCGTTTTCGGTCTCTGGCCTGAAGTTATTGGCAGCGCCGCACAACTTGGTATCAATATTGCCGGGATGGCTCTTGCCGGATGGCTGACCTTACTGTTTCAGCAAGTTGTGTGGTCTCGAGTTAATGCGCCGCTAGCGAAGCGCGCACGACCACCGCAATCGACTCACTAATTATCTCGGCCTCACCCAAACTTGGAGCCTCAACCATTACCCGGATAACCGGTTCGGTGCCCGATGGCCGCAGCAATACGCGACCCCTATCGCCCAATGTACTCGCGGCTTGAGCCACTGCTTCGTCCACCTCTTTGCAGCCTTCCAGTCGGGTGCGGTCGACGCCTTCGACGTTGATCAGCACCTGCGGGAGTTTGGTTACCGCTGTAGCAAGTTGCCCGAGTGACCTACCGGTCTGTGCTACCCGAGCAAGTAAATGCAGGGCGGTAAGAAGTCCGTCGCCGGTAGTTGCAAAGTCACTCATCACTATGTGGCCACTTTGCTCGCCGCCAAGAACAAAACCGTTCGCCCGCATCTCTTCCAGCACGTAGCGATCACCGACTCCGGTTTCAACCACCAAGATATTTGCCTCGCGCATAGCGATTTTAAAACCTAGATTGGCCATGACCGTAGAAACGACGGTGTTCTCGACCAGCCGACCGGCGTCGCGCATGGAGATCGCGAGAATGGCCAGTATGTGATCTCCGTCGACAATCTGGCCAAGTTCGTCAACGGCTAGGCATCGATCAGCGTCACCATCATGTGCGATACCAGCATCAGCGCCATGCTCGATCACTGCCGCAACCAGGTCTTCGAGATGGGTGCTGCCGCACCCGTCATTAATATTGAGCCCATCAGGTGATGCGTGGATTGCGATAACTTCGGCCCCGGCTCTTCTCAGGACCTCCGGGGCAATCACTGATGCAGCTCCGTTGGCGCAGTCAACAACAATCTTCAACCCGGTTAGATCATTGGGAAGGCTGCCTAGTAAATGCTGCTCATATGCAGATATCGCGCCATGGTCTAAGCGCACCCGACCCACCTGATCACCGATCGGTCGATCCCACGGTTCACTAAGTCGCGCCTCGATGGCGTTTTCGATCTCATCGTCGAGCTTTAAGCCACCGCGATTGAAGAACTTGATGCCGTTATCTGGCATTGGATTATGCGAGGCCGACAACATGACCCCAAGATCTGCATCCAGGGAATTCGCTATATATGCAACTGCGGGAGTAGGGACAACCCCAAGCAAGACAACGTCAACTCCGGCACTCGCGAGGCCAGCAACAACCGCGGCTTCGAGAAATTCACCACTTGCGCGGGTATCGCGACCAACCACAGCCACCGGCCGATGCCCAGCAAATGCGCCGACATCACCGAGCACATGGGCGGCGGCAACAGAAAGATCTAGGGCTATTTCGGCCGTGAGATCCCGATTCGCCAGGCCCCGAACACCATCGGTACCGAAGAGCCGGCCCAATGGGTTAGCGCTTGCTGTACTGGGGAGCCTTACGGGCCTTCTTCAGGCCGTACTTCTTGCGCTCCTTGATACGTGGGTCGCGGGTCAAGAAGCCGGCCTTCTTCAGGCTCGCACGATTGCCTTCGGTGTCGATGCCGTTGAGGGCGCGAGCGACGCCAAGGCGCAGTGCACCCGCCTGACCGGACACCCCGCCACCGTTTATCCGGGCGATGACATCGAACTTGCCTTCGGCTCCTAGTGTCACGAACGGGTCATTGACGAGTTGTTGGTGCACCTTATTCGGGAAGTACTCGTCAAGGGCGCGACCATTGATGGTCCACTTGCCGGTACCAGGAACCATGCGCACGCGGGCAACGGCTTCCTTGCGGCGACCGATAGCAGCCCCTGGTGCGACCACGATGTCGCGTGCGGCGACCGCGCGGTTAACGGGAGTTTCGGAGGTGTACTCCGATGGAGCATTTTCAACTAAGTCAATATCGACGTCTACATCTTCAATCATGGCCTCGGACACTGCCGCGGATCCTTTCGTGTTGGCTCGGCCGGAAATTACTGAGCGACCTGGGAAATCGTGAACGGCAGCGGTTGCTGGGCCGTGTGTGGGTGCTCAGACCCGGAGTACACCTTCAGCTTCTTGATCTGCTGACGGCCGAGCTTGTTGTGCGGGAGCATCCCCTTGACGGCCTTTTCGAGCACGCGGCGCGGATTGGTCTCCAAAAGTTCGGCGTAGTTGGTTGCGCGCAGGCCGCCCGGGAAACCCGAATGGCGGTAGTCCATCTTCTGCTGCTTCTTTGAACCGGTCAGCGCAACTTTCTCAGCGTTGATGATGATGACGAAATCACCGGTATCAACATGTGGCGCGAATGTGGTCTTGTGCTTACCTCTTAGCAATGTCGCAGCTTGGGAGGCGAGGCGGCCGAGCACGATGTCGGTTGCGTCAATAACGTGCCAGGTGCGGTTGATCTCACCAGACTTGGGGCTGTACGTGCGCACGGGACGCCACCTTTACATTTGCTCGTTGGGACTACAGTTTTTTGTGCATTTTCAGTGCAGTTGCGGCCGGCCGAAGCCGGACCCCGGGACCGAGCCCCGGAACCGAACTCGAAGTGCGACCCCCAAGGGTACCCACGTAAGCAGGCGCCCACCAAATCGGGTGTACCTACCCGGTTAATCCCCGGTAATCTTCACCAGCCGGACCAAACTGGTTCATCGGACACTGCCACCGAGCCGTCCCTGCCAAAGATCAAGAATCTATCGAAATTGCGGGCAAACCAGCGGTCGTGGGTCACGGCCACCACACTTCCGTCAAAGGCGTTTAGGCCGATCTCTAGGGCCTCGGCGCTGGCTAGGTCCAAGTTGTCTGTGGGCTCATCAAGTAGCAGCATTGTCGCCCCAGAGAGCTCTAGGAGCAGGATCTGGAAGCGCGCCTGCTGACCCCCGGACAAAGTATCGAAAACTTGCTCCCCGGCCGCGGCCAACTCATAGCGGTCCAAGGCCCGAGCCGCCAATTCCCGGGGCAGCCCTACCCGCCGCCCATCCCCGCGATGAAGAACTTCAAGCAGGGTTCGCCCCGCTAGATCAGGTCGCACATGGGTCTGGGCGAACCACCCCGGCCGCACCCGCGAACCTAAACGCACCGAGCCACTATGCGCAACTTCGGGTATCGCTACCTCACCCACCGGTTGATGTTCGATGTCTGGGTCTGACCCGCCGCGGGCAAGGAGCCGAAGTAGATGGGACTTACCGGAGCCGTTAGCGCCAAGAACCGCTAATCGCTCACCGAACCAAATCTCCAAATCAAATGCTTCGGTGAGCCCCGTTAGCTCAAGGTGCTCGGCAACGACCGCGCGTTTTGCCGTGCGACCACCGTGTAGACGCATGTTTACGTTCTGCTCACGTGGCACCTCAAGTGGTGGCCCAGCCTCCTCGAACTTTTTCAGCCGAGTGACCGCGGCTTGATACCGCGAGGCCAGGCCATCGTTGAACTTCGCTTTTTCACGCAGAGTCAAAACCAAGGCACGTAGTTTTATAAGTTCTTCGTCCCACCTGCGTCGCAGCTCTTCCAAGCGCGAGAAGCGCTCACGACGCGCCTCATGGAATGAATCGAAATTGCCCCCGTGCACCCAGACGCTATTGCCGGCGGCACCCAACTCGACACTGACAACATGGGTTGCTGCTTGATTTAGTAATTCACGATCATGTGAGATTAAGAGCACTGTTTTCGCCGTCGTTTTGAGTTGGTGCTCAAGCCAGATTTTACCCGGCACATCTAGGTAGTTATCCGGCTCATCGAGTAACAGCACCTCCTCGACTCCGCGAAATAAGTACTCGAGCACTATCCGCTTTTGCTCACCACCCGAAAGGGTGCTCACGCGGCGATTGCGAACAGTTTCGAAATTCTCCCCCATCGCGGCCATCGACACCACATCCCAAGTCACTTCGGCTTCATAGCCACCTGCATCGCCAAAATCTGCAATGGCCCCCGCATAAGACATTTGTGAAGGTTCGTCATCGGTTTCCATCAGGCGCAGTTCAGCGGCGTCAAGATCGGCCGCCGCATTGCGCAGCAGCGTAGGACTCACCGTAAGCAATAAATCACGGACCGTGCCTTCGTGCATCTGCCCGATGAATTGCCTCATCACCGCGAGCCGGCCGCTGTGCACAATCGCGCCGGAGTCCGGTGCGATGTCTGCGGCAATCATGCGAAGTAGAGTGGTCTTGCCGGCTCCGTTTGGGCCAACTAGTGCAGCTACCGCACCGTCTGGGATGCGAAATGTGATGTCGTCTAGAAGTACCCGGCCATCGGGGAGGCTGTAACTTACGTGCTGAACATCAATGTGACTCAAGCCTCTGGCTCACTTAATGTTCGGCGTTGCTTCGTTTGTAATTGCCGATCCAGTAGTTGACCATCAGGCGGATAACCGACTTCCTCGAGTACTAACGGGAATGGCGGCATCACGGTGGCCCCCCGAATACCTGAAGTGAGCATCTCAAAAGGCCAAGTGACCGGCTTGCGTCCATCACCAACCGGCAAGAGCGCACCGATCAAACTACGCACCATCGAATGACAAAAGGCATCTGCGGTAACTGTGATCACAATGTCACTACCAACTCTTTGAGAATGCAGATCAAGCAACTCCCGAACCGCCGATGCTCCTTCACGCATCTTGCAATAGGCGGTGAAGTCGTGCTCGCCGAGTAGTGGCCTAGATGCTGAATTCATTAGTTCAAGGTCTAGCGACTTACCCCATTGCAGCACCTGTCCGCGATCAAGTGGGGCAGGGCCGATCGGGCTATCCGAAACTCGGTAAGTGTACCTGCGCCACAGGGCCGAGAACCGAGCGTCAAACTCATTCGGGACGGCGCATATGGCTAGTACTCTGATGTCATCGGGTAGTGCCCGATTGAGCCGCCAGGTGTCTAAGTCGGTTGGCCAATTCGTGACATCAATGTGTGCTACCTGGCCACGAGCATGCACACCCGCGTCGGTGCGCCCCGCGCACGTGATCTCAACCTCAGCGCCAACTAAGTTCGCGAGAATTTGCTCAAGAACACCTTGCACCGTGCGCAGTTCGCGTTGCCGCGCCCAGCCGGCAAATTCCCGACCGTCGTAGGCGATGTCCAGCCGGAATCGACTCATCGGGTCAAGATGAAACAGCCCGCTACCGGATGATCCGGCGGCGGGCTGCTGCAAAGCATGATGTTCGGTCAGGACTTTTCTGAGGCTGCTTCGGCGGCGTCAATTTCTTCGGCGACCGGGGTCACCTCTACATCAGCAACTTCAACAGGTACAACCGGCTCAACAGCTACAGCCGGGGTCACCGTCTTGGCGGCGCGCTTGGCCGCAGCTGTTGCCTCGGCAATAACTTGCTCGGTCAACGGCTCAACCAATTCGATGACGGCCATAGGAGCGTTATCGCCCTTGCGGGGTCCAATCTTGGTGATTCGGGTGTAGCCACCCGTACGAGTTGCGAAACTCGGTCCAATTTCGGTGAAAAGGGTATGCACGACTGACTTATCGCGGACCACCGTCAGCACCCGGCGCCGAGCATGAAGATCTCCACGCTTGGCGAAAGTGATTAAGCGCTCGGCGAGGGGGCGCAGGCTCTTGGCCTTGGCTTCCGTCGTCGTGATCTTGCCGTGCTCAAACAACGCGGTTGCCAAGTTGGCCAGCATTAACCGCTGGTGGGCCGGGCTCCCGCCCAGACGAGGACCCTTAGTTGGCGTAGGCATTGTGTTTCTCCTGTCGAAATTCGTTCAGTGGTTACAGCTGGATTAAAGTTGCTCATCCTCGGCAAAGGCCGAGTCATCCTCGACGATTTCTTCAACAACGAAAACTGGTTGAGCGACTTCGGCTACCGCCAAAGGCTCGAAATCCTCATCGTCGTAATCATCATCTTCGTAGTAGACGGCGGCACCTGGATCAAATCCGGGCGGGCTGTCTTTAAGCCCTAGGCCTAGGCTGGTGAGCTTGACCTTGACTTCGTCAATTGACTTGGTGCCGAAGTTGCGAATGTCAAGTAGATCGGCCTCGCTACGGGTGATTAGTTCACCAACCGTGTGGATGCCCTCACGCTTTAGGCAGTTGTATGAACGAACCGTCATGTCAAGTTGCTCGATCGGCGTGGACAACTGCTCAGCGACGAACGAGTCGGTCGGCGATGGGCCGATGTCAATTCCTTCAGCCTCGAGGTTGAGCTCGCGCGCCAAGCCGAACAGCTCGACCAGAGTCTTACCCGCTGACGCAATCGCATCGCGTGGGCGCATTGACTGCTTTGTCTCAACGTCAATGACCAGCTTGTCGAAGTCGGTGCGCTGCTCAACGCGGGTGGCCTCAATCTTGTAGGTGACCTTGAGCACCGGTGAGTAGATCGAGTCAACCGGGATCCGGCCGATCTCTTGACCTGCCTGCTTATTCAAAGTTGCCGAGACATAGCCGCGGCCACGCTCTACGACGAGCTCGATCTCAAGCTTGCCCTTGCCATTTAAGGTTGCAATATGCAGGTTAGGGTTATGCACTTCAACGCCCGCGGGTGGCTGTATATCAGCCGCTGTCACATCACCGGGGCCTTGCTTGCGTAGGTACATAACTACGGGCTCATCATGCTCACTTGAAACCACCAGTTGCTTGATATTCAAGATCACCTCGGTCACATCTTCCTTGACCCCGGGAATCGTGGTGAACTCATGAAGGACACCATCGATTCGCAGACTTGTAACAGCGGCACCCGGTATCGAAGACAACAGGGTGCGGCGAAGTGAGTTACCCAAGGTATAGCCGAATCCTGGCTCCAGTGGCTCAAGTACAAAACGCGAGCGGAACTCGCTGATTGGCTCTTCGGTAAGTATTGGTCGCTGACTAATAAGCACGAGGTACTTCCTTCCCGCGACGACCGTTATATGACATCGCGATGTTGCCGTGTGAGTTCGAGCCGGGTGGCTCGAACTCGAATTACTTGGAGTAGAGCTCGACGATCAGTTGTTCGTTTACCTGGGTGTCGATAACTGCGCGCGCCGGCAGCGAGTGCACCAAAATGCGCATCTGTGACGGAATCACTTCGAGCCATGCCGGCACCGGGCGATCGCCAATTTCGGCGTGAGCGATGACAAATGGGGTCATCTCGCGTGAACCCACGCGCACCTCAACGATGTCGTTCGGCGAAACGCGGTACGAAGGGATATTGACCTTGTGACCATTGACCAACATGTGGCCGTGAGTGACCAACTGGCGGGCCATGTCGCGTGACTTAGCAAACCCAGCCCGGAACACGACGTTGTCAAGGCGCGACTCCAAAATGCGCAGGAGATTCTCACCGGTCTTGCCCGATTGGCGCTGGGCCTCTAGGTAGTAATTAGAGAACTGCTTCTCGAGCACGCCATACATACGGGTGGCCTTTTGCTTCTCCCGAAGCTGCAGCAGGTACTCGCTGTCCTTTGAACGGCCGCGACCGTGCTGACCGGGGGGGTAAGGACGCTTCTCAAATGGGCACTTTGGTGACTCGCACTTAGAGCCCTTGAGGAAGAGCTTCATCTTTTCGCGGCGGCAGCGCTTGCAATCCGCATCGGTGTATCGCGCCATGGGTAATTGTTCTCCTAGCTCTCAGTGTTTCTCTGCGCGATCAGACGCGTCGACGTTTGGATGGGCGGCAACCGTTGTGGGGTACCGGACTGACATCGGAAATCGAGCCAACTTCAAGGCCCGTTGCCTGTAGCGAGCGAATGGCCGTTTCGCGGCCTGAGCCTGGACCTTTGACGAAGACATCGACCTTGCGCATCCCGTGCTCCATCGCCCGGCGCGCTGCGGCCTCAGCTGCGAGCTGCGCGGCGAATGGGGTGGACTTACGGCTGCCCTTGAATCCAACCTGGCCGGCACTCGCCCATGCGATGACCGCACCCGTGGGATCAGTGATCGACACGATGGTGTTGTTGAAGGTGCTCTTGATATGAGCATGGCCGTGTGCCACGTTCTTCTTTTCTTTGCGCCGCACCTTTTTGGCTGGCGCCTTGCTGCCTGACTTCGGGGCCATTGCTCGCTCTCCTGGGATTCTCGTCTGTGGTTTTTGGGGTGAAGGGACGGCTTACTTGCCGACCTTCTTCTTTCCGGCGACGGTCTTACGCGGGCCCTTTCGGGTTCGGGCGTTGGTGTGAGTGCGTTG
>WLLZ01000025.1 GCA_009700485.1 Actinomycetota bacterium | reverse complement strand
TTTCCGCTTCTTTTGCGGTGCCCAGATTGTTGGTGTCGATCGCCCCGGCCTGCCGATCTAATCCCCGGCTCGTCCGTGCGGGGGCTAGTAGGACTTGGGTAACCCGAGAACATGTTGGCCTAGATATGCGAGCACCAGATTGTTGTTAATTGGCGCGACTTGATACAACCGGGTCTCCCTGAATTTTCGCTCGATGTCGTATTCGACCGCGAAACCGAATCCGCCATGGGTATCCATTGCGGCATTAGCGGCAGCCCATGATGCTTCGGAGGCAAGTAATTTCGCCATATTTGCCTCACTCGCACAAGATTTACCGGCATCGTATTTTGCGGCAGCGTCAAAGCGCACTAGGTCGGCAGCTCTTAGTTGGGCGTACGCCTTGGCTAGGGGGAACTGGACGCCCTGATTCGAGCCGATCTGCCGATCGAAAATAATTCGCTCATTCGCGTATGCCACAGCCTTTTCTAGCAGGTACCTACCATCGCCTATGCACTCTGAAGCGATCAGGATGCGCTCAGCGTTCATGCCATCAAGGATGTACCGAAACCCTTTACCAGCCTCGCCAATAAGGGCCTCAGCGGGGATTACCACATTATCGAAGAAGACCTCGGTGGTGCTGTGATTGATCATGGTCTTGATTGGCTTGATGGTGATGCCGTCGACTTTACGCATGTCGACTAGAAAAGTTGACAGGCCCTCGGTGGGCTTCGCGCACTCGTCGTACGGGGTGGTTCGGGCCAGCAACAACATGAGATCCGAATAAAGCGCGCGCGACGTCCAGATCTTCTGCCCGTTGACGCGCCAGCCTTCGGGCACCTTTTCAGCTTTGGTAGTAATGCGAGTTGTCTCGGACCCAGCCCCTGGCTCGGTAACGCCGAATGCCTGCAGGCGCAGGCGGCCGGCCGCGATCTCTGGCAGGTACTGCTGTTTTTGTTCGGCACTGCCGTGGCGTAAAACGGTGCCCATGACGTACATCTGCGCGTGGCAAGCAGCTGGGTTGCCACCGGAGGCGGATATCTCCTCGAGGATTACCGAGGCCTCGGTCAAAGTGGCACCGCCGCCGCCATACTGCTTGGGGATCAAGGCACCGAGGAATCCGGCCGCGGTGATGGCTGCTACAAACTCGCTTGGGTAAGTGTCGGGCTCGAGGTCGCGCCAGTAGGCGCCGGTGAAGTTAGCGCAAACCTGCCGCACACCTGACCGGAGATCTTCATGCTCAGTGTCTTCGGTCCATTTCACGGGGCTATTTGTACCACGGTGGTATGTGTGGTGCATGGAGTAAGTGAATTATCTGGATCGCTCTGCCAGCAGAATGCCAAACAACACTATTAGCGCACCGATTATCTGGACCGGTGTCATTATCTCGCCCAGAGCAAGCCAAGCGATAGCGATAGCGATCAGTGGCTCGATCATGCCTATAACCGAGGCTTGCGAGGCGCGGATATGCCGCATTGAGGTGACCAATAAAAGGTAGGGCACGGTGGTGCCAAGTACGAGTAGACACGCGAGAAGCGCCCATATCGGGAACGCGCCATCATCGGGACCAAGCGGATAGCCGACCCCGGTGAGACTCTCCCATGGAAACGACCACCAAGGTTGCAGAATCGCCCAAAAAGCAGCCGAAGCTCCAAAGCCCCACATGGTAAGAGATACGACGTCGCGCGGGTGGGCGGAGTGCAGTTGCTTATCGGCGAGGATGTAGTAAAGAGCGAGTGCGATTGCGGACACGAAAGCGGCGGTGACGCCGAATACATTTAACGTGAACCCAAGCCAGACTTGAGCAACGATTGCCAGCCCGGTTAAAGCCAAGACGAGACCGACCCATAATGTTTTTCGGGTCGCCTGCTTCATGCCGAATCGGAACCACAGCGCCACCATAATCGGCGCCGTGAACTCAATCAGCAGGGTGACACCAACGGGCAGGGTCTGGAGTGCGACGAAATAGAGGTACTGGGTCACGGCAACACCAATTACCCCGTAAACAAGAAGTACCGGCAGTTCCTTCTTGGTGATTCGCAGCGCAGCGGGTCGCGTGATTGCTATCAGCAAGAAAAGCATTAGAAATGCAGAACTAACGCGAATCTGTGACAACCGCGCAGCGTCTATACCGGTGAGCAGTAGTGACTTAGAGACTGTACCGTTTAATGCGAATAGAAATACTGCAGCCAGATAAAGAATGTACCCGGTCATCGGATGCTGCTGCTTCGCTGGTGTGATCCCAGTCAGTGGTTCAGCAATATCACTCACCTGGTTAGCACCTGCTGATAAATACCCACAGTGCGTTCGGCGATGGCGGCCCACCCAAAATCTGATTGGGCGCGGCTACGACCGGCTACACCCATCGCGGTGGCTCGGGATGGGTCGGCAACAAGTGAGCTCACCGCTGCGGCGAGGTCTCGTTCAAATCCAGCAGGGTCACGGGCTTCATATGAAACAAGCAGGCCGGTTTGGCCGTCAACTACAACGTCGGGGATCCCGCCGACCGCGCTGGCAACCACCGCCGTTTGGCATGCCATGGCTTCTAGGTTGACGATACCGAGGGGTTCGTAGATGGAGGGGCAAACAAAAGCGAGTGCACCGGAGAAAAGTTTGATAAGGGTGGGTCTGGCAACTTGATCTTTTAGCCACACCACACTTTCCTCACCGCGTGCTGCCCGGAGCTGGTCAACGGCTTCGGCGGTCTTGGCAGCGATTTCCTCGTTGTCTGGGGAGGAGGCGGCCAAGACCAGCACTAGATCATCGGGAAAGCTGCGGGCCGCGTTGAGCAGGTGCACGATGCCTTTTTGCTGCGTTATGCGTCCGACGAAAAGCACATATGGACGGGTGCCGTCGATGCCTAGCTCAGTAAGAGCGATGGGGTCTGGGGTAGGTGAGTAGAGATCAGTGTCGATGCCATTGTGAATGACATGGACGGTGGCTGGGTCGACAAAAGGGTAGGTGTTCAGCACGTCGGCGCGCATGCCATTGCTGACGGCGATGATGGCATCGGCACTGGCGTAGGCGGTGCTCTCAACCCACGACGAAACTCGGTACCCGTCGCCGAGTTGCTCTTGCTTCCAGGGGCGAAGTGGTTCAAGTGAGTGAGCAGTCAGAACATGGGGCACACCGTGCAGCAGGGCGCCCGTGTGCCCGGCCAAATTGGTGTACCAGGTGTGAGAGTGCAGCAGGTCTAACCCAGCGGTGGCCGCGGCCATTTCGAGGTCGACCCCGAGCACCCCAAGTGCCGGATTAGCCGAGATGAGTGCGGCGGGCACCTGGTGGGCGGTGGCATCGGGGCGATCGGGCCCAAAACAATGGACCTCGACATCAACCAAGGGCCGCAGGTGCGCCACTAATTGGTCCACGTGTACCCCGGCTCCTCCGTAGATCTCCGGGGGCCACTCGCGGGTCAGCATTCCCACCTTCATGACATGAGCATAGGGACTCCGTGAGAACAATCGTGTCACGCACTTAAGCGGGATCTTCGCACGTAAGCGGGTTAAGGTTCGACCGTGAGCTCAGGCCCGCACGTCCTCGCTATGGTGCTTGCCGGTGGCGCCGGTAAACGACTGATGCCGCTGACGGCCGACCGAGCGAAGCCAGCGGTGCCTTTTGGTGGCTCCTATCGCCTAATCGATTTTGTACTTTCCAACCTCATTAACGCTGGCCTGCGTCGAGTATGCGTACTGACCCAGTACAAGTCACACTCACTTGACCGCCACGTGACTACCACCTGGCGTATGTCGACTCTGCTTGGGGATTACGTCACACCGGTGCCGGCGCAGCAACGCCTTGGACCACGTTGGTATACCGGTAGTGCTGACGCAATATTCCAAAGCTTGAATTTAGTTTATGACGAGCAGCCTGACTACGTGGTCGTGTTTGGTGCTGATCACGTCTACCGCATGGATCCAATGCAAATGATCGAGGCGCATATTGACGGAGGTGCTGGCGTTACAGTTGCGGGTATTCGCATGGCGAAATCACAAGCGAGCCAGTTCGGTGTTATTGAAGCGGCACCAGATGGCCGTCACATTAAAAGTTTCGTAGAGAAGCCGATTAGTCCGCCGACCATACCCGGCGACGACGAAAATTGCTATGTCTCCATGGGAAACTATGTTTTTTCAACGGATGTGCTCCTGGAAGCTTTGCGAGTTGATGCGACTGATACCTCTTCGATTCATGACATGGGAACAAATATCATCCCGATGCTTACCGCCGAAGGCTTGGCGCAAGTCTATGACTTCGCAGCGAATTACGTACCGGGTGAGACCGATCGCGATAAGGGCTACTGGCGAGACGTAGGCAGCCTCGACAGTTACCACGACGCGCATATGGATCTTGTATCAGTGCATCCGATTTTCAATTTATACAACCGGCGTTGGCCGATTCTCACAAATCTGCCTTCACTGCCGCCAGCAAAATTTGTTGAGGGTGGCAATGCCCACGATTCCATGGTGGGAGCCGGCACTGTTATTTCGGGTGCTCACGTTAGAACTTCGGTGGTTTCATCGAGTGTGACCATCGGCACCGGTGCTTATGTGGAAGGCAGTGTGATCATGCCTGGCGTGCGCATTGGCCGCGACGCAGTTGTGCGGAGGGCGATCCTTGACAAGAATGTGGTCATTCCCGATGGCGCGCAGGTTGGGGTAGATCTTGAGCGCGATCGCGGGCTTTACACCGTCAGCGATGCTGGCGTCGTGGCCCTTGGCAAAGGGGTCACGGCTGAGCGCTAGCGGTGCATTTATTGAGTACCAGTTCGTGAGAGACTTAGTAAACCATGCGTAAGTTCCCTAGGTGGCGTCCAGCGGCGGCGCTATTAGCCTTTATCTGCTCGGTTGGCGCACTTATCCCGCCCGGGGCACAAGCGGCACAAGGGGCACAAGCCGCGGCGCCGCTCGTAGCGCCTCGAATAGTCGGGGGCACCCCCACCACCATCAACGTGGTGCCGTGGCAGGTGCTCCTGATTGCCGGAGGCAAACTTTGCGGCGGCTCAATTATTTCAAGTACCTGGATCTTGACTGCGGCCCATTGCGTTTACGGGCTGAACCCCGCACAAGTTTCGGTGTATAGCGGCATTTCAAACAATGCCCAGCGCGCCTCGGTCGCACCGATTGGTGCGGGCAGTATTGCGGTGCACCCAGGGTTTGCGCCACCTTCATATGGCAACGACATCGCACTTATCTCCCTGAATTCGCCTATCGTCACCGGGCCTAATGCACAGGTAGTAGCGCTGCCAATAGCGCAGGATCCAGCCACCTGGCCCCCTGTTGGTACCGAGGCCACCATTAGTGGGTGGGGTGTTACTAGTTTTAATGCACCTTCCACAAATGACCAACTATTGAAAGCCACTGTGCAGGTGCTGGCACCGCCGACTGCCGCATGTGGTGAATACGGAACTGGCTTTGACGGTTTCTTATCACTGTGCGCGGGCTCTCAAGCCGGTGGCGTTGACACCTGCCAAGGTGATAGCGGTGGGCCACTGGTAATAAATGTCGGCGGTGTGCCGCTATTGGCGGGAGTAACGAGCGTCGGTTTCGAGTGTGCGCGGGCAAACTTTCCGGGCATTTATTCACGCACGAGTACCTTCATCCCGTGGATCCGGGGATTTGTTGATATACCGGTAACAGCTCCGATCCCACCAGCGGACCTGCAAGTCGCTGCGGTCGCTGGGGCTCAGGCGGTGGTCAGTTGGACAGCGTCGGTCAATAACGGTGGTGCGGCAGTGGCCTCGTATACCGCACTTGCTGCGCCAGGTGGCGCAATGTGCACCACCGCCGAAGTTACCTGTGCGGTCACAGGGCTAGTACCGGGCAAGACTTACGCGTTCACCGTTAGTGCGTCTAACTCCATAGGGCCGGGGCAGGCATCGGTGGCATCAGCTCCCGTCGTCGCAGTTTCCGGAACATCAACCGTTGGCCGCACAGTGAAAGCCAAAACTGTTGTTAAGTGGGCCGATCTTAAGTATTCATCGGGTGCAAAATTAAGTACTTCAACCGCCAAGATTTGCAAGGTTGCCAAATCGGGAGTTCTCATGCGCGCGGCCGGTACTTGTGTAATTGCAGTTCGGTCGGGCGGTAAGCGGGGCACCGCATTTATCGGAGTTTTGTAGCCGCCTAGCTTTCGGCAGCATCATGGCGCTCAACGGCTATCACGCGGGGGCGCTCATCTTCATGAAACACTCGATGCGCCACGATAAAACTACCGGGAGATAGTTTGGTGTCCCAGACAGCCGGATCAACGTCCACATCCAATGCGCCGGTTAATGCATCCATCAGAGCCGGTAGCACAGGCCGATGCGAACAAATAACCGTAGGTTGTGAGTGCAATGAAAGCTGCTTCATGCGTTTACGCACCTTCCTCTCGTCCTGTTCGAACCCTTCTTCGCTGAGATCAAGCTCTTGCTGTATGTCTGTGCCCAATAATTTCGCAAGCGCTTTAACGGTCTCAAGGCAGCGGGTGGCGTCAGATGAGTGAACCGATTCAATCCCGAATGCATTTAGTACCGGAGCCAAAGTCTTTGCTTGTGATTTGCCCTTGCTGGTCAGTGGGCGAGAGGCGTCGTGGGCACCCTTAAAGTCCGCGCGTTTAACTGCCTGGGCGTGGCGCAAGAAAACCAGCGGGACGGTTGGCTGGAGCGCGGCAGCTGCCTCAACGGTGTCGGCATCATGCTCATAGGTGAGTCGGTTCCGAGCCTGCGCTACGGGCAGCCACTGGATTTCATCTACCTCATCATTTGGTACGAACGGTTCGTTACTTCGGGCTGACGCCACCCAGTACTGCACCTGCTTTGGGCGACCGAGTGCGTTGTAGGTCAAGGTGGGAAGTGGAGCTCCTAGCCGTGGTAAGTAACTGGACTCCTCCATGCACTCGCGCACGGCTGCAGCGAGTACATGCTCCCCCGGATCAACCTTTCCCTTCGGCAGCGACCAGTCTTGTCGTCGCGGCCGGTGCACGATTAGGACTTCACGGTGGTCGGGCGCCCCCCGAAGTAGTACGACCCCTGCAGCGCGGACTAATTCTTCGCTTGCCACCTGACTAAACCAACCCTGAATTCTTCGCTGCCTTGCGGACCTTGGGCCAGAGCTTGGCGAAGTCATCTCGGTAGTCCATTTCGCGATCTACCTCATATGCGTACAACCGCCCGAGCATGAAGGCTGTTGGACCGCCCGATTTCCCGGACAGCTCGAGGAGCAGATGTTGTGCGATGTAGGTGTCCTGATGGTCACCGAGGACTTCGGTGACATCGGCCAGCGCGCGACCGAACGCCGCTGCTGCGGGACCGAAAATTGGGGATACGGCTTCGACCGCATATCGCGCCCGTTTGGCTTTGATACGAGCGCGATGCCATGCGGGGCTCGGGGTGTCGATTTGGAGTCCGCTTACGGATTTGCGTAGTGCCGACCACTCACGCGACACGAGGTTAGGCAGCACCTCCTCGCAGGGCAAGTATGCGTGATCCAAAACTTGCGGCTCGCGCGCTGCGGCTACTAGGTCTTCTAGTAAATATTCATGCCGGTCGCTACGAAGTGCCGCAAGGGCACCTGCGCGGGCGCTCTTAAGGCGGGCATTAAGCCATGCTGTGATTGCGGCCGGGGCTAATTCATCGCTGGGGTCAAGAACCGTCGCGTCTTTAATGAGCCGCTTAAGTAGAACTTCGGTATCGCGGATTGCGCCGAGCTCTTGAGCCATCCAGGCAAGTTCTTCGGTCAGTGTTGAGGTCCAGTCCGCCTCGAGGAGCGGACCAAATGTGCGGAGCGTGCTGCGAAGTCTGCGTGCAGCAACTCGCATTTGATGGACGGAGTCCTCGGTATCACGTCGTACGCCGACATCCGCGAAAAGTAAATGCCTAGCGTGATCGCCGATCATCGAGCGGATGGCGTCAATGGCGACCCCCTCGCGGGTGGTCATCGCTATTATCGGGATATCAGGAGGCGAGGTAGCGCGGGCGCCAAGTGCGCTCGCAGCCTTACTTGTTGAACCGGGAACAGCGCCGCCGCTGATAAAAGCGTTTGCGATTTTTTCCATTAGGGCAAGTGCACCTTGGTCTTCGGCGTCGAGTGCCTCGACTTCGATTTCACGGAAGCTCGTCGTCGTCTGGTTAGCGGTCTCAGAAACCACAACCTGGTCATCGACGATTTCGATGACCGAGGTGCCGTTGGAATCGGAAACGAGATATGGCGTGCGCACTGTGGTTACCGTCACCACCGGCAGCAACTGTGCATCGCGCACCAGTGGCGAGACGATGTCAGCGAGGGTAGCTGGCACTACGCCAGGTGCACCAGCGTTTAGTGGCAGCGTGACTTCATCCCGCGAGGACCCATCAGCTTTGGCAACGGGGAGTTTCAGATGCCAGCCGGCATCGGTACCACCAACGCGTCGGCGCAAGGTGATGCGCCATCTGAAGAGGCGAAGCTCTGGGGTGTCGTAGTAGACGGCGGTCATTTCAAATGGGTCGCCAGGTGTCCAGGATGAGATTACCCCGATGCTCACCAGATCCGGAAAGGTGAACTGCGCAGGCACCCGCAACTTACGCTCTACTTCACGGTGGACCGTCGGAGTTGTCACGGAGCTCCTAGATTCCCAGCAATAAGGGTTTCTTGGAAGTCAAGAAGTGTGGTGCCGTCGTCACCGCGGGTTCGGCGCGTCCACGAGCCATCGGCGTGTAGATCCCACGCCGAAGTACCGGCGTCAAATGCGAGGTCAAATAACGTGTTGATCTCCGCGACATGCCCTAGGTCGCGCAACTGAACCAACGCCTCTACCCGGCGATCAAGGTTGCGGTGCATCATGTCAGCCGAACCGATCCAAAGCTCAGGTATTCCGCCATTGTCGAAGCCGTAGCAGCGTGAGTGCTCGAGGAATCGACCGAGAATGCTGATCACTCGGATATTCTCACTTAGCCTTGGTACTCCAGGCCGCAACGAGCAGATGCCTCGCACCCACACTTCAATGGGCACCCCTGCCCCCGATGCTCGGTATAGCGCATCAACTACTCGCTCATCGACAAGCGCATTTACTTTGAATCTAATGCGTGCCGGGCGTCCTTGGGCATGGTGTTCGATTTCGCGCTCGATGCGATCCAGTAATCCCGAACGCACGGAGTGGGGCGCGACAAGTAATCGGTCATACTGGGTGTTCATTGAATAACCGGACAACACATTGAAAAGATTTGCTACGTCGTCGCCAACGGTAGTGCTGCAAGTTAGTAAGCCAAAATCCTCATACAGGCGCGCCGTCTTTGGATGGTAATTTCCGGTGCCGATATGGCAGTAGCGACGCAATTGGTCACCGTCATTTCGAACCACCATTGATATCTTGCTATGGGTTTTTAGGCCTACGAGCCCATAAACGACATGTACTCCCGCTTCTTCAAGCTTGCGGCTCCAGGCGATGTTATTTTCTTCATCGAAGCGAGCCTTAATTTCAACGATGGCAAGAACTTGCTTGCCCTCCTGGGCGGCGGTGATCAGCGCGTCGACGATCGGTGAGTCGCCGCTGGTGCGATAAAGAGTCTGCTTAATGGCAAGAACGTTTGGATCAATCGCTGCTTGCTCAAGAAATAGTTGCACACTCGTTGAGAATGAGTCATATGGGTGATGAAGTAAAATATCACGCTCGCGAATGCAGGCCAAGACATCGGGTGCGGATGAAGATTCAACACCGGCGAGTTGGCGTGAGGTCTTGGAAACATATTTGCGGAGCTTCAGGTCGTCGCGATCAAGTGAGTACAGATCCCAAAGGCCGGTTAGGTCAAGTGGGCCAGGTATCCGGAAGACTTCATGTTCGTTGACATCGAGTTCACTCATCAGCAATTCAAGTACGTGTGGGTCCATCGACTGTTCTACCTCTAGGCGAACGGGTGGGCCGAATCTGCGACGCATGAGCTCGCGCTCAAGTGCGAGCAGCAGGTTTTCCGCGTCATCCTCTTCGACTTCAACATCTTCATTGCGCGTGACTCGAAAAGAGTGATTTTGCAAAATCTGCATACCGGGGAATAGGTCGTCAAGGTGCGCACCCATTACATCTTCAAGGGGAACAAATCGTTGTGGTGCGACTTTAACGAACCTAGGCAATGAAGGCGGTACTTTCACGCGGGCGAACAACTCGGTGCCACTTACAGGATTACGCACCACTACCGCCAGGTTCAACGAGAGACCGCTGATATAAGGGAATGGATGTGAAGGGTCCACGGCAAGTGGTGTGAGAACCGGGAATACCTGCGCATCAAAGAATCTATTCATCTCGGCGCGTTCATTTTCGGCAAGGTCTTGCCAACGAAGCAACTCGATGCCGGCAGCTAATAGGCCCGGTAACACATCTGAGTGAAAGACTTGGGCTTGCTCTCGCTGCATCGCGTGGGCGCGTTCCCAGATATCTTCCAGAACTTCACGCGGGGTGTGGCCATTTGCGGCCCGAACCGCGATGCCGGTGGCAATGCGCCGCTTAAGCCCCGCGACTCGAACCATGAAGAACTCATCTAAATTGCTGGCAAAAATGGCGAGGAATTTGGCGCGCTCCAAGACTGGGAGCCGGTCGTCCTCGGATAACTCCAGCACCCGCTGGTTGAAGGCGAGCCAAGACAGCTCGCGGTCGAGGAAGCGGTCAACACTGGTTGTTGGGTCCGAGCCAGCCTCAGTTACTTGATTAGCGAGGTTCTCCTGGCTGGATGTCATGCCTAGATCGTCGCATAGTCAGGTGAACAATTTTTATCGAGTATCCCGTTGGTACAGCACATCGGTGTCCCAGCGGGCGAACCCCAGGCTGGAATAAAGCTTAAGGGCGGGGCCGTTGGTGGCATCTACGTAAAGCATGGCTTGGCTTAAGCCAAGATCGCGAAGGTGCTGCAGGCCGATTACGGTGAGGGCCCGACCTAATCCGGTACCTTGCCAGTGTGGGTCTACGCCAACCACGTACACCTCACCGAGTGCTTCGTGTGCATGAGCTTCATTTGCATGAGCTTCGTGTGCATGAGCTCCATTTGCATGAGCTACGTGCCCGGTCGCCCCATGTACTTTCGTCCAGTGAAATCCAGCGATGTCGCCGGTGTCATCTGAGATGGCAAGGATGAACCCGTCGGTTGAAAACCATGGTTCACCCATCCGGCTTTCAAGATCGGCAACGAGCCACCCACCTTGCTCGGGGTGGTTGGCAAAGGCTCGGCTGTTTATTTCGAGCCAAGCCTGAGCATCGAGGTCGGGGCTGAAAGTGCGAAGGCTGACGCCTGGCGGGAATACGGGCGGGCTAAGTGGTGTTCGCAGGGACCGGCGCATTTGCCAGAGCACGCGAGTGTTGATGAAGTTCATTGAACGCGCAAGTTCAATCGCCGCTAACTGTTCGCCATGTGCCCACAAGCGAAGCTTCTTATCGGGCACAGTACTAAGCATTGACTCGACTAGCTCACGCCCAATTCCGAGTCGTCGGTGATTTGGATGTACGGCTAGTTCGGCACTTGGACCAGCAACATCGTCGGTTGCATCTAGATGCGCGTATCCAACTAATACCCCACCCATGCGCATCAAGAAGTGCTGATCGTGATTGTCGCCGCCATGGTTTACGTGAAGCCAGACATGCTCCGAAAGCGGATGCAGGCCGTCAGCCTGCAGGACAACTGCAACTAGCTCTCTAATTTCCGCGACTTCAGCATCAGTCAGATGTGAAGTGACGTATAACTGATTAGACGGGTTCACGCATTCGGCTCACGAATGGGCTGAACTGAGATCAACAGAGGAGTCCAAAGTCGCGAGGGTTGAGTCGCTGGTGCGTTGTGGCACGAATCGGTAGCCAACATTTCGCACGGTACCGATTAGCGCCTCATCTTCAACGCCGAGTTTTGCGCGAAGACGACGCACATGTACGTCAACGGTGCGCGTGCCACCGAAATAGTCGTAGCCCCAGACTTCTTGCAAGAGCAGTGCACGGGTGAATACCCGACCAGCGTGTTGGGCCAAGTACTTTAGGAGTTCAAATTCTTTAAACGTGAGATCGAGAGTGCGCCCACGCAGTTTGGCTGTATAGGTTGCCTCATCGATCATGAGTTCGCCGCTGCGGATTTCTTCGGGCTCACCAGCGGGCACACCCTTGACTTCTTGGACCCGAGAGATTGCCAGACGCAGTCGGGCTTCAAGTTCAGCGGGTGAAGTGCTGTCGACGAGTACTTCGTCCATGCCCCAGTCCCACTGAATCGCCGATAGCCCGCCCTCGGTGGTTACCAAGATCACGGGTACGCCGACTCCGGTCTGACGAATCAGGCGGGTGAGCCCTCGGACGGCCGGAAGATCGCGCCGGCCATCAATTATCAAGACATCGCAATCGGGTGCGGACAGCAGCGCGGTGGGCTCGGCCGGCAAGGTGCGCACATGGTGGGCGAGCAGGCTGAGGGCAGGCAGCACCTCAGAAGATGGCTCCATAGCTCGGGTGAGCAGGACCAAGCGCATAAGGGCACCTTACCGTCAGGGAGAATGACTAGATGATCGCGGACCAGCAGGCAACCTTGATCGCGGCTGATGGCGTGCGCATTAGCGCCTCCCATTTCGCTGCTTCAGATACCAATGCGACCAGTGCTTTTGTGGTGGTGCATGGGTTCACGGGTGGGTGGCGCCAAGAACGGGTCCAAAAAGTTGTGATCCGGTTGCGCGAGTTTGGCGGAGTTGTTGCCCTCGATATGCGAGGGCATGGACGATCAGGTGGCACTTCAACTCTGGGTATGGATGAAGTTCATGATGTAGCAGCAGCGGTTAGCTGGGCGCGGGATCTTGGGTATCAGCGCGTTGTTTCCGTTGGCTTTTCGATGGGGGGGTCGGTGGTAGTGCGTGAAGCTGCATTGCACCGCGAGTCCAACGCCAATGTTGATGCCGTGGTGAGTGTGAGCGGCACCGCGTTCTGGTATTACCGCGGCACGCCAGTTATGCGGCTCGTGCATCGAATGGTGGAATCAAAATCTGGTCGAGCAGCAATGCGTGCCCGGGGTGTTCGC
This sequence comes from Actinomycetota bacterium, assembly GCA_009700485.1. GTDB lineage: Bacteria > Actinomycetota > Actinomycetes > S36-B12 > S36-B12. Next base: position 6,539 of record WLLZ01000025.1, on the reverse strand, counting down.
ATAGGTTCGGCGCCGTGGCCGACACCTGCGCCTATTGCTCCTGTTGAAGCCGCAGCTAGGTTGGGTAAAATTCCTTTGCTGGTGGTCCATGGCACCATCGATCGGTACTTCCCGGTCGAGCACGCGCATGCGCTTTATCGCGCGGCCCTAGCGGGTGGCAGCACCCGGTCTGAGGAATGGATCATTGACGGATTCGGTCACGCTGAATCGGCAATAACTCTTCAAACGATTGACGAGATAGGGCGATGGGCTGTTAAACATTGCCAAGGGGAGCATCATCAGCTGAGAGTTGATTCATTATGACGGGCTTTTACCTCGTTCTTGCCATTCTTATTTCGGCTACTGCCTTTGGGCTGTGGTACCGCGCAAATAATGGACGTATGCGGACGACGGATATGCATACGGCGGGGGCTGATGAGCACGGCGGTGAAACGATAGATGCGCAAACAATCGGGGTGACCTTGGGCACGCGTGCCACGCTTGTGCAGTTCTCATCCGCTTTCTGCCAGCCCTGTCGAGCCACGAGACAAATTCTCGGGGAAGTTAGCGGTATGGTCGAAGGAGTTGCGCATATCGATATTGATGCGGAAGCAAACCTTGAGCTGGTTAGGGCACTCGATATTAGGCGCACGCCAACCGTGTTGCTGCTGGATGGTGCCGGGCGCATCCGCAAGCGCGCTAGTGGATTACCGAGAAAAGCTGATGTAATTGCGGCTCTAGGCGATCTCGATTAGTCTGCGAAAGATTTGCAATTAGGCCTAAGTCCCTAATAATAAAGGCAGGTTTGTGCCCACCAAATCGGCCCATATCTTTGGTTCATGACGATTTCAACCGGCGCAAACGCAGGCCTAACCTCAGCAACTGAAACCGGGCCTTGCACGCGGGTCAGCATTGATCCGCGTGGTCCCAGATTCGGTGGAGCTATCACAACTGTGGTGCTGGCCATCGCGCTAATTACCATGGGCACCGCATTTGGTATTGCAGTTATCGCCTGGCAGACGATTGTTTTTGCCTTGGGGGCCTTCATCGGATTACGTGCGCAGCCTTATGGCTGGCTATTTCGAACTTTCATTCAGCCACGGCTTCCCGCCCCGGCTGAGTTAGAAGATTCGGCACCACCGCGGTTTGCTCAGCTGGTCGGTTTTGGGTTCTTGGTCGTGGCGCTCGTAGCGGCTTTACTCGGTGGCACTTTGGTCTCGACTATTGCGGTGGCGTTCGCGCTCGTTGCGGCTTTCCTAAATGCTGCGTTCAATTTCTGCCTGGGCTGCGAGGTTTTCATTCTCGGCAAGCGCTTAACACGGTCAAACTGAATCAATAAGTTAGTGCTTGCACGCCGGGTTGGATCGCTTCCTCGACAAAGACTGCGGCACCGGCAATTCGGATACCGGGTATTAGGTCTTCTGGTCCAATCCCACGACGTTGTGCGCATTGGGTGCAAACGGTGACGGATCCGGCGGCCAAAATCCCGGAGAGCAGATCTGCCAGCGGAGCCGCATGCTCGAGAACAAACTCCTCAGCGCGCCCCGGTAGTGCAAACCAAGCCGCTTCACCCGTTAGCCAAAGTGAGACTCCGACACCAGATGCGGCAGCCACTGCGGCCACGGTAAAGCCTTGTGAACAGCGTTCTGGGGCATCGGCACCGACCATGACTTTGATTAGCAATTGACGCGACTTGGATTCACTCATGGGTAGTAGGCTGCCGTATGTGCTTGACGCTATCTCCGCCGCCCTGCTCATTGCGGCCACCTTGCTCCTTGCCGGTGGTTCTTGCTTCCTCGTCTACCGCCTGGTAAACGGGCCCGTGACTGGGGGCGAGTAACCCGTGGCCGCGACACCGGTTGGCGTGCTACCTACCGAGCTGCTGCCACTTTCGTGGCTGGTTGGGAGTTGGGTTGGCGTTGGCACCGGCCAGTACCCGACGATCGAGGATTTTCGTTTTGGCCAAGAGGTTTCATTCGCTTTTGATGGCCGCCCGTTTCTTTCCTATTGGTCTCGCAGTTGGCTACTTGACGACGACGGCAACCGGGTGCGTCCGCTGGGCACCGAAACTGGATTTTGGCGCCCACGGCCAAATAATCGTCTGGAAGTACAACTGGCACACCCGACCGGTTACGCCGAAGTTTGGTACGGCCAAATTGAGGTAACTGGCATCGAGGACGCAGTTATCACCGGCGCGCGGGCCGAATTGCGGACTGATGTTGTTGCGCGCACCGAAAGTGCGAAGGAGTACACCGATGGCCAACGGCTTTATGGTCTCGTGGAAGGCCAATTGCTATGGACATTTGACATGGCAGCGATGGGCGAAAGCATGACCAATCACCTAGCGGCTACTTTGTTCCGGGTTGGCGAGGGAGAACAAAGTGGCGAGTGAAGATTGGGATCGACGCCTGCACGAACACGGTTTTCGCATTACCCCGCAGCGCCAATTAGTACTTGAAGCGGTCGAGCGTTTACAGCATGGTACTCCCGAAACCATTTTGGTCGAAGTGCAGCGAACCGCAACCGGGGTGAACCTATCAACGGTTTATCGAACTCTCGAGGTCCTCGAGAGTGTTGGGCTAGTTACCCATGCGCATATTGGGCACGGCGCCCCGACGTACCACGCGGTCGATGAAGAACTCCACATCCACCTGGTGTGCGATCGCTGCTCGGCGGTCGCCAGTGTTCCCGCCGCTGTTGCCTCAACTTTTGTCGAGCGCCTGCGAAGTGAACAAGGTTTCACGACTGATATCTCGCATATGTCCATACATGGGCATTGTGCAAAGTGCGAAGGCAAGTCAGGCGAAGATTTAACGGACGACGAATTGTGAGTTCATTGGATTTGCCGCACGCGGTCGCGGGTCCCGCCGGCACCGCCGACGAGTCAATCGCGTGGCATTTCGGGGATCCGCATCGTGAGCAGCGGTTACTCGTTGAAGGCATTGGCATCGTCGACATCTCAAATCGCGGGGTTGTCACGGTGACAGGCCCCGATCGCCTCACCTGGTTACACACGCTAACAACCCAGTATCTCGAAAACCTCCAGCCACATGAGTCGGCGCTCGTCCTAATTTTGAGCCCACATGGGCATGTAGAGCATGAACTGCACCTGGTTGACGACGGCGAGACCTCGTGGCTAATTGTTGAACCGGGCACCGCCGACTCGCTAAAAAAATATTTGAAATCGATGCAATTCATGTTGCGAGTCGAAATTACAAATGTCACGTCTCAATTCGCAGCCGTGTGGGAGCCAATTGCTGAGGTTGATCCGCTGCACCCGACGTGGCTGGTTCCCGAGCCATTTGCCGGTCGCGGCCTGCTCGGTCGTGAGGTGATTATCGCGCGAGAGGATTTGAATTCGCGACTCGAGAAGGCACCGGCGCAATCCGGTAGTTGGGCACTGGAGGCCTTGCGGGTGGCGGCAGCCATGCCAAGAATGGGTGCTGAGACTGATCACAAGACCCTGCCCCACGAAGTGGGCTGGATTGGCTCGGCGGTACATCTACAAAAGGGCTGTTACCGCGGTCAGGAGACTGTTGCGCGGGTACAAAACCTGGGTAAACCACCACGGCGCCTAGTTCTGCTACATCTTGATGGGTCCGCTGAAATCCTTCCCGGCCACGGTGCGCCAGTCTTTGCAGGCGATAAGGAGGTGGGTTGGGTGGGCACCGGCGCACGTCACTATGAACTTGGCCCGGTGGCTACCGCCATAGTTAAACGTAATGTTCCCATTGAGGCAATACTCACAATTCGTACCGACGAGGGCGAAGTGCCCGCAGCCCAAGAGAATTATTTAACAATTTAGGTTTAAGACTGGATCGGCTGGGTATACCTAGGACATGTTCTCAACTACCTATCCTCGAATTCATCGCAATACCGTAATTTCGCTCGTATTGGGCGTAATCCTCACCACCTTGGCCGCGGCCGGGGTTGGGGTGCTTGCTTCCCCTACCGCATCGGCAGCTACTGGGCTGCCGGCCTTGCCGCTTTCAACAAGTGGCAGCAAAATCGTTGATGCCACCGGGGCAACCATCACTTTGCAAGGTGTCAACTGGTTTGGGTTCGAAACCGCCAACCACGCACCCCACGGCTTATGGAGCCGCGACTACAAGGAAATGCTGGCCCAGATCAAAGCCCAAGGCTTCAACACCATCCGGATGCCGTTCTCTTTGCAGGCGATGGCGGCTTCGACAACCAGCGGCATTGACTATGCGAACGGGCGAAATGCGGCTCTAGCCGGCAAGACCCCGCAACAGGTGATGGACGTAATCATTGATGAAGCCGCGAATCAAGGTTTGATGATCATTCTCGACAACCACTCGCAAGCTGATGACGGGTTTATGTATGACCTTTGGTACGGGCAGAACGGTTATACCGAGGCCAATTGGGTCTCCACCTGGCAGGCGCTAGCCAAACGCTATGCGGATAAGCCCAATGTTATCGCAGCTGACCTGAAGAACGAACCCCATGGCTCGGCGACTTGGGGTACCGGTGGTGCTACCGACTGGCGCCGGGCTGCAGAACTTGCTGGCAATGCGGTGCTTGCCCAGAACCCCAACATGTTGATTATTGTTGAAGGTATTGAGGGTCAAGTTGCTGGCGGGCAACTACTTGATCGACATTGGTGGGGCGGCAACCTTGAAGGCGTGCGCGCTAATCCGGTGCGCCTATCAAAGTCGAACAAGCTTGTTTACTCACCACATGAATACGGCCCGGGAGTATTCGCCCAGCCCTGGTTCTCTGATCCAAATCAAGCATCGATTTTGGCCGACCGTTGGACAAAGGGATTCGGTTATCTGGCGGACTCGGGAACTGCTCCAATTTTGATCGGTGAGTTCGGCGCCAAGAATGTCGGTTTGGACACCACCGAAGGTCGATGGATCAGACAGTTCGCGGACTACCTGGGGCGTAAGAATATGAGCTGGACGTTCTGGGCCTGGAATCCTAACTCCGGCGATACCGGTGGCGTGCTGTTGGACGATTGGAAGACCATAAACACCGACAAGATGGCTTTGCTGCGTTCGCTGATGAACAAGGAGGCGATTGCATTTGACGGCACGGTGACTCCATTGCCGACCGCATCTCCAACAGCTACTCCGACCGCATCTCCAACAGCTACTCCGACCGCAACTCCGTCGAATCCAGGGATCACCAACGGGGTCATTACGTCGAAAATCGTCACTGACTCATCGTGGGCTGGTGGCTGGTGCGGAAAACTCGGCGTTCAAAATGGCACCACCAATCGGATCATCATCGACAGAATCGAATTCGACCTGTCTACCGGTGGAACAATCTCGACATCGTGGAACGGCACCTTTGTGCGGTCGGGTAATCACGTGATCGTTACCCCACCAAGTTGGGCTGGCGCTAATGCCGGCACCGCCTACACCGACACCGGGGTGTGTGTAAACGGCGCAGCTCCGGCCGCGGTAACAGCAACAACGCATACGGACGGCGGCACGGTGCCGGTACCTACGGTGAGTCCGACACCGACACCGACACCCACACCGACACCGACACCCACACCGACCCCGACACCGACCCCGACCCCGACACCCACCGCCTCGAATGGGTCAGTCATCGCGGTCACCATGGTGAAGGATTCGACCTGGGATGGCGGCTACTGCCGCAGTGTGCAAACCAAGAACACTGGGTCACAAGCCATTAACGGTTGGGCACTGCGTTTTAGCTTGCCGACTTCGGCAGTGATCTCGCAGTCTTGGAGTGGCACGCTTACCCGATCTGGTACCGCAGTAACAGTAAATCCGGCTGCTTGGGCGGCTCAGCTGGCACCTGGCCAAACGGTTACCTCATTTGGTTTTTGTGTTACCACAGCGAGTAACACAAATGGTTCGGCAGAGCCAGCGGGGGTATCCGCGAGTTAGTGCAGTAGTTCAGTGACAGGTGTCGCTGGTCAGGGCGTCCGTTAACCGTCAACTTCGACGGTAATAGTTAATGGGCCGTCGTTGACCAGCGACACTTGCATGTCGGCGCCAAAGCGCCCGGTAGCAACGTCAACACCCCGGTCGCGAAGCTTCTGAATAAATACATCAATTAGTGGCTCGGCCACCGGACGCGGTGCCGCTTGATCCCAAGTGGGCCGGCGCCCCTTTTTGGTTTCGGCGTATAAAGTAAATTGACTTATAACAAGGACTGGAAGCTTTAGCTCTGCCGCCGAAAGTTCGCGGCTCGCATCAGCTGGTAGTTCGACTCCAACAGCTGTTGCATGCTCATGTGAGAAGAGCCGCATGTCATAAATCTTGTCCGCTAGTGCCATGGCCGCTGCCGCGGTGTCGGAATGCGTTACCCCAACCAAGATCACCAGGCCCGGCCCGCCAAATGCACCGACTAATTCTCCGTCGACGCTCACTTGGCCGCCCGCTGCGCGTTGCACTACCGCCCTCATGGGGGACAGCGTGCCACTAGTTGGGCGCGGCCGGGCTGGTGTGGGTTATTGAGGACGCGCTAGCCCCTGTTAGCACCCGCGTTTGCAATTGCAAGCACTTTGGTACATACTGCACTTGTGGCGAGAATCGATGTGAGTGGGATCGGCGGGTTCA
>WLLZ01000024.1 GCA_009700485.1 Actinomycetota bacterium | reverse complement strand
GGAAAAATAAGGTCTAGGCCACCACCGTGGATATCAAAATGCGGACCCAGGTACTTCTCTGCCATAGCTGAACACTCAATATGCCAACCGGGGCGGCCAGGGCCCCATGGGGTATCCCAGTACGGTTCACCAGGCTTGGCTGATTTCCACATAGCAAAATCACGGGCATCACGTTTTATCTGCGCCTCTGAATCAGGAGATGCCAACATATCGTCGATGCGCTGTCCACTTAATTTACCGTACCCCTCAAATGCGCGCACATCAAAATAAACATCGCCGTTCATCGCATAGCCATGACCCACTTCGATCAGCCGTTGCATCATTTGAATCATTTCGGGGATGTGGCCGGTGGCCCGGGGCTCATAGGTTGGCGGCAGGCACCCGAGCGCCTCGTAAGCGCGAGTGAATGCGCGTTCATTGCGCATCGCCACCACCCAATATGGCACATCATCGTGGCCCGCGTTATGGATGATCTTGTCGTCAATGTCGGTGACATTGCGGATGAAAGTGACGTCAAATCCTCGAGCAACTAGCCACCGACGCAACACGTCAAATGCGACCCCGCTGCGGATGTGGCCAACATGGGGCGGCGCCTGAACCGTGGCCCCGCACAGATAAACACCGACCTTGCCAGGGGAGATGGGCACGAACTCACGCACTGACCGCGTGGAAGTGTCATAAAAAGATAGGGAAGGAGGCACAGGCGAAGGCTACCGCAGCAACGTGACGATCTTTTTTGGAGTGATGCGAACGACCACCCGCACGTTATCGGTGCCGTCGTCCATGGGGTAGCGATCAAGGTCCATATAAGCCTTCGCGGCACGGTCGATCAGCTCACGGCCGCCCTCTTCGGTCATGGTGGCAGTGCCCCGGACCTCGACATATGAGTACGGGGCCTCTTTGGGGTAGACCAACAAAGTTACCTTGGAGTTCTTTTCGATATTTAGGTGCTTTCTGCGACCCTTAACCGTTGAGACTAGGAGTTCATCGCCGTCGCGCTCAACCCACACCACCGATAGGTGCGGTTGACCATCAGGGAGCATCGTGGCGATTGTTGCGAACTCAGGTGCGTCAAACCAGGGCTTTACCGAATCAGGGATTTGGGTTTTCATATGTAGCAGTCTAGATCTCCGTGTTAGAGGAAGCGACACTGGCAATGGCCATGGCAGCTAAGCCCTCACCGCGGCCCGTCAGGCCCAGGCCGTCGGTGCTGGTGCCCGAGACACGCACCGGGGCGCCGATAGCCGCTGAAAGTACGTCTTCAGCCTCCTGGCGGCGCAGCCCGACTCGCGGCTCATTGCCGATAATTTGCACGCTGGCGTTGCCGATAGTGAATCCTGACTTACGCACCAACCCAGCGACCTCCGATAACAAGGTAACCCCGGATGCGGACGAGTACTTCGGATCCTCCGTGCCGAACACTGATCCCAGATCACCCAGGCCGGCGGCGCCCAAAAGGGCATCACAAATTGCATGTGCTGCAACATCGGCATCCGAGTGCCCGCTCAGGCCAATGGCAGCAGGCCAAAACAAACCGGCTAGCCATAGCGGCCTACTTGAATCGAATGCGTGAACGTCAACCCCGATGCCCACCAGAGGGATCGAGAAGTTTCGATGGCTAGACGGCACCCGAAGCCCGCCGCTTCGCCAGTAACGCTTCGGCCAAAATAAGGTCTATCGGACGCGTGACTTTGAAAGCTTCCTCGTGCCCCGCAATCACGTGCACTGTTACTCCCATTCGCTCGACCATGCCAGCATCGTCAGTGATTACAGTTTCATCGATGTCCAAAGCGGCATGCGCCGCTTGCAGAACCTCGCGCGCGAAGCCCTGTGGTGTTTGGATAGCGCGAAGTGATGACCGCGGCGGGGTCGCAATCACATCCGAGTTAGCGTTCACCTCTTTGACCGTGTCGACCATCGGCACACCCGGCACCACCGCATGGTGGCCTTGCCGCACCGCTGCAACAACAGCACTTACCAACTCCGGCGGCACCAGTGGGCGGGCTGCATCATGAACGAGCACCACATCAACGTCAGCGGGAAGACCAATCAAAGCCCGCGCAACAGACTCTGGTCGAGTGTCGCCGCCGGCAACGACACTGACATCGGCGTTGAACTGCTGCTGCACCAGCAATGCACTAACTTCGTCAACGCTTTCGGCCGGCACTGCGACAATAACTAGATCAACCGCGCGCGACTCTGTGAGTGCGTTGACGGCGTGTACAAACATCGGTACACCCGCTAGTTGCCGCAATGCTTTTGGAGTACCTGGGCCAAGACGCTCACCCCGACCTGCCGCCGGTACTAGCGCAGCGGTGCGCCCCACCTAGATCACCACCGGCTAAGAAGCTAGGACCTCGTCGAGGATCGCCTCGGCATTGTCCTCATTAGTCTTCTCAGCAAGGGCAAGTTCACTCACCAGGATCTGCCGGGCTTTGGCCAGCATGCGCTTCTCGCCAGCGGACAAGCCACGCTCGCGTTCACGTCGCCAAAGATCGCGGACCACCTCGGCCACCTTGATGACATCGCCTGAGGCGAGTTTCTCAAGATTTGCCTTATAGCGCCGTGACCAGTTAGTCGGCTCTTCGGTGTACGGCTGGCGCAGAACGTTAAATACGCGTTCTAGGCCCTCGGCGTTTACGACATCTCGGACACCGACTAAATCTACGTTGTCGGAGGGGACGCGAACGGTCAAATCACCCTGAGCCACCCGCAAAACCAGGTACTCACGGTCCTCGCCTTTTATCGTCCGGATCTCAACAGCCTCAATGAGTGCCGCCCCGTGATGTGGATAGACGACGGTGTCACCGACGCTGAACGCCATAGAAAAAGCCCCTCTCGAAGACGCTAAGAATACCACGCCCAGGTTGGGGTGGATCACACCCCAAAAAGGCAGGCAAACACCTGCTAAATCCCTATCCCCTGTCTTGCTGCACGCTTCGCGGCACCCGACTTACCTTGGCTCACAGACATCGCCTCGGAGTCGAACTATTCCGCGCACGACCATTCAGCGACACCCTCATCAGTCATCACCGTTGTTGCGTCGATAGTCGGATCGACCTGGCAGTCAAGTAAAAACGGCCCAGCTGGGTTATCCAGCCACGATCCAATCGCATCCAGATCCGATAGTTCGCGAACTGTTTTGGCTTCAGCTCCGAGTACCTTGGCAATATCAGCCCAATTCTTCAGTGTGAATTGAGCGACAGAAACATCGACGCCGGTGGGAGCAAAATCATGTACCTCAGCTCCGTAAGCCGCATCATTGATTAGGACGACTAGCAGTGGAATTCGTAGCTCGACGGCTGTCGCCAGTTCCATAATTGACATTCCTGCGCCACCATCACCCAGTACACAAACTGTTATCCGACCATCATTTGTAAGCGCCGCGCCAATCGCCTTGGCCAAGCCAAGTCCAACACTTTGAAAATCCTGACCAAAGTGAACGTGCGGACCATCAATTGTCGTTAAATACATCGCCGCAAGTGCAATAAAGTGACCAGAATCGAGCACGATCCGACGGTGACTGGGTATTAACTGGTCAAGACGACGTAACACCTGGCGCGGGTCCAAACCTAATGCGGGTGTGCCCAGAGCCCGTGGCGCTCGCCCAGCACTGGCCGCATCTAACGCCCACGATCCACGAGCCCGGGCGGGAACAATCGCAGCCAACTCCTCAGCGAATTTTCCAGCGTCCATTCGAACGCCAAAGATCACAGGATCCTCACGTAGTGTCCACGGGTCTACCCGAACGACGTGCGCGCTCTCGCCAAATATCCGTCCACCGGCAGTACTCCAACGATCAAGTGACGCGCCAAATGCGATTACCGTGTCACAGGTACGCATTGCCTCGGTTGTGGCCTCAGTCGCGAAACCCCCAATGCTTCCCGCATACCTCGGATTATCCGCGAATGCTCCGTGCGCGGCTGCGGACGTCACCAGCAGGGCACCTAGTTGATCAGCTAGTGAAGCGATCCGGTGCAAAGCTCCAGATCGAACGGCGCCCCTACCTGCGACGATGGCTATTCGCCGAGCGCCTTCTATTTGGCAGATGACATTGTTCGGAATCTCGTTTGCAAGTTCCTCAGAGTAATCCAGAGTGAACGCAGATCGGAGCGAAATCTGCCTTGGTGGCAGAAGTACGACGGGACACCTATTTACGGCTGCCTGATCCATTGTCTCTGAGATGACGTCATCGCTTATCAAATCAGGTACCAGGTAGGCAACCCCCAAGCGATCACATAGCCCCTCGGTATCAACATGCTGGTGACTCATGGAATCCAAATCGTGTCCAGTCACCACTATTACTGGAATTCGTGCGCGATGGGCATCGACCAGGGCTGTGAGCGTGTTTGTGAATCCCGGCCCTTGATGCACACTCGCGACGCCTACCCGGTCTGCTGCTTCTGCCCACCCGGCAGCCATCGCCACTGCACCTGCCTCATGCTGCACCGGCACAAAATCTCCACCAAGCTCGCGGTAACGAGCGAGAAACCGAAAATTGGAACTCCCAGCGAGCCCAAAAACTGGTGCGCCAGACTTATCGCTGACCGAATCAGCCCATTGCTCAGGCACCGCCCCCATCAGGAAGACGCCACTAGCCTCGCCTCGACGCCGGCGAACCGGTCATTGAGCCGCTTTGATCGACCCCAAGCCCCGAACAGCCGCGAACGGCTACGTAGCAAGGGAGCCGGAGTTTTGGAGCATAGTCGGCTATAGCGGCCCGACCACCGCTGAACATAATCGACATGCTGCCGTTCCTGCGCTTGCCAAGCGAGCAAACCGTCCTCAACCGACTTTGAATTTGCCAGTGCTTGAGTCAACGTGATGGCTGCTTGAAGCGCTGTGCATCCCCCCTGCCCAAGGTTCGGTGCCATCGAGAACGCCGCATCGCCAATGAGGACGGTATTGCCAAGTGACCAGGCAGAGCAGTGGGTCTCCCAGACCTCACCCCATGTGCTATCTCGCGGAACCCGCTCAAATGCCGTTCTCAAGTGGGGGTAACTCGCACTCCATGAGTCAATATCGATTGGCGCCTTTCGGCCGCCGATATCTTCCGGCGGACAAAACATGTAGATGGCAACCTGATCCTTGCCATCAAGGGGAATTAACCCGACACGGCGCTTGCCTGAAAGCCACTCGAGCATTGCGTCACTTGGGTCAGTGTCTACCGCGGGCATGCAGGCCCGCAACCCAGCAACCTTTAGATCAATGCGCCGCACCTTTAGTCCCAGACTGATAAGTGCATTGCGAACCTTCGAACCAGTGCCATCCGCCCCAACAATGAGATCTCCCTTCATTTCATGGCCCTCCCCTAAGAGCAACGAGCCATGCCGCACTCCGACCACAATGGAGCCGGTTAATACCTCGACGCCCAGGGAAAGCGCACGTTCATGTAGCGCGCGAAGAAGCGAACTGCGAGGGATAGAGAAGAGTTCGCTGGTTAAGTGCTCCTCTTGCACCACACGACCCCACTGATCCACGATATTCCAATATCTAACTTGGCTGCCGCCTTCGATTGCTCTATCAAAGGCACCAATGGATCGCATGGCGTCTACACCGTTTTGACCAAGGGCTATCCCCGCGCCCGACTCCCGGACCTCTTGTGATCGTTCATGGACGCGAACGGTCCATCCAGACTCAGCGAGCTGGCACGCTAAGCCCAGGCCAGCGATGCCCGCACCCGCAATCTCAGCATGCCTTGCCATTGCAATCCCTCCTAGCCCAAACCACGAACCTTCTCATAAATACGAGTGCGGAGCTCCGAGAATTTGTGGTCGTTTCGAGTCTCAACCTGACTCCGTGGAAACGGCAGATCGATGACTATTACCTCACTGATCTTAGCCGGCGTGCCGTAAAGCACAACAACTTCGTCGGACAAATAAGTCGCCTCATCAATGTCATGGGTCACCATGACAGTTGTAATCCCAAAGTCCTCCCTTACCTTGAGGACCAGATCCTCAAGGTCAAATCTGGTCTGCGCGTCCACCGAGGCGAAGGGCTCATCCATTACCAAAATCTTGGGCCGGACCGCCAGCGCTCGAGCGATGCTGACCCGTTGCTGCATTCCTCCAGAGAGTTGCCAAGGGTACGCCTTCTCGCTGCCCTCGAGCCCAACTTCAATAAGTGACGACCTAATACGCTCGCGCACATCGGACTTATTCAGCTTCGACTTACGTAAGGGTAAGGCGATATTCCGTTCAACTGTCAGCCACGGCATAAGGGAACGTGTGTAGTCCTGAAGCACTACAGCAAGACCCTCGGGCGCTCCCATCAGCGGCTTGCCTTCCACCAGAATTTCACCCTTCGTGGGCTGCGCAAGGCCAGTCAGGAGACGCAGCAACGTCGTCTTCCCGACACCCGATGGACCAACGATAGATACGAAGTGTCCCTCAGAGACGTCATAGGAGATACCCCCGAGCACATGTTTTACACCAGTTGGTGTTTGGTAATCCATGAACACGTCACGCACGACTATCGCTGGCGCTGTCACATTTCCTCCGTCATCTAAACAAGCTTCTTCTGCCCGAAATACCAGCGTAAGGAAATGCGTTCGACGACATCAAAGACAATATTCAGAAGATACCCAAGAATTCCAAGGAGCAGCACACCAGTCCACGCGTCCAATATCATAAAACTGTCGGTAGCTATCAACGTGAAGGCGCCTAACCCGAAACCTGAGCCTAGAATTTCTGAGGCTATCGCCACGATGAATGCAATTTGGAAACTCACCTGCAACCCAGCAAAAATGGTAGGAAGCGCATTGGGCAGGCGTACCCGCCATAGAACCTGACTTCGCGTCAGCCGAAAAACAGTCGCCGTGTCAAGCAGGACACCATTAGTCGTGCGGACACCCTCGATCGCACTGAGGAGGATCGGGAAGGAAGCTGCGAATGCCACCGACATGATTCGCATTGATGAATCTAGCCCTAATAGTAAAATAAAAATCGGAATCAGGGCCACAGGGGGGATTGATCGAACAAAGTCAACAAGCGGTTCAACGTAGCGTGCCGCGACCGGTGAAGATCCAATCAGCGCGCCAAGGGGAATTGAAATTGCAACCGCGAGAAGGAACCCCGTAATGAGATTCTGAAGCGTAGGCATTACATGAATTCCCCAGTATTGCCAGATCCAGTTGAATTTGAACTGTTCCCAGATTGTTTCCAGCGGTGGAAAAAATGGATCAACTGAACCCGCGCTTGCATTCCACCACCAAGCGATCATTGCTACTGGAAGCCATCCACCTATGAGAACGGCCAAGAACCATGGCCAGACGCGCTTCACCGTCCACTCCAAAAAATGATTCGTCGTTGCGCGCGAACGATTAAACGCGATACGGCAAGACCCAAAATACCTAGAGCGAGCACAACCGCGTATGTGCGATCCGCTGTGCCTGCGGACTGGTAAAGCGCCAAGAGGCTTCCGAGCCCGGGCGCGCCTCCAACTAATCCGGCTACCACGGCCACAATTAGACTCGCCGTTGCAGCAATTCGAGCAGCAATTGAAATTTGAACCGCAGCACTTGGAAGTCGGGCAAATCGAATCTGCTGCAGTAGATTCATGCGGTAGCAGCGCATTGTTTCGATTAGTACGGGATCAGCGTCACGCACTCCGTAGGCAGTCTGGATGGCGACGGCAAATACATTTGCAAACACAATTAAGGCAACCCCCATGGCGATGCTGGGGCCGATCACGAGAATAGCGATTGGGATAAGGACAATGGGTGGAATTACCTTAAAGAAGTCGAATGTGAATTTTGACGACCGGTAGGCAAACCGGCTTAGTCCAATTAGTAGGCCAATTGGCACGGCTACAGCGAGCGATAAAACGAACCCGATTATTGCCATCTGCAAAGTTGCGAATACTGCCGTCCAAAAAACCGGGTCTCCCAATAGTTGGAAGAGTGCTATTACAGCCTCACTCGCCGTAGCGAAAGAGTCGCCCGCCAGGGGGCCGAAGGATCCAATAATCTGCCACGCAAGAAGCGCGACGACCGCCGAAACAATTCCAGCGGGGATCCTTCGGACCAGCCCTAGCAAAACGACTCCTTAACTTATCCGAGGTCTCAAACCTCCGTTAGGTCCTTAGCCGCGGTATTGAGGGTAAAGCAATCCCTTAATGTCCAACGGTTTCGTTAGGTACCCAAGGGCCAGCATCTTGTCAGCAGGACCCTTGAGATCTAGAGCAACAACTGTTGGTGGGAAGTACGAAGGGCTTGCCTTTCGCGCAGTGGCTAAGTCAACTTGGGTGTAAGTGGGGTTCGCCGACTGAAGCAACTTGTCCCATCCTGCACTCGTATTGCCAAATTTGTGCACCTGGGCTATCGACTTTTGGAAGCCAAGAACCGCGGCGGGATTGGCAGCTGCATATGCCGCTGTTGTCACCCAAAGTCCGACGGCGTTCTCAATTGTAAAGAATTGAATGCCTGGGCTACCGAGGTTCTTCATCCCCCCTGCCGCACAAAGTGACGTGAACGGCTCCACCGTGAATGCAGCGTCAACCGTTCCATTTTTAACGCTATCAATCATCAAGCCAAACGGCATGGTGACCCAATTCACGGTTCCCGGTTGCCCACCCGCTTGGACCATGGCCTGTGCGATCGTTACCTCTCCCTGTGTCTTTCGGGCTGGTAAGGCAACGGTCTTGCCTTCGAGGTCCTTCCAGCTAGTTATCCCTTTAGCAGGATCAATGCACACCCCGGTGTCGTCCATTTTGGCAGCCACAACTGGGTTTTTCTTGGCGTTAGCCAATTCACTGCGACGATAACCGTCGGCGGGTGCAACAACTTTTAGGGCCATGCCAGCATTTGCGTAGGCATTGATGACCGCAATCGATGGTGCATACGCAAAGTCAACAGCTCCAGCAGCCAGAGCGGCGAGCGTGGGTGGTGGCGCCGGGAAAATCTTTATCTCCGACACATTAACGCCGTTTTTCCTGAATATTCCAGCCGACTGCGCCCAGGCAATCTGCCCCATGGCATTGATCGCTACGGTTCCTACCTTGATATTTGTCTCCGCGGCCGCAGCCGGAGTTGCTGTCACACCGGCTATCATTGTCGAAATCACAGCCATCGTTGCGGCTGCCGCCGCTACCTTGTGCACACGTCTTCTCACTCGAGACCTCCTATATTTATCGGCAGTCGCCCTGCCGCTTAACACGAACTTTAGGCGAAGATCAGCCAAATTTCAGCCGAAATCCGAAAACCATTCGGGCCGAAACGATCTACCCCCACCCTGGGCAAATCGTACTTCCCAGCATATGGAGGGTTACGTTTCCTCAGCTCGTTTTCGGTTAACCAATAACTTTCAAGCCAACCGCATTGACAACTTAACAGGGGACATCGTGTCACCGTTCCCCGTACCAAACCCAGTCACCACTACTAGGAATAACACCTAGGCAGCATGGAATGGAATATCTGAGTCATCAACTACGCGAAGAACCTCCTGCAGCATGACCGCCCGAGCCTCAGCGAGCAATTTATCTGCCCCGGGATGACCAACTAAATTCTGCAGCTCGTCTGGGTCCGCATGAAGATCGTAGAGTTCGGTTATCCCTTTGCCAGCTACCTCAGTTAAGCGCAGATTCTCAGTGATCACGGTTCTAATACGAACTGGGCCGACAAGATCCTCGACTCCAAAAGGCTGATCTTCCTCAACTAGCAAAGCGGTGCGACCACCATCGCCGTTGCCATTCATTAATTCACGCAGCGAATAGCCTTGAGCTCCTGGCAAAGCCGGGGCTCCAGCAAGATCAAGAATCGTTGGTGCAATGTCGGCACTTGAAGCAAGTTCGTTGTGAACTCCGCTACCGGTAGTAAGGTCACGGATTATCAAAGGCACCCGCAAAACTCCTTGATAATGCGAGAAATGTTTTAGTAGCAAACCATGATCCCCAAATATGTCACCGTGATCCGAGGTGAAAACTACAACTGTTGATTCGTCTAGATCTAAATCCGATAGTACCTTCAAGATGCGACCAACAGAATCATCAATGAACTCTATTGAGCCCAACTCTGCCGCGAGGGCATGACGATATTGATCTTCGGTTGGCGCCCACACCATCATGGGATCAATACCAGGAGTCCCGCGTTTCTCGATCAAGCGCTTTATATAGACCGGTGAGCTCTCGTGTGGATCATTGAAGGTTTCAGGAACTGGCATATCGGCTGGATCATGTCGATGGAAGTATTCGGTTGGTGGCGCAAAGGGGTGATGCGGATCCGGGAAGGATACGAGTAGACAGAACTGCGACCCATCCTTGGCAAACTTTTCGATCCGAGAAATCGACTCTTCAGTGACGAAGGTTGTCGGGTGAAGGGCAGCAGGTACCGGACTTTCATACACGTGATCCCAGCTTGGGTAAGCAGAGATCGCATTAGTCAAGCCCGCCTGTGTTTGCGGATCCCACCCACGACTTCGGGCCCATTGGGCGTAATTACCTGAAACTCGATCCCCGTGCCCAGATGCCAGAGTTACATTGTCGAAGCCGTAATAATCATCGGGCAACTGAACTTCCTGCTCAAAGTGCCAATCTATATCTTCCCAAGATCGAAAGTCTTCGCCAAATTTTCCTGTTACCGCTCGCTCATAAAGTTCGGGGATAGTCTCGCGGATTTCATCAAGTTGGTACTCCTCAAATGGGTACCCCATCGGCTGAAAGTGTAATTTCCCTACCGCGCTTGTCTGCCATCCATCATTTCGCATTGCCCGCGCATAAGTCTTCGCGTCTGGATCAAGCGGGATTCCGTTCGTGCGCAAACCATGAGCAGACGGCCACCTACCGGTCATGATGGTCGCGCGGTTAGGCATACACACCGGGTTGCAGACATAAGCATTTTCAAAAACATGGCTTTCCCGAGCCAAGGCGTCAAGGTGCGGGGTATTTACTGGAACTTTTCCCATGAAACCAAGATGGTCTGCACGCAATTGATCCGCAACTATGACTACAACGTTTTTTTTCATGCAAGCTCTCCAAATTCGATGATACCGCCAATCACGGTTGCACGAACATTACATTCCGGAATCGACCATGGCTCATCGAAGTCGAGCACTCGATCCATTACGACCAGATCCGCGGCGTAGCCAGGAGCAATCTTCCCTCTCCAGCTCTCAGCGTGGCTCTGCCAAGCACCATTTATGGTCAATGCGTCAATCGCCTGAAGGCCGGTTAATTTCTGATCATCCGAATAGTGCGGATCGTTCTTCAGTGAGCGAGTCATTGCTGCTGCAATGATGACTCGCCAGTCCGGGTCCGTTACCGGCGCATCCGAAGAAATCGCGACATTAACCCCTGCACTGACTGCAGCCGCAAGCGGTTGTCGGCCTAGACTTCTTTCGCGTCCCAACAGTGTGGTTGCTCCCGCGGCAACAGCCCAGCGAATACTTGGATTTGAATTCATAGTTACACCCAGTGCGGCCATCCGCTCCAGTTCATCATGGTGCACTAGGTCACCGTGAATGACATAGTGGCGAAGATCTTTAGGGTCGGTGGTGGCGGCGACGGCATCGAGGTAGGCCGAGACGGTTCGGTCGCCGATCGCATGTGCCCCAATCTGCCAGCCAGCAGCTGCGGAGTCGGCGACCATGTGAGCTAGTTCGGCAACACGTTCGGAGTCAGTGCTGCCGGCTACCTGCAGGTGCCCACATGAGCAGTCGTCGTATGGCTCGGTCACCCATGCGGTCTTGGAGCGAGGGATTCCGTCCGCAAATATCTTTAATTGTGAAATCCCCAGTCGGCCAAATGGCTTCATTGCGGCTGGCGGGCCAAATCCCGCCAAGCCAGCCCGCACATCTGCTGCCGTGGTACCACCGAGACCGCCAAACAGCAGCATCACATTCGCTCGCACGGATAGTTCCCCGCTGGCGGCCAGATCACGGTAGGCTTGGACCGCGCTTAGGTACCCGCTGCCTTCCATCAAGCTCACCGCACCCGGACCCAAGCCCGGGTCAGTAAATGCGGTAATCCCGCGAGACAAAAGATTTCCCTGCGCCGTGAGAATTGCTGCACGTTCTGCGATCGGTGACAGGCCCGGTGCTACTTCATTAACTAGCCGAACGGCACCTTCCAAGATGAGCCCAGATGGCACGCCATACTCATCACGGATAAAGGATCCACCAACCGGATCATCCGTCTTGTCCGTGATCCCAGCGAGCCGCATCACGAGTGAGTTTCCAACCCCCTGATGTCCGGTCATGTCGGTCAAGAACACCGGGACGTCCGGCTTTACTTCGTCAAGGTCAGCCGCGCACACCGTCCCGCCGGGCCCGGTGCCTTGGATCCGGCCTGCATCCCAGCCGTTCCCGCGGATCCAGCCAGATTCATCAGCGCCCGCACTGCGCAAAATCACTTTTAGGTCACCCAGCGTCTCGGCCTTTTGTAAATCAACCGAAACCAGTGCCCGACCAAAATAGAAAGCGTGCAGGTGGGAGTCATCTATACCCGGCAATACCGTGCAGCCCATCAAATCAATGGCACCTGATTCAACGGATCGAACCCGCTCAGCTAACGGCTCAACTACGTCAATGACGCCATCGCGAATCGCGATCTTGTGCAATCCGGGTCCATACGGGCCCAAGTCAACATTGACCAATGTCAGAGCAAGACTCGAATTCACGCCATCATCGTCATGGGTTCCGAGGCCCACGTCAAGATCCCCTTTCATGATTTCTGACGGGAAACATCTGGTTGACTCGGATCAATTCCGATGGACTGCCCAGGCGAACGGGATCCGCTCGCGACGGTGCCTTTTGCTCCGCTACCCTCCTTCCTGTGACCCCTTCTTTGCGCCTGAAGCGCCACACCCGCCCTGCCCTGGTCTTAGCTACGATCGCAATCGCCCTCTCAAGCACCTTAAGCGGGTGCTACAGCGGGTTTAAGGCAAATACGAATGAGCAGAGCCTCACCAACTCCGGTGACGGCACCCAGGCTCAAATCGGGCAGATTCGCATCGAAAATGCCACGTTGGTTCTTGGACCCGATGGCTCCAGTACCGCGACCCTTCTGACCACCTTGGTCAATCAAGGTGACACCGCTGACTCCCTTATTGGCCTAGAGATCAACAAGTTGCCGGTTTATGTCACACCCGGGGGTGGCGAACTTGCCGCTGGGGCAGCAGTCTCTTTTGGATTCAACAGTTCGGTTTGGATCAATTCCTATGATTTCACCGCGCCGGTCAGCACGTATGTGCCCGTGAAAATACAATTCCGCGACGCAGGCATCGTGGATATAAACGTTTTAACCGTGCCACCGGCCGGCATCTACCAAGGAGTCGCGCCTAACCCAGCGACTTTGCCACCGGCTAGCTAGTTCTCCATCTTGTAGCCGAGGCCACGAACCGTTAGTAAGTGCACGGGGTTGGCTGGATCTTCTTCAATCTTGGCCCGAAGTCTCTTCACGTGCACATCTAGGGTCTTAGTGTCGCCGACGTAGTCGTGGCCCCACACCCGGTCAATTAACTGCGACCTAGTTATCACTCGGCCACTGTTGCGGACCAAAACTTCAAGGAGGTCGAATTCTTTAAGGGGCATTGCGACCATCTCACCGCGCACACTGACAATGTGACGATCTATATCCAACCGCACCGGCCCCGCCTCAACCACCAGCGGGAGCATTTCTTCAAAGTCACCTTGACGACGCAGGACCGCACGCACTCGGGCAAGTAGCTCACGCGAGGAGAACGGTTTGGTCACATAGTCATCGGCGCCAAGTTCGAGCCCAACAACTTTGTCGACTTCGCCATCCTTTGCGGTAACCATAATAATCGGCACAACTGACTTGGTACGTATTTGTCGGCACACTTCGGTGCCTGAAACTCCCGGCAGCATGAGATCCAGCAGGATCAGGTCGGCACCATTTTTATCAAACTCTTCTAATGCCTTGTGCCCATCACCTGCAACCGCTACCTCGTAGCCTTCGCGGCGCAGCATGAACGAAAGCGCCTCCGAGAATGACTCCTCATCTTCTACGACCAATATCCGAGTCACGAACTCACCTCTTCTTCGGGAATCGCCACGGCATTCCATGCGAAATCATCCGTCGATCCAGATTGTTGAACAATATACGCCGGCAGTCGCAGGGTGAAACTCGAGCCGACGCCAACTTCGGACCACACGGTGCATTCGCCGCCATGGTTTTGGCAGACGTGCTTCACGATCGCCAACCCAAGACCAGTGCCACCGGTTACGCGCGAGCGAGCCGGGTCGACGCGGTAGAATCTCTCGAATACGCGATCAAGCTCATGTGAGGGAATCCCGATCCCTTGATCCTTGACAATGATCTCGATTAGGCCTCCAACCACTCGCGTATCAACAGCTACTTTCGTTGAATTTGGCGAATACGCAATCGCATTAGCCAGCAGGTTTCGAACCGCTGTCTGGATTTGGCTGAGGTCGCCGTAAACGGCGCCATCGCTATTTATGGATTCGATGAACTCAATTTCACTATTGGCAGCTACGGTGCGGACTTCATCGATCGCACGATTGACAATCTCATCGACGTTGATCACCTGGGCGTGAGTGAGTGGATCATCTCCCTGCAATCGGGAGAGGTCGATTACGTCCTGAATTAAGTTCCCGAGACGCCCGGCTTCAATTTGCATCCGCTCAGCAAAATGCCGCACCTGCACTGCGTCATCACTCGCTGCGAGCACCGCTTCGGCCAAGAGGGCAAGGGCCCCGACGGGCGTCTTCAACTCGTGACTCACATTGGCTACGAAATCTCGACGCACCGCATCGACTTTGCGTTCTTCGGCCAAGTCATCAATTAGCACGAGCAGCGCACCGGTGCCCAGGGCCGCCACCCGCACTCGCAACTCGAGTAGTTCACGACCAAGTGGTGGCCGGCGCACTCGCATTTCTTGCTCGCGCGGGGTGTTGTCCTCCATCACCCGTTCAATCAGGTGCGAGATATCGGGGATAGTGACTAAATTTCGACTCACCAGGCCCAGGGCCATGCTGCGGGAACTGGCCCGAAGCACCGCGCCATCGGGGGCCACCACAATCGATGCGGATGGGAGCACACTAAGTACCCGCACGACTTCCTCGGGCACTTCCGTTAGCGCATCGCGATGTGATGCCGTCGCAAGGCGCGGGGTACCTGCCACCGGAGCCACACGTTGACTTGCCACCCTCGCAGGATAGGCCGTAACCGCTCAAGAAACGAATAAGGCGGCCACCGGTCGTCGTTAGTTCGCACAGCATTAACCTCCGGCGCGAATAATTAACCTTTTCGTAGCCTGCAGTTCACCATTGCGGCGCAATTCAAAGCGACCCCTTACGCTAGGTGTCCGGACACGCCGGGAGCCGCCACGGTCAAGGAGGGGTAACGATGCCAACCGCCAACCCAGGGCCTCTGACGCTGGTCAATAACGACCTCGTGGCCATAACGACTCTGGTGGGTTCAGCCATGAACCTAGCCACCCAATCGCTGCTCGACGCGGATCTATCTTTGGCTGAGAAGGTAATCCAAGCGGACGCCAACATCGACACCCTGTGCAGCGCCGTAGAGGATCGATGCCTTGAACTACTGGAAGATAAGCGGTCAACGGGCAGTGAGTTGCGCTCAATTATCGGTGCTCTGCGAATTGCCGCCTCACTCGAGCGCATGGGAGATCTCGCCGAACACGTAGCCAAGCAGGCAAGAATGCGTTACCCGAATGCCGCCGTACCCCAAGACCTCCGCGCAACCTTCGCAATCATGGGTGGTGTCGCCGAAGCCATTGTTTCTAAATCCGGCGCAGTGATTGCCACAAAAGATGTTTCCTTGGCGAGTGAGATCGCGATCCACGATGCTGAAATGGACTTTCGCCACCGTGAACTCTTTACCATCGTGCTATCACCCTCCTGGGCGCACGGGGTAGAAGCGGCGATCGATGTCACCTTGCTATCGAGGTATTACGAGCGGTACGCCGACCATGCTGTTTCAGTCACGCGACGCGTGATAAATGTCGTAACCGGCGAACCGTACGTTGCTGTAGACATCACTTCATAACCATTTTTCACCCCTGGCCGAAGGGAGACACTGCACATGACACGCCGTATGCAAACCCCACGACGCATTGCGGTGCTCTCAATTCACACTTCGCCACTTGATCAACCCGGCACCGGCGACGCGGGTGGCATGAATGTCTATGTGGTTGAGACCGCGCGCCGATTGGCTGAGAGCGGGATTGAGGTCGAAATTTTCACCCGTGCCACCTCCTCAGACCTAGCCCCCGTCATCGACTTTATGCCGGGTGTGAAAGTTCGCCACATAACTGCCGGCCCCTACGAGGGATTACTCAAGCAAGATCTACCAGCCCAGCTATGCGCCGTTTCGGCTGGTGTAATGCGTGTTGAGGCAGCCCACCCCGAGGGTTGGTTCGATTTAATTCACTCGCACTATTGGCTATCAGGGCAAGTCGGCTGGCTAGCCGCAGACAGGTGGAATGTGCCACTTGTGCATTCAATGCACACGATGGCGAAAGTAAAGAACGCCGAACTAGCCCAAGGTGATACCCCAGAACCTCCAATGCGGGTAATCGGCGAGGAACAAGTCATAGCCGCCGCCGATCGCCTTGTGGCCAATACGATCGATGAAGCCGACCAGCTGATTACTTTGTACGGAGCAGATCCAAGTCGCGTAGATGTTGTCCACCCTGGAGTCGATCTAGATGTTTTCACCCCGGGTGACAAAAGGCAGGCACGTGCCGGATTCGGATTACGACAAGATCAGGTTGTGCTCTTGTTCGTGGGCCGCATTCAACCACTTAAAGCCCCAGACATCTTGATCAAAGCCGCAGCCCATCTCGTACACGCTGACCCGTCACTTCATGATCGGTTAGTGATAACGGTTTGCGGCGGGCCATCAGGCAGCGGGCTTGAGCACCCAACCGCCCTTGCAGATCTCGCGAATGAGTTAGGAGTCACCGACCTAATCCGCTTTGAGCAACCAGGTGACCGGCAAACCCTCGCCAACTGGTATCGCGCCGCTGATATTGCCGTAGTGCCCTCATACTCCGAGTCCTTCGGACTCGTTGCGGTAGAGGCGCAAGCCTGCGCAACTCCGGTTGTTGCATCAAGTGTCGGGGGGCTTCGCACCGCCGTTGCCGACGGCGTGAGTGGCGTGCTGATCAGCAGCCACGATCCAGTCGAATACTCACAGGCAATTGGGGCCCTAATTAGCAAACCAGAACGCCTACATGAACTTTCGGTCGGCGCCCGGATGCACGCATCAACCTTTGGGTGGAGCGCAACCACCACCGGACTAATTGCTACTTATCGTGCAGCGCTAGCCAACAGGCAATCTTCAGCCCAACTTACCGCACTACCCGGTTAAGGCCCCTGAGCGAATCATGACAAACACCGAACCCATCACTTTCATTCGCCAGTATCTCAAATCCTGCGAACTCACCTATGAGCAATCTGGTCAAGACACATTTGTGATCACTTTGCCAGGGGAACGCAAACTACAAACCAATATGTCCTTGACGGTTGGCTCCCACGCCATAACCATAAATGCATTCGTATCACGTAACCCTGAAGAAAATCACGAAGCCGTTTACCGGTGGCTACTCGAACGCAATAGGCGCATGTATGCCGTCGCATTTGCCATCGACCACCTAGGTGACATCTACCTAACGGGCCGGCTACCCCTCAACTCCATCACCGCGGCTGAACTCGACCGAGTGCTCGGCTCAGTCCTTGAGTATTCCGACGGCGCATTCAACACCATCCTCGAGTTAGGGTTTGCCGGTTCCATTAAACGTGAATGGGCCTGGCGAATCTCCCGCGGTGAGTCCACTGCCAATCTTGCGGCCTTCGCTCACTTGACCGAAGCCGATCAGGCGCGCGGTCCAAACTAGCTATCCGGCAGGATGTACCCATGAGTAACGCGCCCTACACCCTAATCCTGCTGCGTCACGGCGAGAGCGTCTGGAACGCAGAGAACTTATTCACCGGGTGGGTCGATGTAGATCTAACCGACAAGGGTCGGGCCGAGGCCACACGTGGTGGCGAGTTACTGGCAGAAGCCGGAATTCTCCCCGATATTGTCCACACTTCAGTTCTGCAGCGCGCGATCAAGACATCGCAACTTGCCCTCGATGCCTGCGATCGGCTCTGGATACCGGTGGTCCGAAATTGGCGCTTAAATGAGCGCCACTACGGAGCCCTGCAGGGTAAGAACAAGAAGGAAACCCTCGAGCAATACGGCGAAGAGCAATTCATGCTGTGGCGGCGTTCATACAACGTCCCGCCTCCGCCGATCGACCCAAAGGACAAGTGGGCGCAAACCGGTGATGCAAGGTACGCCACGCTACCCCCAGAGGCGCTGCCCGCCACCGAATGCTTGTCCGATGTTGTTGAGCGCTTAATGCCCTACTGGCAGGACGTCATCGTCGCCGAGCACCTTCGCGCCGGCATGACCGTGATGGTTGCCGCGCACGGTAACTCACTGCGTGCCATGGTGAAGCACCTTGACGGAATTTCAGACCACGACATTGCCTCACTCAACATCCCCACCGGCATCCCACTTGTGTACCGACTTGATGAAGACCTAAAGCCAATCGTGCCCGGTGGCCAATACCTCGACCCTGAGGCCGCCATTGCTGCAGCAGCGGCAGTTGCAGCTCAGGGAAAGAAATAGTGCTGCGTCCAAGAATTTGACTACCTTCACTACCTAAATTTACCGGATGCGATGCACTAAGGGCTTTAATATGTCGTCTAGGGCGAACTAGCGCCTGGTGATATCGATGATTCGCGGTCGGATATCGAAGAGATAAATCAAGGCGATCACGATGCCGGCAATACCAAAGATTGTCAGGGTTAGCTGTGGCAATACACCGGTAAGTGCCGCTAAGCCGGTGAGGATCACCCACAGCACTTTGGTCTGGCGGCCAACCGCGGCAAATGCATCGGGGCGCCGGCGCAGGCAATCAACGAAAGCGAAAGCTTTCACCCCAAAGGTAATAACCCAGAGCGCGAGCATCACTAGGTCCTGCACGGCACCGAACATGGGTGAACGTTATTACAGGGCCACAAAGGAATGGACGGGCCCGTGCCAAGTGGCGCGGGCCCGTCCTCTACTGAATCTACTTTTCTTAGACACCGACTACTTCGCGCAGCAAAGTAACGCCGTGATTGACCGAGTTGCGTACGTCGGTGGTCGTGGTCTCGACCCGCGTGCGAGCACTTGTTGCCATCGCGCTGAAATTCAGGTTCAAGACATCAACCTTGGGAAGCTCAAACTTAGGTAGATCGAACTTGGCCAGATCGAACTTGGCCAGCTCGAACTTGGCCAGATCGAACTTGGCCAGATCGAACTTGGGAAGATCAAAGGGCAGACTCGCTCTTGCCGAGTTAGCGGCCTTTGACGTGGTGGCTTTGGCGGTCCCGGCAGCCTTCGTGGTCGTAGCCTTAGCGGCAGCAGCTACCTTCTTGGCCGGTGCCTTAGCGGCAGCGGCTACCTTCTTGGCCGGAGCGTATTCCTTACTTGTCATGATTTCTCATCCTCTCGTGGTGTTACCTGCGCCTGATTCTCAGACTGAAATGCGGCGTAAAT
>WLLZ01000023.1 GCA_009700485.1 Actinomycetota bacterium | reverse complement strand
ATTTTGCATATCGAGGCCAAAGTTACCGGCGTAGTGCGACGCAAGGTCTATACCGCCGCGGTCGGGCGACTGACCGACGCTAACGGTGCGATCGCAATCGCCGCGTCGGCGCTTTTCGTACAAGTCCCGATTGAGCACTTCATGAAGTTCGGCAACAAAGAACAGATTGATATAGCGATTGCCGACCGGGCGTCCGGTGGTCCATCATGGCGAACCGGCGGCCACGAAGTTGAGGTAAACCCATGAGTCATGACGTGCGGTTACTCATCACCCGGCTTGACCCAGATCTGCCATTGCCCGCCTATGAGCACCCCGGTGATGCAGGATTGGACCTTCGTGCGCGAACCGCCGTGCATCTTGATCCGGGCAAGCGGGCTTTGGTGCCAACCGGAGTGTCGATCGCATTGCCCCCGGGGTTCGCCGCTTTCGTTCACGCACGTAGCGGTTTGGCGCTGCGGGCCGGGTTAGGCGTGGTAAATGCACCGGGTGTTATCGACGCTGGGTATCGCGGCGAGATCGGGGTGATTTTGATCAACCACGACAGCGCTAACGCCATCGAGGTGGCTCGGGGCGATCGCATTGCCCAATTGGTCGTGCAACAGGTAGCACATGCGCTCGTCGATGAAGTCGCCGAATTACCGGGCAGCCACCGAGGCGTGGGCGGATTTGGATCAACCGGGGGCCACGCGGGTACGGTGTCCTCATGAGCTCGCGCGAGTTTGGCCCATGGGATGAAGCGGAGATCGATTTTTCGGACGGTATCGAAAGACTGGATCTGGGTGGCTTACTGGTCAAGGCCACCCCGGGTGTTGATGTGCAAGTTCAGGCAGATGAGGCCACCGGCTCCGTCACGCAATTAACATTTGCGCAACCTGGTGCGGCAGTCCAGGTCCAGCCGTATGCCGCACCCAAATCTGGTGGTATGTGGCAGGATGTGCGAGGTCAAATCAGGAGTTCGATCACCAAGAGTGGCGGGTTGGTTGAAGAGGTGAACGGCACTTTTGGGGTTGAATTGCAGACCCAGGTAACCGGTGACGACGGCAAGATGCAGCCCGCTCGGTTTGCCGGGATCGACGGAGCCCGTTGGTTCTTGCGTGCGGTATTCCTTGGGGCGGCGGCCAAGCCCGGCCCGGAGGCAGACATTCTTGAAGGGCTAGTTCGTGACTTAGTCGTAGTGCGCGGCGGTGATGCCATGCCGGTTGGTGCACCTATCCCGATGAAATTGCCCAATTCGCCCGCATCCCATTCGGCCCCGGCGGTGCTGCCCGATGGCCGTCCGATTCTTGCCCCATTCATCCGCGGGCCAGAGTTGACCGAGACCCGTTAGCGCGGCAGGTGCCAACCCAAGTTTGCTGTGGGGTTAATCTGTTCAGGTGATTGCACTGGCCAAGCGGTGGCGGCGTTGGACGCGAAGTCAGACCGATGTCGAAGCAGCCGAGCTTCAAGATGAGATGCGCGAGGTAGGCGTGGTACCAATTCGCGATTGCAACCACGGGGCCCTAGTCTGCGTTGCCGGCACCGTTCGGGTGGTGACATTGCGGCCAACGCAGCTCACCCCCGCTCTAGAAATAGAACTCTTTGACGGCTCCGGGTTCCTCACCGTAATTTGGCTCGGGCGCCGCCGCATCCCCGGGATCGCCACCGGGCGCCGCATGACTATTTCGGGACGGTTGATCTGCTCACCCGATGCCCGCGTTGTGTACAACCCCAGCTACGAGCTCCTCCCGATGGCGGTTTAATCATGAGCGATCCATCTGACTCGAATGCACCCGATTTGAATGCACCCGGCTCGAATCTGGGTGCGCATGAGACAAAGGCCGATGTGCGGGCCGAGACGGTACTACTGGAGCGGGCCATCGGTGGCTGGCGCGGAATCATCGACTCGGGGGTCCCAACCGCGGTATTTGTTGTTGCGTATTTAGTAACCGGGCAAAATCTGGGTTGGTCCGTGGGTGCAGCAGTTGCCGCCGGGTTGTTGATCATGATCTGGCGATTGGTACGCCGCGAACCACTTCAACAAGTCCTGGCTGGGTTCGCCGGGGTACTTGTCTCCGCATTGGTGGCCAAGTGGACCGGGCGTCCCGAGGCTTATTTTCTCCCCGGGTTCTTACAAAACTTGGCGTACGGGTTGGCGTTTCTCGTATCAATAATAATTGGCTGGCCCCTGCTTGGGGTGATCCTGGGATATTTCACCGGGGAGGGCACCACTTGGCGGCAAGATCAACCACTTCGTCGCATATACGCTGCCGCATCGTGGATTTGGGTGGCGCTGTTCTTCGGGCGTCTTGTGGTGCAAGTACCGCTCTACCTAATGGGAGCGGTTGGGGCACTGGGGGTTGTCAAGATCTTGATGGGGATTCCGCTTTACATCGCGGCGGCTTACTTCACCTATCGGCTGCTCGGGCCTATTTGGACCGAAAAGCGGGCCGCGAAGAGTAAGTGACTAGCCGAAAACCTAATGGGCGGTGCCGAGCATGTTTTGCAGTGCGGGTTCTTGATCAGGTGCGGTGACGAATAACAACTCGTCGCCGGCGTCAAGTGGATCATCGGCGGAGGGCGCAAATACTCGTGAGCCGCGCACTATCGCAACAAGTGCGGTGTCGGGCGGCCAAGCTTGATCTCCAACGCGTTTTCCGACCACCGGCGAATCTGCTGACAAAGTGAGCTCAACAAGATCCGCGTTACCTTGACGGAAGCTGAACAGTCGCACTAGGTCACCAACACTGACCGCTTCGTCTACCAAAGCCACCAGCATTCGTGGCGTCGAGACGGCAACATCAACGCCCCATGAATCGTCGAACATCCATTCATTCTTTGGATGATTCACCCGGGCTATTACCCGCGGAACCCCGTATTCGGTCTTGGCTAAAAGTGAAACAACCAGGTTCACTTTGTCATCACCGGTAGCGGCGACAACCACCTGACATTCAGATAGCTTGGCATGGTCAAGTGCTGAGATTTCGCAGGCGTCTGCGATGAGAAAGTCAGCGCCATCAACCGATCCCGGGCGCACGGCATTTGGGTCACGGTCGATGAGTAGCACCGTGTGGCCTCTGCCTAAAAGCTCTTTGGCGATGGATCGACCGACTTTGCCGGCTCCGGCAACGGCGATTTTCATGATGCGCCCTCCGGGCCGGTCTCAAAGATGTTCTCGACACGGTCGCGGTCAGCGACCAGATACAAAGCATGGATGATGTCACCATCTTGAAGCACCGTCTCCGGCTTCGGAAGTATCGCGGCGCCGAAGCGTGTGATGAACCCCACGCGGGCACCGGATGCTTCCTCGAGCGAAGTCGCGCGGTGCCCGGCCCAACTGGTACCGACGTGAACTTCGGCCAGCGCCATTGCCCCACTCGGGTCGCGATACTCCTCATGTGCGCCCATGGGCAAGATCCCCCGAAGGATTTGTCCGGTTGTCCATGACACGGTCGCGACCGTCGGGATCCCGAGTCGCTGATAAACCTCGGCACGGCGCGGGTCATAAATTCGGGCGACCACGCGGTCAACACCAAAAGTTTCACGGGCTACCCGAGCGGCAAGAATATTGCTGTTGTCGCCACTGCTTACGGCGGCGAAGGCCCCGGCGCGGGTAATGCCGGCGCTTTCTAAAGTCTCACGATCAAACCCGATGCCGGTGACTGTGATTCCAGCGAAATCATCGGGGAGCCGCCTAAAAGCCGTTGCAACTTGGTCGATCACCGCAACACTGTGGCCGAGGTCGCCGAGGCGTCCAGCAAGCAAAGCCCCTACGCGGCCACATCCCATGATTACTACGTGCACGACCCAAACCGTACACGCCGGACCACACCCAGTTCCACCACCATCACGGTTGTCTGGATCGATGGGCGTAACATATGCGGTCGTGCCTATCTCTGATGGACTCAAGCGCCTGTTTTTTGGACGGGCGCTGCGCAGTGATCGCCTAAGCGACTCCTTGCTCCCAAAGAGAATCGCCCTGCCGGTCTTCGCCAGCGACGCGCTTTCATCAAACGCTTATGCCACCCAAGAAATCCTATTAGTTCTGTCATTGGGTGGTGCTTCCTTTTATGCCTTCGGCGGATGGATAGCCGCAGCGGTTGTTCTTGTTTATTTCACTGTGGTGGCCTCATATCGCCAAAATGTTCACGCCTACCCAAGTGGTGGCGGCGATTACGAGGTTGTGTCAACGAACTTGGGGCAGAATTGGGGAATTTTCGTCGGTAGTGCGCTATTGATCGATTATGTTCTTACGGTTGCAGTATCTATCTCATCAGCGATAGCAAACCTTGGGTCCGTTATCCCAGTAATTGCTGAACATAGTGTTTGGTGGGCGGTTGGCTCCATTGTGGTAATCACTTTGCTTAACCTGCGAGGCATTCGTGAATCCGGGTCGCTGTTTGCGATCCCAACGTATTTTTTCATCGCATCAATTTTCATCATGATTGGCGTCGCGATTTTCAAGATGGCGACCGGGACCAATTTGGAGGCCGAGAGCGCTAACTGGGAGGTGGTACCTGAGGCAAGTTTCGCCGGTGCCGCCTTGATCTTCTTAGTGGCACGATCATTTTCTTCAGGTACGACCGCACTCACTGGTATTGAAGCTGTCGCGAATGGTGTGCCATCGTTTCGTAAGCCAAAGTCTAAGAACGCCGCAACGACTTTACTAATGCTCGGCTTAATCGCAACAACTATGTTTGCGGGTATCACTTGGCTAGCCATTAAAACTCGGGTTCAGGTAACCGAATTTGATAGAGATCTGATTGGGCTACCAGATGGGCAATCCCAAAAAACCGTGATCGTTCAGATTGCCAACGCGGTATTTGGAAACTTCGAAATTGCGGTGTTGGTGATCTCACTATCGACCGCGCTGATCTTGGCACTCGCCGCCAACACGGCCTTCAATGGTTTCCCGGTACTTGGTTCGATTCTGGCGCGCGACGGGTATTTACCGCGCCAGTTGCACACCCGTGGAGACCGGTTGGCGTTCAGTAATGGCATCTTGATGCTCGCCGGCTTGGCGGTCGTGTTGGTGGTCATTTATCAAGCAAATGTCACAAACCTGATTCAGCTATACATAATCGGCGTATTCGTTTCCTTCACCTTGAGTCAACTCGGCATGATCAAGCATTGGAACCGGCACCTGCGAGCCGAGACAGTTCCTGCTGAGCGGCGTAAAATGTTCAGGTCGCGAGCTATTAACTCCGTGGGTTTTCTCATGACCGGATCTGTGCTGGTGATCGTGCTCGCGACAAAATTCACCAAGGGTGCTTGGATCGTGGTTGTCGCTATGCCACTTATTTTTCTGTTGATGCGCGCGATCCGTAAACACTATGACCGCGTGGCGGTGGAGCTGGTAACTACCGATGATGACAAAATCACGCTGCCAACGCGCGTGCATGCACTGGTGTTAGTGTCAAAAATTCACAAGCCAACATTGCGGGCCTTGGCCTATGCCCGGGCCACTAGACCATCGGTACTTGAGGCTATTACGGTCAATGTCGATCCTGACGAGACTCGCTCCCTAGAAGTGGAGTGGGAGCGGCGCGCAATACCGGTAACGCTGAAGGTTTTGGATTCTCCCTACCGTGAAATTACCCGTCCAATAATCGATTATGTGCGGCGATTGCGCTCCGACAATCCAAATGACGTTGTCACCGTGTATGTGCCTGAATATGTTGTCGGACACTGGTGGGAGCAGATTCTGCATAATCAGTCAGCATTACGCTTGAAAAGCCGATTACTTTTCATGCCAGGTGTGATGATGACGAGTGTGCCTTGGCAACTTGAGTCAAGTGAGCGTGTACTGAACCGTGACGAGTAAGTCAAGCGAGGTGCCGCTTGCGGTCGGCGATGTACTCGAGGTAGTTATTGGACAGATCGCACACGGCGGACACTTCATTGCACACGCTCAGGGTCGCACAATATTTGTCCGGCATGCAATTACCGGTGAATCTGCAAGGATTAAAATTACCGAAGTTCGTTCCAAGATGGTACGAGCCGATGCCATCGAGATTTTGGTTAAGAGCCCCGACCGGGTGGCCGCTCCGTGTGAATTTGCTGGGCCTGGCGCTTGCGGCGGCTGCGATTTTCAGCATATTGATATTGCGAGACAGCGGTTATTGAAGCAGCAGGTGGTGCAGGATGCATTTCGCAGGCATGCACGCCTTGACGATGTGGAAGTTGTTGTCGAGTCGGTGTCGGGGGATCAAAGTGGACTTTCGTGGCGCACCCGGGTGCGCTGGAGCGTTGATAGTTCGGGCCACCTCGGTTTCCACCGTTTTCGCAGCAGCGAAATTCTCGCGGTCAATACCTGCTTAATCGCCACTCAAGGTCAAGGGGGAGTCCCAGATCGCACCTACCCGGGAGCTTTGGAAGTTCGATCGGCGCAGGGCTCAGATGGTGAGCTTGTCATCTCGAATGCTGCATCCGGATCAGTAAGTAGTCGCCGAGTAAATCAAGAAGTACTCGGCCGCAAGTGGAATATCGATATCGAAAGCTTCTGGCAGGGTCATGTTGGCGCCGCGGAGGCGTTAGTTCGGGCGGTTCTTGACCTGGGAAACCCACAACTTGGTGAAACCTGGTGGGATCTTTATTCGGGTGTTGGGTTATTTAGCGGTTATCTGAGCTCGGCTGTTGGGCCAAATGGCTTGGTGGTGGCGGTGGAAGGGTCTGCACGGTCGGTACGCGATGCCCGGCGTAACCTGCAACATGATCAGCAGGTCAAATTGGTGGAAAGCGATGTTGCAAGGTGGTTAGCGAAAGCTACCGATCATGGGCCAGCTGATCATGGACTCGTATCGGGGATTGTCCTTGACCCACCACGCACCGGCATCGGGCCGGTCATCGCTCGGCAGATTGCCGCCCAAGAACCTCGTGTGGTGGTCTATGTAGCTTGTGATCCGGTAGCCCTCGCACGTGATGTTGAAATCTTCGCCGCCTTCGGTTACCGGCTGGACAAAATTACCGGTTTTGATGCTTTTCCAATGACGCACCACGTCGAGGTGGTAGCCACCCTGGTGCCCATCCCGGGCCACGATCAGATATCTTGATGTCAAGATAACTTTCGGAGGCCTCAGTGAGTAAAAACAGCTTCGGAGCGAAGCGAGTCCTGACCGTGGGCGGGCAGCAATACGAAATGTTTGCCATTGATGCGGTACCCGGATCTGAGAAACTGCCCTACACCCACAAAGTCCTCCTCGAGAATCTCCTGCGCACCGAAGACGGCGCCAATGTCACGGCCGAAACGATCCGAGCACTTGGTGCTTGGGATCACGATGCTGAACCAAACCAAGAAATCTCTTTCACGCCGGCACGCGTGATCATGCAAGATTTCACCGGGGTGCCGGTGGTGGTTGACCTCGCGACAATGCGAGAGGCGGTTGCTGAACTTGGCGGCGATCCGTCACGAATTGAGCCACTCGCTCCCGCTGAAATGGTAATTGACCACTCGGTAATTGCTGATTTCTTCGCGGTTCCAGACGCTGAGTCACGCAATGTTGCACTTGAATATGAACGCAATCGCGAGCGGTACCAGTTTTTACGTTGGGGCCAAAGTGCATTCGATGAGTTCAAGGTGGTGCCACCTGGTACGGGCATCGTTCATCAGGTGAACATTGAGTATTTGGCCCATGTCGTAATGGCCCGAGGTGGCCAGGCGTACCCGGATACCGTCGTCGGCACGGATTCACACACCACCATGGTCAATGGGCTGGGAGTTCTCGGCTGGGGTGTCGGTGGCATTGAGGCGGAGGCCGCAATGCTGGGCCAGCCCGTATCAATGTTGATCCCACGTGTCGTTGGTTTCAAATTGCGGGGTGAACTGCCGCAGGGCGCCACCGCCACCGATCTGGTTTTGACAATTACCCAGATGCTGCGGGTGCATGGGGTGGTCGGCAAGTTCGTCGAGTTCTTTGGCGAAGGAGTTGCTGCAGTCCCGCTTTCGAATCGCGCAACTATCGGAAATATGAGCCCCGAGTACGGCAGCACTGTTGCGATCTTCCCGATCGATGAAATGACAATGGATTACCTGCGCCTGACCGGGCGCAGTGAGCAGCAATGTGAGCTTGTTGCAGCGTACGCGAAAGCTCAAGGCATGTGGCACGACCCCAATTGCGAACCTAATTACTCTGAATACATTGAATTAGATTTGGCGACCGTGGTGCCGAGCTTGGCGGGGCCAAAGCGCCCGCAAGACAGAGTGCCACTTTCTGACGCTAAAGCGATGTTTGGCGTGGCCTTGGATGACTACACGAAGTCCCCTGACACTACGGTCGAGTTCTCCCTGGCCGGGGATTCGGTAGTTATGGGGCATGGCGCGGTGGTCATAGCCGCGATAACTTCCTGCACAAATACATCCAATCCGTCTGTAATGATCGCTGCTGGTTTGCTCGCAAAAAATGCTGTTGAACGAGGGTTGCGAAGTAAGCCTTGGGTTAAAACCACACTGGCACCTGGCTCTAAGGTCGTAACCGACTACTACGACAAAGCTGGTCTTACTCCGTATCTAGATAAATTAGGCTTCGAAACCGTTGGTTACGGCTGCACAACTTGTATCGGCAACTCGGGCCCATTAATACCCGAAGTCAGCGCTGCAATTAACGAGAATGATCTCGCGGTAACCGCGGTGCTCAGTGGAAACCGCAATTTCGAGGGTCGGATCAGTCCAGAAGTTAAGATGAATTACTTAGCTTCACCACCCCTGGTGGTTGCTTATGCAATCGCTGGCACTATGAATATTGACATCCAAA
Source organism: Actinomycetota bacterium (assembly GCA_009700485.1). Taxonomy (GTDB): domain Bacteria; phylum Actinomycetota; class Actinomycetes; order S36-B12; family S36-B12. The sequence goes on along the minus strand of WLLZ01000023.1, from coordinate 11,216 downwards.
ATGATGTCTTAGGGCTCGATCTGGACGGTAAGCCGGTGTATCTTGCCGATATCTGGCCAAGTACCAGTGAGGTACAGCGCGTAGTAGACGAATCAATCGATGCGCAGATGTTCGCAAACCGCTATTCGGATGTTTTTACCGGCGACGAGAATTGGCGCTCACTTGCTACCCCAAGTGGTGAAACTTTCCAATGGGATCCGGCAAGTACTTATGTTCGCAAGCCTCCATATTTTGACGGAATGCAACGGGAGCCAAGCCCGGTGGTTGATATCACGGGTGCACGCGTTCTCTTAAAACTTGGGGATTCCGTTACCACCGATCACATCTCACCGGCGGGATCAATTAAGCCTGGCAGTCCCGCCGGTATTTATTTAGCCGAAAATGGCGTTCAACGGGCGGATTTCAACTCCTATGGTTCTCGCCGCGGAAACCATGAGGTCATGATTCGGGGCACCTTCGCAAATATCAGGTTGCGGAACCTGCTATTGCACGATGTTGAGGGTGGGTTCACCATTGACTTCACAAATGCTGATGACGAGATCGTGCCGATTTATGACGCGGCGATGGCGTACGCGCGCCATGGCACCCCGCTGGTTATTTTGGCGGGTAAGGAATATGGATCAGGGTCGAGCCGTGACTGGGCGGCCAAGGGGACGGCGTTATTGGGTGTCCGCGTAGTTATCGCTGAGTCCTACGAGCGCATCCATCGATCGAATTTAATCGGGATGGGCGTATTGCCATTGCAATTTGCCCCCGGGGTGAGCGCCTCAAGCCTTGGTCTGCAGGGCGATGAAGTGTTCACTGTTCGCGGTATCGCCGAACTCAATTCGGGCCGCACGCCGGCTCAAGTCGCGGTTGAAGCCGTCGCCGCGGATGGACGCACGGTCGAATTCGAAGCCCTAGTTCGAATCGATACCCCGGGTGAGGCGGACTACTACCGGCACGGCGGCATTTTGCAGTACGTCCTACGCTCACTGCTGTGATCGACCAGGGCCGCACGCCACCGGGATGGCCCCGGGAGTTGGCGCCCCAGGGCACGAGTGAGTTCGCTGAGCGGGTGGTGCCTTGGTTACTTGACCAGGGCCCCCCAGACCTTCGCTCCTCGGCTTTACGCACCCTGCCTTTGGCTTTAGTTCGCTACCTGATCCACTACGCCGATGGTGGCCTAAATAGCGCTAGGAGGGCTTACGGACAGGCGCGGGTGGAGTTAAGCCCGGCGCTGACCGCGGCTGAGGTAGCAACCGCGCAACAAGGCTTTGAAGCGGCGGGTGCCCGATTTTTACAGTTGCAGCGAGAACTTGCCCTGGTCGAGGCAGCGCTGCTGGGCCTGGCGGGCAAGAATTCGCCGGGAGCGCGCGGGTGAAAACCGCCCCGGCCACGTAGAATGGTGAAGTTGGTCAGTTGTCCGAAATATCTAAGGATTGGGGTACACGTTGAGTCTGCTGCAGGGCATTCGCGACCCCCGAGACCTTCGGGCCCTTGCCCCTGAGCAACTTCCGGAGTTGGCCGGTGAAATTCGTGCTTTCTTGGTCCAGAAAGTCTCGGCCACCGGCGGGCACCTGGGCCCAAATCTAGGTGTCGTCGAGTTAACGATGTCAATGCACCGGGTGTTCAACTCACCTGTTGATGTCATCATGTGGGATACCGGCCACCAGTCTTATGTGCACAAAATTCTTACCGGGCGCGCTGCCGGGTTCGATAATTTGCGCCAGCGCGGGGGGCTCTCCGGTTATCCGAGTCGCGCTGAGAGCGGGCATGACGTAATCGAAAATTCACATGCTTCCACAGTTTTGTCATATGCCGATGGGCTGGCCAAAGCGTGGCAGCAGCGCGGTCTCCTCGGGCAACGACATGTGGTCGCGGTTATCGGCGACGGCGCACTTACCGGTGGCATGGCCTGGGAGGCACTCAACAACATCGCGGCCGGGGAGCGTCAGGTAATCATCGTGGTCAACGATAATGAACGCTCGTACTCACCAACTATTGGTGGCTTGGCTCACCACCTTTCGGCACTTCGAACCGCGCGCGGGTACGAGCGATTCATGTCATGGGGCAAGCGCACTTTGTATCGCACTCCTGTTGTCGGTGGCTCAATATTTGGCGCTTTGCATGGGATGAAGAAAGGCATCAAGGACGTTATCGCGCCACAGGGGATGTTTGAAGATCTCGGTCTTAAATACATCGGCCCAATTGACGGGCACAATCATGGGGAGATGGAGTACGCACTTTCGCGGGCGAAAGTTTTTGATGGTCCGGTAATTGTGCATGCCATTACCCAAAAGGGCCGCGGTTACGGCCCAGCCGAGCGCGACGAAGCCGATCGCTTCCATGGGGTCGGGGTATTCGACCCCGATACGGGAGAACCCCTGACCGCCGGAGGTCCCACCTGGACCGGCGTATTCGGTGACGAGATCGTGCGCATCGGCCACGAACGCCCAGATGTGGTTGCGATTACCGCTGCGATGCTTGGCCCGACGGGCCTTGATCGTTTCGCTGCGGCCTACCCAACCCGGATTTACGACGTTGGTATTGCTGAACAGCACGCCGCCACCAGCGCGGCTGGGCTCGCATATGGTGGCCTACATCCGGTGGTGGCGCTGTATGCGACTTTCCTAAACCGTGCCTTCGATCAGGTTTTGATGGACTGCGCTTTACACAAGGCAGGGGTAACTTTCGTACTCGATCGTGCAGGGGTGACCGGCGATGATGGAGCAAGTCACAACGGCATGTGGGATATGGCGATGTTGCAGGTGGTGCCCGGGCTGCGCATAGCGGCCCCACGCGATGAATCAACGTTGCGAACCGCGCTTCGCGAAGCTGTGCTAGTCGAAGATGCTCCAACCGTTATTCGTTTCCCAAAAGGTGCACTTGCAGCATCGTCTCCCACGTTGCGCATGATCTCTGACCTCGACGTAATAGCGGAGTCTGGTGACCCAGAAGTGCTAATTGTGAGCATAGGTGCTGTCGCAACTTTGACCATTGAAGTTGCCGAACGACTCCTGGCGCAGGGGATTGGGGTGTTGGTCGTTGATCCGCGTTGGGTAAAACCATGCTCACCTGCCCTCGTCGGGCTGGCGCGTACCGCGAAATTGGTTGTCACCGTCGAGGATGGCATTAGAGATGGTGGTGTGGGTGCTTCAATAAGCCAGTTGCTGCGCGATCACGACCTTGATGTGAGCGTACGCAACTTCGGGATCCCAACCGAATTCCTCGAGCAGGGCAAACGAGCCCAAATTTTGACCGAGATCGGCCTGACGGCACAAGACATTTCGCGGCGAATTGTCGAGACCGTGGCGCACCGCATCGATGAAGAGGCAGACAAAACCGAATCTGGTTCAGTAGCGAGTTAATTTCGACGTTAGCCCGCAAATTTCTTCCCGTTGGCCTGTTCGCTAATACCGGTGCGGTCGAGGTAGGGGGTTAATCCACCGAGCCAAAACGGCCACCCGGCGCCGACGAGCATACACAAGTCAATATCTTCGGCAGCAGCCACCACCCCTTCATCCAGTAGCAATTTGGCCTCCTGAGCCAAGGCGGTAAGCGCCCTGGTGCGCACCTGCTCAGCGCTGAGTTGAAGGGGTCCTTGTACATAAAGGGCCGCTACATCTGGGTCTACCGAGGGCTTGCCGTTGGCATCCCAAATATAGATGCTGGTCTTTCCGGCAGCTACCAAGCGGCGTAGATTTTCGGAAACGTAAAAGCGATCAGGGAACTGCGCATGCATGGTTTCCGAAACGTGGAAGGCAACCGCCGGACCAACAAGTTGTAGCAGCACAAATGGCGAAAGTGGTAGGCCAAGTGGGTCTAAGGCACTGTCGGCTGCCGCAAAATCGGTGCCCTCATCGACCGCGCGCGTAACCTCGCCGAGAAATCTGGTGAGGAGTCGGTTCACTACAAATGCCGGCGCATCCTTGACAAGGACACAGGATTTTTTCAGCACCTTTCCTACCGTAAATGCCGTAGCCAAGGTGGCATCGTCGGTCTTAGTTCCACGCGCGATTTCGAGAAGTGGCATTACGGAAACTGGATTGAAGAAGTGGAAGCCCACCACCCGTTCAGGGTGCTTCAAATTCTGGGCAATCTTGGAAATTGAAAGTGACGAGGTATTCGTGGCCAGAATGCAGGTATCAGATACGACCGCTTCAACCTCGGCGAACACTTGCTGTTTGATTTCAAGATTCTCGAAAACCGCCTCAATAACAAAGTCTGCATCAGCAAAATCTGATTTGGAAGTGCTGCCCGTTACCAGAGCTTTTAGCCGGTTGCCCTTGTCGGGAGAGAGCCGGCCTTTGGCCACCATGGCATCGACTTCACCGTGTACGTAAGCCAAACCTTTTTCCACCCGAGCCGCATCGAGATCGGTGATAACCACCGGCACCTCAAGGCGCCTCACGAAAAGTAGCGCTAACTGACTTGCCATGAGCCCAGCACCGACTACACCAATTTTTGTTACCGGCCGAGCAAGTGACTTATCGGGCACTCCGACGGGCTTACGGGCTCTCTTGTTAACCAGATTGAACGAATACAGGCTGGCCCGCAGATCGGCGCCCATCATTAAAACTGAAAGCGCATCGTCTTCAGCGGTGAAACCCTCATCTCGAGTTCGATATTTTGCACCCGCAATCAGGTCACAAGCCACATACGGGGCCGGGGTGGCTCCGTGTAATCGGACTTCTAGTCCGGCACGTGCCGCATTAACGACGTCATCCCAGCTTTCACGATCTGGTTCGGGTCGCGCCACCTGAACTTCGCCGAGAAGCACCTTCGCTGTCCACCGCATTGACTGCTCGAGGAAATCCGCGGGCTCGAAAGCGGCATCGGCTATCCCGAGTTTCATTAAGTCATTGGGCTTCATTTGTTTGTTTTGGGCCATCGCATTCGTGATGATCACCTTAAGTGCGTTCGTCGGACCAATTAGATTCGGCAGCAGCCAGGTGCCGCCCCAGCCTGGGATCAGGCCAAGGAAAACTTCGGGTAGTGCCAACCCAGCAGCTCCGGTTGAGACAGTGCGGTAGGTGCAATGCAGTGCGACTTCAAGGCCACCACCCATCGCTGCACCATTAAGGTACGCAAATGACGGTACCGTCAACTCACCAAAGCGCCGAAATACCCGGTGCCCCAGTTCGGTGATAGCGCGTGCGGTCTCGAGGCTATCGATGAGATCCGCGCCGCTGAGATCGGCGCCTACCGCAAAAATAAATGGCTTACCGGTGATGGCCACCGCGGCGATATTTTGAGTGAGCGCGATTTCATCTAATGCGGCATCCAAGGAAGCTAAACCGCGCGGGCCAAATGTTGACGGGCGAGTGTGATCCTGGTCATTGTCAAGGGTGATGAGGGCGAGCTTGCCGGCACCCAGCGGCAATTCGAGTATTCGCAATTTTGCGTGGGTTACTACCTCGTCAACAAAAACCGAGGAGATTTTCGTTACCGCACTTTCGTTACTCACGCCGGGCTCCCTTGGCTGGCCAAATTCTCCCAAATTATGGTTCCGCCCATCCCAAGACCGATACACATCGTGGTGATGCCGTACCGGGCCGACGGAGTGTTTTCAAAATCCTTAGCCAGATAGCTCATCAGGCGGATGCCGCTAGCTGCGAGGGGATGGCCAACCGCAATGGCGCCGCCGAGCGGGTTCACTCGCGGGTCGTCATCGGCGATCTGGAAGTGATCCAAGAACGCTAGTACCTGAACCGCGAAGGCTTCATTAATTTCGAAGATGTCGATATCGGAGATCGTTAAACCTGCACGATCAAGTGCCTTTTGGGTACTTGGTACCGGGCCGACTCCCATTACCTCGGGCTCCACTCCCGCAAAAGCAAAGCCGACCATGCGCATCTTCTTTATTAGGCCAAGTTCATCGGCGGTGGCCTCACTTGCGAGCAGGCATGCCGTAGCACCGTCGGTCAACCCAGAACTGTTACCGGCGGTAACGCGTCCGTGGGAGCGGAAAGGCGTCTTAAGGGTGGCAAGGCCTTCGATCGTGGTTCCCGGGCGCGGGCATTCGTCAACACTTACCAAATCCCAGCCTAAATCCCCATTACGTACCGCGACGGGGACAATCTCTGGTTGTAATAAATGATTTGCGTAAGCCTTCGATGTTTTTTCTTGGGAAGCTACCGCGAATGCATCGGCCCGGGATTTGGTTAGCTGACCAAAACGGTCATGCAGATTCTCAGCGGTCTTTCCCATTTGCAGCGCCTCAGGGTCAACCAACCGCTCGGCCAAAAATCTCGGATTTGGGTCAACGCCTTCACCCATCGGGTGTCGACCCATGTGCTCGACGCCGCCGGCGAGAGCGACGTCATAGGCCCCAGCCATGATTGCCGCCGATAAAGTCGTAACCGCGGTCAGCGCGCCAGCGCACATCCGATCGATCGAATAGCCTGGTACAGATACCGGAAGGCCGGCCAAGATGGCGGCGGTGCGTCCCAGGGTTAGCCCTTGGTCGCCGATCTGCGTGGTAGCGGCGACCGCTACGTCATCAATGCGCGCCGGGGGCAGGCTCGGATTGCGTCTAAGCAACTCCCGGAAAGTTTTAACCACTAGGTCGTCAGCTCTGGCTCCACCTAGTGCGCTACCAGCTTTACCGAAAGGGGTGCGAACTCCGTCAACATAAACAACCTGCTGGGTCAGTCGCGGGACTTGCCGGGTTGAACTCACGGGTACTCCTCGAGTCGGTTAGCCCGATATTACCCGTCAGTAACCTGCGGTTGCACCTTGGCGGCAAGGGCGCCCTGCAATGTTGATCCAGCCAATTCGATTTGCCAAGGTCGGGCGCCACCGGCTTGCAGCACATCGGCCAGTAGCGCCGGTGCGATCGGGGGAGTCCAGCAAACCCGGCGCACGATTTCAGGGCTGAGGAGATTTTCAACGGGCACCCGCACCTGCTCGGAAATCTTCTTTAAGCCCGCGCGGGCCGCCTCTAGGCGGGCAAATGCTTCTGGGTCCCGTTCTGCCCAAGCTCGCGGTGCTGGGGGTCCGGTACTTGGTTGCGCGGCCACCGGCAATTCGGCCTCGGAAAGTGCCAGGGCGGTACTGATCGCGGCCCACCAAGTTGCTCGGCGTCGGGTTTGACCACGACCGTTGAACTCCTTGATCTCACCTAGGGCATCGGCGGTTGTCGGCAATATCGTCGCGGCCGCGGCAATAGCGGCATCGGGCAAGATCCGCCCCGGTGCGATGTCCTCGCGTTGCGCCACGGTGTCACGTGCCACCCACAGTGCCCGCACCACAGCAAGTGCTCTGGGTTTTCGAATCTTATGTATTCCAGAGGTGCGGCGCCATGGGTCGTCGCCGCGATCACGCGGGGTAAATGTCAGCAGCGCCTCAAATTCCTCGAGAGCCCAATAAAGCTTGCCGTCGCGTTCCAGCTCGGCGTACATCACCTCGCGAAGTTCAGCCAGTAGCTCGACGTCGAGTGCGGCATACAGCAACTGGGCCGAACTCAGCGGACGTAAGGACCAATCCGCAGCACCGTGGCCCTTCTCCAAATGCTCACCAAGTTCGCTGGCGACCAGCGGGCCGAGACTGACGCGTTCACGGCCGAGCAGTCTGCCCGCTAGTTCAGTGTCGAAAAGTTTCGATGGGCGTAGGCCCACTTCGGCCAGGCACGCCAGATCTTGGGTGGCCGCATGCAAAATCCATTCAACACCTTCGGTGGCATCCTGGATCACTGATAGATCCGGGCAAGAAATTGGATCAATAAGGGCGGTGCCCGCGCCCGCGCGGCGCAGTTGCACCAAATAAGCCCGCTGGCTGTACTTAAAACCTGAGGCGCGTTCGGCGTCTAATGCTAGGGGGCCGCTGCCCTCACGTAAACGTTCCGCATAAGCTTTAAGTGACGTTACGTTGGTGATGACATCAGGTACGGGCTCACGAGGGGTGAAGGCGATAGGTAGTGGAGCAACAGCATCCGAGTTGGTCGACTCACGCTCATCATTCAACGCCAATTCTCTCTCGGGCTCGATGGTGCTCAACCGCGTTTGCGTCTGCGGGGTGCAATGACCTGGGTGATGCCATTTGGCATCGGCATTAGGCCAGCGGCATGCGCTAAGAGTTCAATCCAAGCTCCGACATGACGATCCATCACGAACTCGACGGGTGAACCATCGGAGGTAATAGGTGTCCAAGATGCGCGAATCTCGACGAAGCCATCGGTGGGGCGGTCCGACATCGACCCAAAGGACTGGCCCGAACTGCAAGTAATGGTGCCACCGGCCTGGGTGCATTCAGCCCCCGTCGCAGCCAGTGACTCAATGAGCCAAGTCCACCCAACCTCGTGCAGCAGTGGGTCACCGACGAGGTCTTGTTCAAGGGCGGCCCGGACGAATATCACCGCACGAAAAGTTCCGGCCCATTCGTCGACCCCGTCTGGATCATGCAATAAAACGAAGCGACCAGAAGCGTGATCGACGTCAGGATCCGCGGACTCCACGGTCAAGGCCATGGCGCTGGGAGCCAATCGTGAGGGTGCGGGGGCTTCATCAAGGCGGAATTCAGGGCGCACCTCGCATGCGCGCACGCGTACTAAAGCTTCGGCGAAGGCGTCTCCCGTTGGGGGTACTGATCTCACTTCAGCAGGGTACGTGCAGCACCTGCTGCCGGGCTGGCGGGCGCGCCGAATCAGCGGGTATTTCAGGTCTGAGGGGCCGCTGGAATCATCCGCAGCGAGATGGAATTAATGCAATAGCGCAGATCCGTGGGAGTGTCGTAGCCCTCTCCTTGAAAAACGTGGCCAAGATGACCGCCGCAGGCAGCGCAGCGCACCTCGGTTCGACTTCGTCCGAGAGATACATCTTCCAGATAGAGCACCGAATCCTTGGCGAGGGGCTCAAAGAAACTGGGCCATCCGCAATGCGAGTCGAACTTGCCAGCACTCCGAAATAGCTCGGCGCCGCAGGCCCGGCATGAGTAGACCCCCTCGGTTTTGCTATCGGTGTACTCACCAACAAATGGGGCCTCGGTGCCGGCCTCCCGTAAAACGTGGTACTCCTGCGGGGTCAATTCGGCGGCCCAATCGGCTTCTGGCTTCTGCACCGAGTACTCGGTGCCGTCTGGGCGGGTGTGGCCGTCACTTCGCGGGGTGGATGCGCTCATGCGCTCACTCTAGTTATTGGCTTTGGCTCCGGGGCGGTCAACGTGCCGTTCCGCGCGATCTCTTGCTGCACCGATTAGGGTGCGACTGTGAGTGAAATCCTTGACACCCGGACAACATGGCTAAGTGACGAAGAGTTGGCAATTGCGCGTGGCCACCTTCCCGTGGTTTATGTCGATGCCGTGCCTGTGCGCACCAACGCAAATGGCGAGGTCACCAAGGTTGGCCTGTTGCTTAGAGGTATGCCGGATGGCAGCATCAGTCGCGCAATAGTTTCTGGTCGCGTGCTCTATGGCGAACGTATTCGCGACGCTTTAACCCGGCACTTAGAGAAGGACTTAGGTTCCATGGCGATGCCGCAGATACCTGTCACCGCGCAACCGTTCACGGTTGTTGAATATTTCCCTGACCGAACTATCACCGGGTTCCACGATCCGCGGCAGCACTGCGTCGCCATGGCATTTGTTGTCCCGATCTTTGGTGACTGCGCACCCTCGCAGGATTCATTGGACCTAGTTTGGGTAAGCCCCGCTGAAGCAGCATCCCATAATTTTCAAGCTGAAATGAGTGGCGGGCAAGGACGTTTAGTGAGAATGGCGCTGGCCTATTGCGGGATGTTGCTTTAGTCCTGATTCACTTCGTGCGCGGGGTCGTATTGGTCGACACACCCAAGGTCTGAGGGCTCTGAGTAGCAATGAACGAGCCATCTGGAATACTGGAGCGGTGACCACTCTTGTTGACAGTTTTTCGGAGCAGCGTCTGCTCTTGGATTTAGAGCCCGTTGTAGAAGTTGAGCTCAATCGGCACTTAAGTCAGGCAAAGGAATGGTTCCCACACGAGTACATCCCGTGGAGCCTCGGCGAGGACTTCGCCGGTCCACTCGAGGGCAAGGAGTGGACCCCGGATGAGCAGCGTTTTAGTGATGTTGCCCGCACAAGTTTGATTGTTAACTTGCTTACCGAAGACAATCTACCCAGCTATCACCGCGAAATCGCCACCTTTTTGGGGCTTGATGGTCCATGGGGTCATTGGGTTGGGCGCTGGACGGCCGAAGAAGGTCGACACGGTATTGCGATCCGCGATTATTTACTTGTTACGCGATCAATTGACCCGATCGCTCTTGAGCGTGCGCGCATGGTACACATGACCGAAGGCTTCCAAGCGATACACCCTGGCGTGCTCGCGGGGTTGTCGTATGTATCTTTCCAAGAACTTGCTACCCGGGTATCGCATCGCAATACCGGCATTGCAACCGGAGATCCAATTGCCGAGCAACTCCTTGCGCGAATTGCCCTTGACGAAAACCTCCATATGATCTTTTATCGCAACCTAATGGAAGCCGCATTCGAGCTGACTCCTGATGCCACGATGCGCGCCGTCACCGCAAGTGTTCGGGATTTCGCGATGCCCGGCAACGGTATTGAAGGGTTCACCCGCAAGGCAGTTGAGATTGCCGTGGCCGGTATTTATGACCTGCGCCAACACAAAGACGAGGTGCTAATGCCGGTGCTTCGTAAGTGGCGGGTGTTTGAGCGGGCTGATTTCGGCGCCGAAGGTGAGCAGGCCCGCATTGAGCTCTCAGTTCTACTGGAGGACATGGAAGTTGCGGCAGACCGTTTTGAGAACAAGCGTGAAGCCCTACGAGCTAGGTTGGCGGCGCGCGACTAGCCGCAAGTTAGTTAGCTGGTTAACAGCGGGAAAAGCGGGTGGTCAAATGGCACACCGTCAGGCAATTGCGCTGCCAGACCCGTGAATTCCGGTGAAGTCTTCCAGTTTCGCACTGTATGTCGGGCATCGTCACCGATGAACCGCACCGAAAACACTCGGCGCCTGCTTCGTGATCCTGCAGCACCGTGCAAGGTGAGCATGTGGAAGAAGACGGCATCGCCAGGTTCAAGATCCCAGCCGAGGATTCGAAAGGAATCGCGATCGCTGTCTATATCAGGGAGATCGCCCAATGAGCCCTCAGGGAACCATTTGGCCTGGCCCCCTTGAAAGGTGCGGGGCATGAGCCAAGGTCCAAGGTGACTCCCGGCTAGGAACTCCAACGTCGACTCCCTCGGGACCGGGTCAACCGGCATCCACATCGAGACGTTCTGGATACCCGAAATGTTGTAGT
>WLLZ01000022.1 GCA_009700485.1 Actinomycetota bacterium | reverse complement strand
TACCGTCACCGATACCCGCACCGATGGCGCCGCCACCTAAAATGAGGCCACCGCCGATCAGGGCTCCGGCCACGATTGTTGGGTCTGCCATTGCTGTTCCTCCTTAATTTCTTGTCGGTTTGCTTTTATTTCTCAGTGGAAATGTCATTAGTGAAATGGCGCATGCGTAGCCTAGTGGTGCGACTCCTCTGTCTCCGTGGCTTGGCTGAAGTAGAGAATTGTTAACAGAGCGAAAATAAAGGCCTGAATGAGTCCGACAAAGAGGTCGAACGTTTTCCAGATCGCATTGGGTGCCCACATTATGTAAGCGGGAAGCATCGCGATCAGTCCTACCATGATGACGCCGGCGAAGATATTGCCAAAAAGCCGCAGCGACAGGGAGATTGGTTTGGCGATCTCCTCCACGAGGTTGATCGGGGCGAGGACGGCCACGTGGCCCTTGGTGACCTTTATGGGGTAACCGATGATGCCGCTTCGCTTAAAGCCCGCCGCGTGGTAGCAGATGAAGACGAACAGAGCAAGGGCCAGCACGAAATTGATATCGGAGGCAGGCGGTTTTAGTAACTCAACGGCACCTCCCTCGGCCGAGGCGAACTGCAGTGGGAGCACCGAGATCCAGTTCGCGACCAAGATAAATACGAAAAGGCTTACCACCAGTGGAAGCACGAATGGAGCCAGTGAGAGGCCCATAGACGCTTGCACTTGCCCGCGCATCTGAACGGTCACGGCTTCCCAGAACAACTGAACACCACTTGGCACACCGGTGGATGTGACCTTGGCCCGAAGGAAGAAAGCAAGTATGAGGGTAACTACGGCGGCCACCAAGGTTGCGTAGATCGTGTCGGTGTTGACCGTCATGCCTAGCCAGGTAGCGGTGGTATGGCTACCGACCTCAATAGAGGCTACCGGGCTGAATTCTCTTATCATGGTCACGACTTCTGAGTCTCCGAATCAACTGGAGCATCAAGTTCACCCTTGCGGATCTTCATCCAAACAGGAATCACAGTGCTCAGCACTAGGACCACCTGAAACAGTGCGAGGCCAAACAAGACGCCGAAGCCAAATGGTCGAAAGACAAATGCTACGACCAGAGCAATAATGGTGATTACGAGCAGTCGGGTCGCAGAGTTCAGCGCCAGGCCGCGCTTAAGTGGGTGATCTTGCGCGGCGATCGCGGCAACCGACCAACTCACAACCTGCGCATTAGCGAGGCCTAAAACCAACCCAATGGCGAAAAACACGCCAAACATCACCGCGCCCGCAAGGGCGGCAAGTGCGATTGATACACCACTTAGAACTACGCAAAACACGGCTAGTCGTGCTGGCCGAAAAACTACCGAGGGAAGGACGAACGGCGTCTCTTCCAGAGGCGCTGCCAAAGACCCTCCCGCAAGTTTGGCGGATGAAAACAACGGTTTGAAGACCGCGGGCCGAACGCTATCACGGGAACAAGGGCCCGCATTTGCGGGGTGGGATCCACCCCGACGACTAGCCGCGGGTGCCGCTGCGCAGTTGGTGAACAGCAGCGACCGGGGCCTTGGGTGGACGGCGCACCACGAAAATTAACAGACCTAATCCCACCGCAAAACCTGCCACTGCATAAGAAATGGGCACAAAAGCAATTGCTACCGCGGTGCCGGCAACCAACGCCGTCCAGGCATACATGATCAACACAGCACGGGCTTGGGAATGCCCCATCTCAAGGAGGCGATGGTGCAGGTGCTGCTTATCGGGGGCAAATGGGTTACGCCCAGCACGGGTGCGGCGCACTACAGCTAGGAGTAGATCAACCAGCGGAATGGCCATGACCGCAATCGGCAGCAAGATCGGCAGCAAAGTCGGGATAATTGTCGGGCCAGCGAGCGCGCTTGGATCAATCTGACCCGATAACGTGATTGTGCTCGCCGCGAGTAATAAGCCCAGCATCATCGAGCCGGTATCGCCCATAAAGATGCGCGCGCGGTACACATTGTGGGGCAAGAACCCAATACAGATGCCCACAAGAAGTACCGAAACCAAAGTCGCCAAAGTTGCGCGCTCAACCCCGAGCACCACCGAGAGTAGATACGAATAGGCGAAGAAAGCCCCGGCCGCCACCGCCACGATGCCGGCCGCTAGCCCGTCAAGGCCGTCAATAAAGTTAATGGCATTAATACTTATTAAGACGATTAAGACGGTGAATAGCACACTTGTTAGTGGGTCCAGCACGAAGGTGCCACCGATAGGCAACCAAATGACGGCGATACCTTGAAATGCCATCACACCCGCTGCTAATACCTGACCGGCCAATTTAATTGGTGCGTCAAGCCCCCACTTATCGTCGACGATGCCCAGTAAAACAATGATCGCCACCCCTGACAGCAGGGCTAGTGGTGCACTACCGGTCTCAAAAACTGAGCCCATCATGGGGAGCTTGCTTGCCAGCAATAGGCCGGTAAAAAGCCCCAGCATCATCGCTATGCCACCAAGGCGGGGAGTGGACTCGGCGTGCACATCACGATCGCGTACTTCGGCAACGAACCCGAAACGAATTGCAAAGCGCTCAACGAGTGGAGTTGTCAGATAAGTGACGGCGGCCGCCGCGAGTAAGCACAATAGATATTCGCGCACGGGCCCTCCTTTCGGTCAACTCATTCGACATCGGTCGGTCAATAGTTAGCTCTGCGGGTAGGCCGGGTGCTTCGTTACCAATTCCAACACATCGGCTGCTACCGCGGCGGCGGTCGCTGGCTCACGCACCGCACGACCGATCAATGCGGCAATTTCTTTCATGTTGCCGGCGTCCATCCCTTGGGTGGTGACCGAAGGTGTGCCAACTCGTATACCCGATCCAACCGATGGCGGCTGGGGATCGTACGGAATCGAATTCTTATTCAAGGTAATACGTGCGGCATCACAGCGAACTTCAGCTTCGGACCCGCTCACGCCAAGTGGTTGCAGATCCACCAGCGCGAGATGGGTATCGGTACCGCCACTCACCGGGCGCATACCTTCGGCCTCTAGGCCGGCAGCCAGTGCCTGCGCATTGACGATGACCTGCTTGGCATAGTCCTGATAAGCGGGTGTTGCAGCTTCTTTTAGTGCTACAGCCTTCGCCGCCACCGCATGCATGAGCGGGCCACCTTGCATCATCGGGAATACTGCCTTATCAATGGCAGCCGCGTGCTCAGCCTTACACAAAATCATGCCGCCGCGGGGGCCGCGCAGCACTTTGTGGGTGGTGAAAGTTACTACGTCTGCGTATGGCACCGGGCTCGGGATGGCCCGGCCCGCGACTAATCCGATGAAATGTGCCGCATCAACCATCAAGATGGCGCCAACTTCATCGGCGATGGAGCGAAATGCAGCAAAATCGATGAGCCGCGGATAAGCCGTCGCCCCGCAGATGATCATTTTGGGCCGGTGCTCAACAGCTAGTGCGCGTACCTCGTCATAATCAATAAGTTCGGTATCTTTGCGAACCCCGTACGAGACGATGTTGAACCACTTACCCGAAAAATTGACTTTCGAACCGTGGGTCAAGTGACCGCCGTGGGGCAAGCTCATGGCGAGCACGGTCTCACCGGGCATGACGAAAGCACCGTAAGCAGCGAGATTGGCGCTCGCCCCACTATGGGGCTGGAGGTTGGCATGGTCGGCGCCAAAGAGTTCCTTGGCGCGCGCAATGCCGATTTCCTCGGCCACATCAACTTCAGCACAACCACCGTAATACCGCCGGCCGGGGTATCCCTCGGCGTACTTATTACTCAATGTCGAGCCGAGCGCCGCCAAAACGGCAGGTGAGGTGAAGTTCTCGCTGGCGATCAGCTGCAATCCAGTGCGCAGCCGTTCCAACTCGGCCAAGACGACGCCGGCAATTTGTGGATCCTCGGCGGCCAGCGCGTCGAAATCCGGACCCCAAAATGGCGTGCTGCTCATCTAGCTCCCTTGTTGTTGGTGGGCCTAGTCTACGCAATAGGGCCTTGGCTGCCTCTGCACCTAGACCGCCGTCGAATCGACCAAATCTGGGCAAACCGCCCGCAACTCGGCAACGCCCACCGCGCCTACCCGCACTAACTCCGGAGCCGGGCCGCGCAGGTCAACCACGGTGCTGATCGTCGCCGCTAGCCCAGCGCGTGCGATTTCGGGCATCACCCCAAGTTCGCCGACGTCAAGGGCGAGCACGATGGCTTCGCCAAACTGAGCAACGCCATCATCGACTGTGGTGGCTGCCGGCATTCCGGCCACATTGGCTCCGGTCACCGCCAAGGGGCCGGTTGCTCGCAGTAATTCAAGAAGTAGTGGGTGCAGGGGCATTCGCGCCGCAAGTGGGGCATCTCGGGGCATCTCCCAGGACAAGGTTGACTGCGGCTCAAAGAGCAAGGTCAACAAGCCGGGCCAAAAGTTGAGCATGAGCGCCCGGGCCGCCGGTAAGCCCACGTGCACCGCGAGGCCGCTCATGGTGGCCGCACTGGGCACCATGATTGGCACCGGTATCTGGTTTGATTGGCTCTTGGCCTTGCGTAATGAAGCGACTCCACGGCTATTAAATGGGTCGGTCGCCAGTGCATAAACACTCTCGGTCGGCACCAAAATCAAATCGCCGCGCCGCGCAGCTGAAGTAGCGGCAGTTAGTGAACGTGGCCGATCTACGTTCTCGGCGGTTGTCCCGCACGCTAGCCGCAACATGGTGGCCCCTTCTCAACTAGATCGGCGAGCGATAGTAAACCGCGGCAGTCCATTTAAATCCTTGCGATCGATGACTTCGGGCCATACCCGGGTGCCAGTTGGCATTTTGGCCAGCAGCGCGAGCTCTTCGCCCGCGACCAAACTCTGTGCTAGCCCCGCAACCCCGAGTAGCCCGGCATCAGCGCCCTGAACATCTGCATGCTCAATAACTAGCAGGCCACCTGGCTTAAGTAAAATTGCCGCGGTTCGCAGCACCCCGCGCACTACGTCGAGGCCATCTTCACCGGCAAAAAGGGCAACTTTTGGTTCATGATCGCGAACTTCTGGCTCCCTTGGCACCATGCGAGCCGGAATATACGGTGGATTCGCGACGATAACTGAAACTTGACCGGCCAACCGTGCGAGGCCATGACCGGGATCGGCAACCAAGGCGGCGTCATCGTGCACCACATCAACTCGAGAAAAGGCTTCAGCCAATGCCACCTCTTGAGCGGCGAGGTTCCGCCTGGTCCAACGAACGGCCTCATCGTCTAATTCAACGGCGTAGACCCTAGAGTTTTCAACCTCGATGCCAATCGACAACGCGATCGCACCGCTACCGGAACATAGGTCAACGGCGATTCGCTCCGAAACTGGTAGCTCACGTAATTCGCGAATACCAGCTTCTACCACCAGTTCGGTTTCGGGGCGCGGAATGAAAACCCCGGGCCCAACCTGGAGTTCAATATGGCGAAAAGCTGCAGTACCTAGTAGGTGCTGTAACGGCACCCTGGAAAGTCGCTTAGTCATGAGCTGCTCTACCTGCACTCGTTGAGCAGGTGTAACTAAATCCTGCAAAATCAATCGGTTGCGCCGAACCCCGAGTACGAACGCGATAATTTCAGCAGCATCAACATTTGGTGATGGCACCCCCGCCGCCACTAATCGACGTTCGGCGTCGATGAGTACGTCGCGGACGGTGGTTCGACCACCGGTGGTGTGGTCAACATCCCAGTTCACGATGGGGTGTCACCCAATCGCACCGCGTTATCAGCCTCCAAACAGGCATTGATGACGTCGTCGAGATCACCATCGAGAATCTGGTCTAGGTTGTGTGACTTGTATCCAACGCGGTGGTCGGCGAGTCTATTCTCCGGGAAGTTGAACGTGCGAATTCGTTCACTACGATCGACGGTGCGCACCTGTAGGCGGCGCGCATCGGAAGCATCTTGAGCCGCTTGCTCTTGGGCGGCGGCCAGCAGCCGGGCGCGCAGAATTCGCATCGCCTGCTCCCTATTTTGCAATTGGCTTTTTTCGTTCTGACAGGAAACGACCACCCCGGTAGGCAGATGGGTAATTCGTACCGCGGAGTCGGTCGTGTTCACACTTTGACCACCGGGGCCTGATGATCTAAAAACATCGATCCGCAGGTCGTTTGGATCAACTACAACGTCGACATCCTCGGCTTCCGGGAACACAAGAACACCAGCGGCCGAGGTGTGGATACGCCCCTGGGATTCGGTCACCGGCACCCGCTGCACTCGATGGACCCCGCCCTCGTATTTGAGCCGGGCATATGGAGCATCACCTGGTTCAGGGTTACCGCGCGCCTTAACCGCCAAAGCCACGTCCTTGTAACCACCAAGATCAGACTCAACCGCGTCGATAATTTGCGTTGTCCAGCCGCGGCGTTCTGCATAACGCATGTACATGCGCAGCAGGTCGGCGGCAAATAGCGCCGATTCTTCGCCGCCCTCCCCCGCTTTAACCTCCAGGATGACATCCTTGTCATCAAGTGGATCACGGGGCAACAGCAATCGAGTTAGGTGCTCGGCCGCTGCCTTCTCCCGCTCTATCAAGCCCGGAAGCTCATCGGCAAAGGACTGGTCATCATCGGCCAATTCGGTGGCGGCCACCACATCGTCAGCAAGTGCTGCCCAATCGCGATAAACCGTGATGATGGGACGCAGTTCGGCATACCGGCGCCCATACCTACGAGCGACCGACTGATCTGCGTGCACGGCTGGATCGGCGAGCTTGATTTCAAGATCGCTGTACTCAACTGAAAGTTCGGCACACGACTCAAACATCAATCCTCCTTCCGAGATCCGCCGGCGAGACCCCCGCTGTCTTCAACTACGTGCACATAAAACAATCCCGGGCGCCGGTCAGGGACCGACCGCATGACGGGGGAGACACGCGGTCGATCCCGGGCCGGCGCCCGGGATCAGAAGCTACTTGTCAGCGGACTTATCGGCCGCCTTGCCGTAACGAGTTTCGAATTTCGCGACCCGACCGCCGGTATCGAGAATCTTCTGCTTACCGGTGTAGAACGGGTGACACTGCGAACAGACATCGGCGTGAATACTGCCGTTCTTCGCGGTGCTGCGGGTTACGAAGGTACTGCCACAAGTGCAAGTCACCGTGGTCTCGGCGTATGCCGGATGAATATCGGCTTTCATGGCGAACTCCTCTTGTTAGCCCCGGGTCGGCTGCCCGCTCGGAATGAACGGGACCGTGAACCGCAGCGACATTATTATTACACCCCCGGCCAGCCAGCGAGAAATCAGGCTTTATCGGGGTCGTGCCCACCTACCTGCTAATCGTCTTCACCATTGCCTGATGCCGTGGTCTTTTGGATCTGCATCAAGAACTCGGTATTGGTCTTGGTGTCGCGCAATTTGGTGAGCAGCAACTCGATTGCCTGCTGCTGGTCCAGTGCGTGAAGCACCCGGCGCAACTTCCAAACGATCTTGAGCTCCTCGGGGGTCATGAGCAGTTCTTCCTTGCGGGTACCCGAGGAGTCAACGTCAACCGCCGGGAATACCCGCTTATCGGCTAGGCGGCGGTCCAACTTGAGCTCCATGTTGCCGGTGCCCTTGAACTCCTCGAAGATGACCTCGTCCATTCGCGAACCGGTTTCAACCAAGGCCGTAGCCAAAATGGTCAGCGAGCCACCACCTTCAATATTGCGCGCCGCGCCGAAGAACTTCTTGGGCGGGTAGAGCGCGGTTGAGTCGACACCACCGGAGAGGATTCGACCTGATGCCGGCGCCGCCAGGTTGTAGGCGCGACCGAGCCGAGTCATCGAGTCAAGTAGCACCACCACATCGTGGCCGAGTTCAACCAAGCGCTTGGCGCGCTCAATTGATAGTTCAGCGATGATCGTGTGATCTTCGGCCGGACGGTCAAAAGTTGAGGCAATTACCTCGCCCTTGACAGAGCGCTGCATGTCGGTGACTTCTTCGGGCCGTTCGTCAACGAGGACGACCATCAGGTGCACCTCTGGGTTGTTGGCCGTGATCGCATTGGCGATTGCTTGCAAAACCATGGTCTTGCCTGCTTTTGGTGGCGAGACGATCAAACCGCGCTGGCCCTTACCGATCGGTGAAACTAGATCAATTACCCGGGTCGTCAAATTACTCGGATCATTTTCTAGGCGCAGGCGATCTTGCGGGTACAACGGGGTTAACTTGGAGAACTCCGGACGATTGCGCGAGGATTCAAGATCTCCACCATTTACGGTCTCAATTCGCACGAGTGGGTTGAACTTTTCGCGGCGCTCACCCTCTGGTGACTGCCGCACCATCCCGGTAATCGCATCACCCTTGCGCAGCCCGTGCTTACGGACAAGCGACAATGACACATAAACATCGTTCGGTCCTGGCATGTAGCCACTGGTTCGGACGAACGCGTAGTTGTCCATGACATCGAGGATGCCCGCGACCGGAGTCAGGACATCATCTGGTGAAATCTCGAGTTCGGCTTCGTTGAAGTTGCCTTCACGGCGCGGACCTCTATCACGTGAACGATCCCGGCCGCGACGGCGACCGCCATCAGACCCGCGATCATTGCCGCCGTTTCCGCGATCATTTCCAGAGTTGCGGTCATTGCCACTGTTATTACCCGAACTGCGGTTACTGCTGTAGTTACGGTTATTGCGATCGCCGCGGTCGTTATTGAAGCTGCGATTATTGCGATCGCCGCTCCCGCGGTTGTCGCGGTTGTCGCGGTTGTCGCGGTTGTCGCGGTTGTCACGGTTGTCGCGGTTGTCGGTGCGAGGTGCGTTGCCCTCTACGGCAGGTTCGGCCACGGGCGCGGCGATCTGTTCGGCATCGACGGCTGAGGTGGCGCTTCGGCGCGAGGTGGTGCGTGCTGCACGACCACCACCACTTGAGCGCTCACTGCCCTCACGTTTGTCACTTATTGCTGCTACTAAATCACCCTTGCGCATTGCACTAGAGCCAGCGATGCCTAACTTGGAGGCCACCTGCTTTAGCTCTGGGAGCAACATTGCTGATAGGTCGCTGCCGCTGCCTTTGGCTGATTTTGCGGCGGACGTTGTTTCGGTCACGCATGTCCTTTATTAGATGGGAACTCCGACGCGATGCGCAAATGACCATTCGAGGTTCAATCGGAAATACATACCCGAAAAAGGCTTCGAAATTGTCACTTCGGGAAGTACGGCAAATTGGCCGTCATCAGTGGAGCAGGTAAACCATAACACGGACTCGAATTATCCACTGGATCCGGGGGTCAGAGGGCAATCGGCACGGTGCGCACCCCAAGACCTGCCACCCCAACCTGGCGCACCTGCCACCCGGTTCCGGCCAGCACCGCTACCAGATCAGCGGTTGCGGGTGATGCTAGAGCCATGACACTTGGACCAGCTCCGGAAATTGCCGCTGGGATTCCGGCAGCGCGTAGCGCCTCCACCAAATCTAATGACGGCGCATACATTGAACGGCGCAGCTCCTGGTGGAGACGGTCAGAGGTGGCTTCCATCAAGTGAGCAGGCTCACTCGTCAGCGCGTGCAACAGCAACGCTGAGCGCGCGACATTAAATGCCGCGTCACCAAATGCCACCGCACGTGGCAACGCCAAGCGAGCTTCGGCGGTTGGCAAACCGGCTGCGGGCATCGCTATTACCGGTCGAATAGCCGGGTGTAGTTCGAGGCGAATATGTCCGGCGATACCAGCTTCATTAATCCAGGCGAAAGTTAATCCACCATTAAGGGCGGCCGAAATATTGTCGGGGTGCGACTCCATCGATTTTGCCACCTGTAGTAAATCCGCATTCGGTAGCAACGTTTCACCGCCAACTACAAGGGCACGTGCCAAGGCCAGCCCACCGACAATCGCGGCCGCCGATGAACCCAGCCCGAGACCGTGTGGGATCGCGTTGTCGCACCGCAGGATGAATCCACGCGGATGGGCGTCCATTACGGCAAAGCCTCGCGCCATTGCCCGCGCAACTAAGTGCGAATCATCAAGTGGAACACTTTCAGCACCTTCGCCGATAACTTCAATCAATACACCGTCGTCGTCGGTAATCATTGCAACTAAGTCATCCACGATGTCAAGAGCCAGGCCCGCAGAGTCAAATGCCGGACCGATATTTGCGCTCGATGCCGGCACCTGAATGCGCACCGGATCCCGGCGTAGGTCAGCAGCCATCAGGAGTCGAGGCCCAAGGCCTTCGCGGCTGCCTTGACTGCAACAGGAACAACAACGGGATCCTTAGCCCCGGCAAGTGCCCATTGTGGATCTTTGAGTCCGTTACCGGTGAGGGTACAAACCACCGACTGTCCGGCGTCAAGCCCGCCCGCCGCGTGCAACTTCAGCAAGCCTGCAACACCGGCGGCACTTGACGGCTCACAGAATAAACCTTCACGGCTCGCGATCAGGTGATACGCCGCCAAGATCTCATCATCGGTTACCAGATCAATCAAGCCTGATGATTCATCGCGAGCGGCCACCGCAAGATCCCACGAAGCCGGGTTACCAATTCGAATTGCAGTGGCGATTGTCTCGGGGTTTAGCACGGGCGCACCATGTACAAATGGAGCTGCCCCCGCAGCCTGGAAACCCCACATTCGCGGACGCGATGGGGCAATGCCGTCGCGGTGATACTCGGTGTAGCCGCGCCAATAAGCGGTGATGTTGCCTGCATTGCCCACCGGAAGGCAGTGGATATCGGGGGCGAACCCCAACATGTCAACGATTTCAAATGCCGCGGTCTTTTGACCCTCAATACGCGATGGATTCACGCTATTGACAAGCTCGACCGGGTAGTTGTCGGCTAATTCACGCGCGATAGTTAGGCAATCATCGAAATTACCTTCAACCTGCAGCAAGGTCGCACCGTGCACAACTGCTTGTGCCAATTTGCCCATTGCGATCTTGCCCGCAGGAACTAACACCGCGCAACCCATGCCAGCCTTTACCGCGTAGGCCGCAGCACTCGCCGAGGTATTACCGGTCGAAGCACAAATAACAACGCGCGCGCCAGATTCTGCCGATTTAGAAATTGCCATCGTCATACCGCGATCTTTGAAGGATCCGGTCGGGTTCGCACCCTCGTATTTCAGCCAAACCGAGCAACCGGTTATTTCACTCAAGACGCAGGCGTAGACAAGGGGTGTTCCACCTTCGCCCAGGGTAATAACTGGAGTTGCCGCACTTACCGGCAATCGGTCGCGATACTCCTCAATCAATCCGCGCCACTGTTGCACCATGACTATTCCCCGGCCTCGCCTTCGACACGCATGACGCCCACCACGCGCTTTACGTTCGCGAGTTCACGAAGTTGATCCACGGTGGCCCGCAAATCAGCATCCCTAGCCAGGTGTGTGCGAACTAGCAAACCGGCTTCGTCGCCATGGCCGTCTTGACGCACAACTTGAATACTTACTCCGTTATTAGCGAACGCGGCGGCAATGCCAGCGAGTACACCGGGGCGATCAGCAACGTCAAGATTGACATAGTAACGAGTCATGGCATCACCGATTGGCAGGGGCACTAACTTTGAGTAGGTGCTTTGCCCAGGGCCGCGACCACCGGTTAGCCGATTACGGGCTGCCGCTACAACATCACCAAGTACCGCACTAGCTGTTGGCGCTCCCCCAGCGCCTCGGCCATAGAACATCATTTGACCAGCAGATTCTGCCTCAATGAAAACCGCATTGAAGGCACCGCGCACACTGGCTAGCGGGTGATCACGCGGCACCATCGAGGGGTGCACCCGCACAATCACGCCTTCGTTATCGCCTTTGATCTCCGCGACAGCAAGTAACTTAATAACAAAACCCATTTGCTGCGCTGCACGGATGTCAGCCGCCGTAACTTTTGAAATTCCCTCGCAATAGACGTCGTCGAGGGTGACTTTTGTGTGGAAAGCCAACTCGGCAAGGATCGCGGCTTTAGCCGCTGCATCGTGGCCATCGACATCAAGTGACGGATCAGCTTCTAGATAACCAAGTTCAGCAGCCTCGGCAAAAACTTCGTCATAATCGGCGCCTTCTTCGTCCATCTTGCTCAACATGAAGTTGGTGGTGCCGTTCACGATGCCCATTACCTTGGTGACCCGGTCACCGGCAAGTGACTCACGCAGTGGACGCAGCAACGGGATTGCCCCCGCGACCGAAGCCTCGAAGTAAAGATCGACACCATGCTTAGCCGCCGCCTCATGCAAGGTGGCTCCGTCAGCCGCGAGCAATGCCTTGTTGGCTGTCACGACACTTGACCCCGCCGCCATTGCGGCCAAGATCAGTGAGCGGGCCGGCTCAATACCACCAATGAGTTCGACCACGATGTCGACACCACTTGTCGCTACCGCCATGGCATCAGCGGAGATCAACTCTGCGGGTACCCCCTCACGCACTTTGCCGGGCTCGCGCACAGCAACCGCGGTCAATATCAATGAGGCACCAACCCGCTGCTCTAAATCAGCGGCACTGGAGGCGATCAGGCGGGCAACTTGGGCACCTACGGTGCCGCCGCCAAGCAGGGCAACGGTCAAAGAGCGCGACATGGGTTAAGCCTCTCAGGTCGACCTAAGGTGTCCCCCATCTGGGCATCAACGGCGCGCCAAAGCGCGGGTTAACCACAATGCGAATAATGTCCACCCCAAGAAATTCCAGAGCCCAGCAACCAAGGAGCCCCATGGCCACCTCCCTGCCCCGCAAACTCATCGCCGAGTTCGTCGGCACCTTTCTATTGGTTTTTCTAGCGGTTGGCGCCGCCGTATTTGGCATTGCAGCCAAAGTTGGGGTGGAGGGCGGTGGGCCGGGTAACGGCGTAGTGGGTGTCGCATTGGCCTTTGGCCTAGTCCTGCTGGGCATCGCGTATGCATTCGGCCCCATCTCAGGTGCCCACGTAAATCCTGCGGTTACTTTAGGGATGGCCTTGAGTCGGCGCATGAGCGCCAAAGATGCCCTCGCTTACTGGGTGGCCCAATTCCTTGGGGCAATCTTGGCCGGGGCCGTCCTGAAACTCTTTGTCTCCTCATTCGGGGTCACCGACTACACCGGCGGCCTGGGCACCAACTCCTATGACAATGGCAATATCAATATGGCCGGTGCCTTCATGCTGGAAGTACTCCTCACCGGTGCCTTCGTGTTGGTGATCTTGTTGGTGACTGAACGAGTGGCAGCACCTGGCTTCGCCGGGCTCGCAATTGGTTTGACCCTTACCCTCGTGCACTTGGTCGGCATCCCCCTTGACGGTACTTCGGTGAACCCGGCCCGCTCATTTGGCCCAGCCCTGTTTGCCGGTGGCGAGGCGCTCGGCCAAGTCTGGCTTTTCATTTTGGCGCCATTAGTTGGTGCGGTTATCGCCGTGGGGATCTGGCTGATAACCCGCTCAACCGAAGAAATGCCTGCAGAATTAGTTGCCGGCTCAGAGCGCCAATAGATCCGGGTGCCAGTAGATCAAGGTGCCAGTACGTCAGGCACCGGGATCCAAAGCCAATAGGTCTTCCATGGTTTCGCGTCGCAATACCACCGAGGTGACTCCATCGTGCGCCGAGATAACCGCCGGTCTCGGCAAGTAGTTGTAGTTGGAAGACATCGAACGGCAGTAGGCGCCGGTTGCCGCTACCGCCAATAGATCACCCGGTGCGATATCTGAGGGTAGCCACGCATCACGGACCACGATGTCGCCCGACTCGCAATGTTTACCCACCACCCGGGTCAACATGGGTTCGGCATTTGATACCCGAGAGGCCAGCACCACCGAATAATCCGCGCTATAAAGAGCCGTGCGAATGTTGTCGCTCATCCCGCCGTCAACGCTGACATAGGTTCGGATCACACCACTATCGAGTTCAATCGGCTTTACCGTGCCGACTTCATAGATACTCACTCCGGCTGGCCCGATGATTGCCCGGCCGGGCTCAAATGCCAACTCGGGCAGCTCGATACCGGCCAATTCGCATTCGGTGCGCACGACTGAGCAGATTTGCTGGGCCATCGCGGCCACCTCAAGGGGATCATCACCTTCGACATAAGCGATGCCCATGCCACCACCTAGGTTGAATTCTCGGACAACCACCCCTTGATCATCACGAAGTGATCTGGTGAAGGCGGCTACTCGCCGAGCGGCCTCATCAAAGCCGGATGCGTCAAAAATCTGCGAACCAATATGTGAATGTAATCCAGCAAAAGACAGTGACGGCAGTTTCACGATGCGCCTAATTGCTTCGGCCGCATCACCTGACGCAACTGAAAGTCCAAACTTTTGATCCTCGTGCGCCGTGGCTATGAACTCGTGGGTGTGCGCCTCCACACCAACAGTTACCCGGACCAAAACCTGCTGCACGATGCCAGCTCGGGTAGCAGCATCAGCTACGCGAACGATCTCATCGAATGAATCAATGACAATGCGCCCGACCCCGGCAGCCACCGCCATTTCTATTTCACGCATTGACTTATTGTTACCGTGCATCAAAATGCGGTGCCCTGGCACCCCTGCGCGCAGAGCTACCGCGAGCTCACCGCCTGATGCAACGTCAATGCCAAGGCCCTCTTCGGTGACCCATCTCGCGATTGCCGTTGCGAGAAACGCTTTAGCCGCGTAGTAAACGATACTTGCACCAGCAGTTTCGTAGGCCTCACGAAAGAGGTGGGCCCTTGTTCGAGCATCCCCTTCATCAAGTAGATACACCGGCGACTGATACTCCGCAACTAAATCGCGACAATCCACGCCGGCAATCTCAAGGGCGCCCGCGACGTTACGCAGCGCCGACTTTGGCCAGATCGCCTGATTTAAGTCAGCAGCGCGAATGGCGCTGAGTGAAAATTCAGAGTTGAGCACAGGCGCAGAGTATTCGATGGCCGATCACATGCGATCAGGTGCGCTGACCCCGAGCAATTGCAGGCCGTTGAAAATTGTTTGCCGGGTCGCGGCACATAGCCAAAGTCGCGCCACCTGCTCTGGAGTTAACTCCTCATCACCGCGTGGCAAAACCCGGCAACTGTCGTAGAAGCGGTGGTAGATCGATGCCAAATCCTCAAGATAACGAGCTACCCGATGGGGTTCGCGAAGCTCAGCCGCGCCAGCAACAACTCTCGGGAACTCGGCGAGTGCGCCAAGGAGCTCATTCTCACGCTCATGTGAAAGTAAGCCAGCGTCAAAATTAAGGTCTCGCCAAGCTATGCCAAGCTCGGCAGCGTTACGCAGTACCGAGGCGATGCGCGCATGGGCGTACTGGACGTAGAAAACTGGATTGTCATTGCTGCGCAGCGTGATGACCTCAAGGTCAAGGGTCAACGGAGAATCCACCGGGTATCGGATCAGCGAGTATCTTGCGGCGTCGACCCCCACTTCGTCAACGAACTCATCAAGGGTCACGATGTTGCCGGCTCGTTTTGACAGCTTTACTTCCTCACCACCACGAGTGATTTTTACCAACTGCCCAATCAGGACTTCTACCTGATCGAGTTGATCACCGTTGCAAGCAGCAACGGCCCGCAGCCTATTCACGTATCCGTGATGATCTGCACCGAGTAGATAAATACAAATATCAAAGTTGCGCTCACGTTTGTCTACGTAGTAGGCAGTATCGGATGCAAAGTATGTGTATTCGCCATCGGCTTTGATCAATACCCGGTCTTTATCGTCACCAAAATCCGTGGTACGCAACCACACTGCGCCATCAAGCTCATACACATGGCCCTGTGCTCGCAGCCGATCCATCCCGTGCTCAACCGAATTTGACTCATGCAGCGCACGCTCAGATGCCCATAAATCGAAATGTGTCCGGAACTGTTCAAGAACCTGCTGCTGCTGCTTTAGCTGAAGAGCGTAGGCGGCTTCACGAAATGAGATGAACTGTTCTTCGATCGGTAACTCTTTGATGCTCGGGCGCGCAATGACAATGGCCGCCGCAAGATCATGGATATAAGCACCCTTATAGCCATCTTCGGGGATCACCTGACCATGTGCCGATGCCATAACAGATGCGCCGAACTTATCCATCTGCACACCGCGGTCATTGATATAGAACTCGGTCGAAACGTGAGCCCCGGCGGCAACAAGTACCCGGGCCATGGCATCACCCACCGCGGCCCATCTGGTGTGACCAAGATGCAATGGGCCGGTGGGGTTCGCTGAGATGAATTCGAGGTTGATTTGCTGTCCGGCAAGGGCGGTACCGGTGCCATAGTCGGCACCCTTCTCGACAATAATCTGTGCCGTTTGGCCCAAAGTGGCACTATCGAGGCGGATATTGATGAATCCCGGCCCAGCAATCTCAGCCGCCGCGACCCCGGGAATTTCAGCGATCAGAGGCGCCAAGGACTCGGCTATTACCCGGGGGGCCAACTGGGCAGCCTTTGCTAATGCTAGGGCGATATTGGTCGCATAATCCCCGTGGGCACGTGATTTTGGGCGTTCCAGCCTCAACTCCTCCGGGATTTCTAGTACTAGGCCGCTCTGGGATACCCACTCCAAGGTCGCGGCTCGCACGCTCACCGCTAGGTCCTCTGGAGTCACTGGTGGAGCGTATCTACCCATTTTTACTTATTTTCAGGGGGCCGGCGGCTATGCTCCAATTAGGCAAGGCCAGATCAGCACCACCGTTCCATAATGCCCACATTGGCGGGTGTCGGACTTTCTGAGCACGTGCACAGATGCCGGGACGAGGTTTGAACGGCTAGGCCACGCGACGGGCGACCGTCCGTCGCGACGTTCCGCGCAAGGAGAATGTGCACCATGGCTCAAGGCACCGTGAAATGGTTTAACGCTGAAAAGGGCTACGGCTTTATCGCCCAGGCTGACGGCGGACCGGACGTTTTCGTCCATTACTCGTCAATCCAGTCGGACGGCTACCGTTCACTGGAAGAGAACCAGGCAGTGGAGTTCGAGATCGTTCAAGGCCCCAAGGGCCCACAGGCTGACAAAGTTACCGTTGGCTAGCTAAACCTGCTTAACGTGAAGGGCCTCGCCGATTGGCGGGGCCCTTCACTTATGCCACTTCCTAATCCCCCGATTCGGTAGTGACACTTACTGATGTACCTACATTTTGATCAGGTCAAACATCAAATGCGGCGAGTCTTGTAAGCAAACTGTCAGGATTGGTTGTTTAACTCAACTCCTGCCACACGCGCCACAGGCCTGTCAAATTTATTTTGCCAGATCACTTTTACGCTGGCATTGCGCCTCAATCTCGGCACCTACTAGCAGGCCCAGGAACCCCGCATAAAACCAGAGCAAAAAAACCACAACCCCGCCAAATACGGCAATGGCCGAACCAAGGGTTGTCGACAAATTTGCATAAACCCCAAGCCCGGCGCTAACGAACAGCAACCATATTGTCGTGACGATCGGCCCGAGGGCGAGCAGGCGAACCGGCCTTGGGTTATTCGGTGCATGCTGCATGACCCACCTTGTCGCCAGCCAAATGAGCAGTGCTCCAACTACCCAGTCAATTACCCCAATCCCCGAAAAGACCCGCACGTCCGTAAAACCCAGCCAATACAGAATTTGAGGCAATACCGTCAGGGCAACAAAGACGCCAACCACCACCACCATGCCAATTAAAGTGATCAACGTCGCGATAACGCGTCCTATAACACCGCGGCGTTTGGCTGTTGTTTCGAATACGCCGTCAAGTGCCAGACGCAACCCATAAACAACTTTAGAAGCGGCATAGATCGCCACCAGCGCACCGACTAGAGACGTAGCGGTAACTCCACCCACGGATGAATGCTCGGTAGCAGCAATAAGGGAATCAGTAACTGGCTTTAACGCACCCGCTTCGATTGGGGCCTGCACTGCTAGTGAATTTATCGCTTCGCGCACTTGATCAAGGCCAATCAGCAGGCTGGTCAAGGCACCAATGACTATGGCGGCGGGTGCAACCGCTAGGGCGACGAAGTAGGCCAAGCCACCGGCGGCCAGTGAGTTTCGATGTTCGGTGAACCGCAATCCGATTTCTCGAATGTCGGTGATCGCGGCCTCAACTCGTGGGTGCACAGACATATCGTTGCACCCTTCGCTACCGCGAGCTCGCGCACTCACCAGGGCAGGGCGCTGCTTACCTGACATGATTACCAGGTGAGCCATAGTTTGATAACTGGTCGCACCACCGGGCCAAGATCCTTGGCACTTTGGGCTTGGCTCTCGATCGCCGCTGCCCTAGCAACTATCGCACTTAAGTTCTGGGCGTATCTACTGACCGGCTCGGTCGGCCTGCTATCCGATGCCCTTGAATCGGTGGTAAATCTAGTGGCGGCAATTGTCGCGGTAATCGCATTGTCCATCGCCGCGCGCCCCGCAAACAACACCCACCACTACGGGCACGGCAAGGTGGAGTACTTCTCCGCGGGCATCGAAGGGCTGATGATCTTCGTCGCTGCCATGGTCATCATGTACTCCGCCGTCGAAAGACTCCTGCACCCACAGGCCCTTGACGCCGTCGGGGTCGGCTTACTCATCACACTCATTGCGACAGCGATTAATGCCGCGGTCGGCTGGCTGATCTTGCGGGCCGGGCGCAGGCACCGATCACTGACTTTGGTCGCTGACGGCAAGCACCTGCTCACCGATGTCTGGACATCAATTGGCATCGTGATCGGCGTTGGGTTAGTTGCCCTCACCGGCTGGCTGCCACTGGACTCAATAGTTGCCATTGCGGTTGGGCTGAATATTTTGTGGACGGGGTTCACCTTGGTCCGCAATTCAGTCCACGGGCTGATGGATCGAGCACTAAATGCCACCGATGAAGCCCGCGTCATTGAAGTCGTCAACTCGTTCGTTGCCGAGTACCCACCCGGCCAGCTGGCTTTTCACGCCCTGCAGACCCGAGAATCCGGCCAGCAGCGGTTCGTCTCACTGCATGTACTGGTACCCGGCCAGTGGACGGTCGCCACCGGGCATGATCTAGTCGAAAGAGTCGAGTCGGCAATCGCACTAACGCTACCCGGGGCCCATATCCAGACCCATCTTGAGCCCAGCGAAGACCCAAGGTCATACGACGACGTAGGCGGCGGCCATAGCGGACTCGATACCCGTAACTAGCTCAAGGCGCCACCAGCGCGCACCCCAACAGCTTGTGCGCCACCAGCGCGCACCCCAACAGTTTGTGCGCCACCCACTGCGGCACAATGTGCCATTGAGCGAAGTCGCTCTGCGCCTCCGTAGCTCAGGGGATAGAGCGCCGGTTTCCGGTACCGACGGTCGCAGGTTCGAATCCTGCCGGGGGCACGTTAGGAGGTGATCCTGATGGCATATCTGCTGCTTTTGCTGGCTATCGTCAGTGAAATAATCGGCACGCTTGCGCTCAAAGCTAGCGACGGTTTCAGCCGACTGTGGCCATCATTGATCGTGGTTGCCGGATACGGCTTGGCATTCACGTTACTGGCCCAGACCCTAAAAAGTCTTGGAGTTGGGCCCACTTACGCAACTTGGTCGGCCCTGGGCACCGTTGGCGCCGCCGTTGGTGGTTGGTTGATCTTCGGCGAGAAGATGAGCCCGGTTTCCATCGGAGGCATGGGCATTGTCATAGCCGGCATTGTGATCATGCAATGGGGTAGCGTCACCAGGTGAACCAGCCCCCGATGAGCAACGCTCGTGTCACGACCCACTTCGCAACTGTCACCACCGGCTACTACCCGGTCGTAGTTGCAGTGTTTTGCGGCTTACTCTTAATTTCAAATATCGGGGCCACCAAGCTAATTGAATTCGGGCCCATCATCACCGATGGTGGTGCATTTCTCTTCCCGCTCGTCTACATAACCGGCGACGTACTCAGCGAGGTTTACGGGCTCAAAGCAGCAAGGCGGGCAATCTACCTCGGATTCGCCCTCGCAGTACTTGCGGCATTTACCTTTTGGCTGGTGCAGATCTCCCCGCCAGCAAACGGTTATATAAACCAAGAAGCTTTCGAGGCCGTTTTGGGATTTGTTCCCCGAATTGTTCTCGCCAGTATTTGCGGCTACCTCGTTGGGCAGTTGCTCAATGCCTACGTGCTGGTGAAAATCAAGGAACGCACTCAAGAAAAAGCACTCTGGCTGCGCTTGATCGGATCGACGGTCATCGGTGAACTAGCCGACACCGTGGTCTTTTGCACGATTGCCTTCTACGGAATTATCACCGGGGGCGAGTTTCTAAATTATGTGATCGTTGGATACATCTACAAGACTCTCCTCGAGGTCGTCCTGCTACCCATCACCTATCGGGTAATAGCCGCGGTCAAAAAGCGTGAGCCCACCTACTGATTTGCCAAATCCCACAGAAACAACTAGTTTTCCCACGAAATTCAACGCCAAATGTTAAAATTCGTCTCCCATAGGGCACTCCCCCTGACACTGGAAAGGCTCCGCCATGAAAGCACGTGCAACCGGATCTAGAATCTTTGCCGGAGTGGCCGCCATGGCCGCTTTCGCCACTATTTTCGCGGGTGCAGCTTCGGCTGCAGCGTGCGAAGTGGAGGTGTGCGCGCCGTGGCCAACCAAGCTACCGACTTACCCGACCACGACCCTTGAATATTTGTCAGGTCCACTCGCCCAGCAGAACATGGAGGCGAAGCCCTACAGCACCGGCAAGAACAAGATGTGGCT
>WLLZ01000021.1 GCA_009700485.1 Actinomycetota bacterium | reverse complement strand
GCACGGGAGCTCACGGATCTGACTGTGGCGATGCCACAGCAGCGCCCGAGCGTGCCTGTCTTGCGCGTTGTGCCAGTAAGCCACCGGGCCCGCCATGCACTGCGCCTGTTCGCGGTATTGGCGCTCGCGGCTGGCCTGACATCGGCGGTAATGGCCGGTTTCTCGATTTTAGTTAGTGGCTGGGGCCCAATCTGATGGCTACTTCAGTGGGCCACCTGCCGGTGATGCCAGCTCGGGTCATCGCGCTCTTGGCGCCGGCCCTTTCGGCCCCGGGTGCGGTACTCGTGGATGCGACCGTGGGGCTGGGCGGACACGCCGAATACGCCCTTCAGCAATTTCCCGAGCTACTTCTAGTTGGCCTTGATAGAGATAACGATGCCATCGAGTTATCACGTGAACGACTAGCGAATTTCGGTGAGCGCATCACCCTTGTGCATGCGGTCTACGACGAACTGCCGCAGGTTTTAACTTCGCTGGGTTTGCCATCGGTACAGGGAATCCTGTTTGATCTTGGAGTTTCCTCGATGCAACTAGATGTCGCTGAGCGCGGCTTCTCATATGCGAACAACTCACCGCTAGACATGCGGATGGATGCTTCCACGGGTATGACGGCGGCAGACGTACTAAACACCTATGACGAAAAGCACCTTGCGCGCGTGCTGCGTATTTATGGCGAAGAGAAGTTTGCCGGGCGAATTGCCTCCAAGATCGTTGCCGAGCGCGCGGTAGCACCATTTAGTAACTCCACGCGGTTGGTTGAACTTATTCGCGATGCGATCCCGGCACCGGCTCGGCGCACTGGAGGCAATCCGGCTAAGCGCACCTTCCAGGCTTTGCGAATTGAAGTAAACGGCGAGCTGGATGCACTCCGAGCCGCGCTGCCTGCTGCTCTTGATGCACTTTGCCTTGGGGGGCGCATTGTGGTGATGTCATATCAATCACTTGAAGATCGCATGGTTAAGCAGGTACTCGCCAAGGGTGCACATCCTGATGTGCCGCGCGGGCTGCCGGTCATTCCCGACAACCTGCTTCCGTGGCTGCATTTGCTAACGCGCGGTGCCGAGATTGCGGATGAAAGTGAACTGGCCGGTAATCCGCGATCGGCATCAGTTCGCATTCGTGCAGCAGAGCGGGTGGCGGCATGAGTTCAACTGCCCGTAAGCACGAGGTGGCCCCTGAGATCTTGGGTGATATTGACTCCGCTACCACTGACGCCACGGAGTATGCAACTCGCGGCGCACATGCGCGTGGGCATGCTCGGCCGAACTTGCGTTTGGTTTCGCCACTTCGTGCAGAGCGCGCGAGCCGTGGAGTCTTTATCCTCTTTGTCACGGGGTTGCTCGGTATCGGCCTGGTTGCCATGTTGGTGATTAACACGTCGTTGGCCCAAGGTGCATTTACCCTCAGTGAGTTGCAGCAGGAGCAGGCGGCACTTTCAGAGCAGGAAGCCGCACTCACCCAGGTGGTGGAGGCGGCATCTACTCCGGGAACCCTCGAAAGTCAGGCTCGGGCACTTGGGATGGTGCCGAGTCAAAATCCGGTCTTCCTGCGCCTACCCGACGGCGCAATTCTCGGCAATCCCAAGCCGGCCCCGGGTCGCCCGGTTACCAACCCGTTAGCGGCTACCTCGATGATTGCGACTCCCGCTGATGCCACGGCGCTGGAGGCGGTAAGTGGGGACGCGGTAGGTACCGATCTGCCGATAGCGCCGGGGGAGAACTATGACCCGGCCGCTGCGGATGCGGCAAAGTCCGCGAATTTAATTATTGGTGCCGGTAAGGGTGCCGGTAAGGGCGCCGGTAAAGGCGCCGCTAAGGGCAATCAAAATGAGAACTCGATGTGGACCGAAATACCGATTCAGATTGGCAATATCAGCACCGATGCCGGCCTTGTCGCCAAGCCGGTGAACTGAGTAACGGCTCCGGTATGGCCAGCACCTCAACTCGTCAGCGCTCTAGTTCAGGGGCAAGAGTTGAACGCCCACGTGATCGGCGCCCGGTAGCCAATCTGCGACTTGGCAGTCCTTATAAGCGTGGTGGAATTCTCACTTTGGTGACCGTCATCGTACTCACGATTTTTGCGGCTCGGCTAATTGATTTACAGGCCGTACGCGGTGAATCCCTGGCGTCAGCAGCCCTTGATCAACGACTACGAACCGTGCCAATTATGGCCGGGCGCGGTGACATCATTGACGCGAATGGGCAGCCGCTAGCAGTAACTGTCGAAGCCCGCAATTTGACGGTCGACCAAACTTTGGTGAGTGACCCCACCGCGGTGGCTATTGCACTGTCACCAATTCTCGGCACAGATATTGGCGAACTAATCACTCGTTTGACCGGTGATCGCCGGTTTGTGTATGTCGCTAAAGAGTTGACTCCTGATACCTGGCGGCGGATCGAAGCGCTGAGATTACCCGGCATCTTCAGTGAAGGGACAGCGAGGCGGATTTATCCAGGTGAAGACCTTGGTGCCAATGTCGTTGGATTCGTAGGTGCGGACGGCACTGGTGCAGGTGGTATTGAATACGCCTATGAAGCCGTACTCGCAGGCACAGCTGGGAGTGTGACATTTGAGCGGGGCCCGGGTGGTCGGGCAATTCCAACCGCGCAACAAAACCAGGTTGATGCAACGGCCGGAGCCAGCGTGCAGTTGACAATCAACCGCGACATCCAGCACGTTGCCCAAGCCGCAATCGCAGCTCAGGTGGCATCCTCGCGAGCAGATAGCGGCACCGTTGTGGTGATGGATCCCAAGACTGGGAAAATCCTCGCATTGGCTGAAGCACCGACGTTTGACGCGAATAAAGCTGGCTCGGCAGCTGCCGATGATCGTGGTAATCGGGCACTGAGTGACGTCTATGAGCCGGGGTCTACGAGTAAGTTGATGACATTGGCGGCGGTTGTCGATCAAGGAATGGCAACCCCGTATTCGACTTTCACGGTTCCAAGTGGCCTCAAGCGCGGAGGCAAAGTCTTCCGCGACAGCACCCCACATGGCACTTTGCAACTCACTCTGGCTGGAGTGATGGCGAAGTCAAGCAACATGGGGACAATTTTGGCCGCTGAGCGGATAGGTGGAAGAACCCTTTATGGCTACCTAAAGAAATTTGGTATCGGTGAAGTTACCGGGCTTAATTTCCCCGGTGAAAGCACCGGCAGAGTGCCTGATTACAAGGATTGGAGCGCTACCTCATTTCCGACCATCGCATTTGGTCAAGGGCTGAGTGTCAATGCGGTACAGGCCGCCAGCGTTTATGCAACTATTGCCAATGACGGGGTTCGGGTGCAGCCCAGTTTGGTAGCTGGGGTGATCAACGAGGATGGGTCGGTAAATCAGCCGCCGAAACCTATTTCCACTCAAGTTGTCAGCCCCGAAACCGCGCAGCAGGTTAGCGCAATGCTTGAGAGCGTTGTCGGTGAAGGCGGAACTGGCATGAATGCGAAAATCCCCGGGTATCGAATTGGGGGCAAGACCGGTACCGCAATGTATGTCGACCCCTCATGTGGCTGCTATCGGGGTGGGGTAGTCGCTTCGTTTATCGGGATTGCTCCGGCCGACGATGCGCAGCTAGTTGTTGCAGTGAGCTTGGTGAATCCACGTAGCGGCCGTTACGGTGGCGAACTCGCTGCTCCGGTTTTTAAGAAAGTGATGACATACGCGCTGCAGGCCCAGCAAATACCTCCGACCGGTACTCGCCCAGCGAACTTGGCTTTGACATTTGGCGGCGGGTAGGCCCGATGACTTCAGTGCCACGGCCCATGCCGCGCACTACGACCCTCGCCGAGCTTTGTCCAGCGGCGGGTGGCTTTACGATCATAGGCGACAGCTCGGTACTTATTTCGGGCCTGGAATTAGATTCGCGCGAGGTGAAAAGCGGTGATCTATTCGCGGCTTTGCCTGGCCACATCACCCACGGCTCAACTTTCGTAGACTCGGCAATGGCGGCTGGGGCCGGCGGCGTCTTAACCGATGACGAGGGCGCGAAAAGTTTGGTTGCGAATGGGCCGGCCAACTTTCCGATTGTTATCGTGCAGAGCCCGAGGCAGGCGATTGGTGCCTTGGCGGCGCAGGTCTATCAAGGTTCACCTGACGACTTGCTAAGTGCTCCACTTCGACTATTTGGAGTTACCGGAACCAATGGCAAAACCACAGTTACCTACTTAGTCGAAGCAGGGCTGCGTGCCGCTGGTCGCACCACCGGATTAATAGGCACGGTCGGGGTGCGAATCGGCGACGAGTCTTTAAGTGCCATTCGTACAACTCCCGAAGCTCCGCATTTACACGCCTTGCTTGGCGTGATGCGTGAGCGTGGGGTCCAAGACGTTGCCATTGAAGTATCAAGCCACGCGCTGATGGAAGGGCGCGTCAATGGGCTTAGATTCTCGATTGCAGCATTCACGAATTTATCGCAGGATCACCTGGACTACCACGGCACCATGGAGGCATACTTCAGGGCGAAGGCAAATCTCTTTACCCCATCACGTGCAGGCATCGGGGTAATAGGTGTTGATACCCCGTGGGGTGCGCGGCTGGCGGCCGAAGCGAATATTCCGGTGGTGACCTGGTCGAGCCAAGGGGCGGTGGCCGACTGGAACTTGACTACTGTCGGTGGGCGAACTTTGGTGAATGGCCCAGGAGGCGAAGTACAAGAACTACAAAGTCGACTACCTGGTGCATTCAACCGGGCCAACAATTTATGTGCTTATGTGATGCTTCGAAGTGCCGGCATCACCCCGGATCAGGCAGCGGCCGGGCTTGCGTCAGTCTCGGTGCCCGGAAGAATGCAGGTGGTAGGTAAGTTTGCTGGTATTACCGGGGTTGTCGACTACGCGCATACCTCGGACGCGATAGCCGGTGCGATCGCCAGTGTGCGGGAGAATTG
Source organism: Actinomycetota bacterium (assembly GCA_009700485.1). Classification (GTDB taxonomy): domain Bacteria; phylum Actinomycetota; class Actinomycetes; order S36-B12; family S36-B12. Next base: position 16,505 of record WLLZ01000021.1, on the reverse strand, counting down.
CCGGGGTGCGGTGATCGTAGTGCTCGGAGCAGGTGGGGATCGGGATCGACAAAAGCGCCGTGAGATGGGTGAATCAGCCGCTCTGCTCGCAGACCACGTTATCGTGACTGATGACAATCCAAGATCAGAAAACCCATCGCTCATCCGAGCCGCGGTAATGGAAGGAGTTAGATCTGTGACCGCGTCCAGTCGAGGCCATCTCGCCGCTGTCACGGAGATTGCTGGTCGCCGGGCCGCCATATTTCATGCGGTATCGCTATCTCGGTCTGGCGATTACGTGCTGGTACTTGGTAAAGGGCATGAACAAGGGCAGGAAGTCGCTGGCGTCATCATTCCATTTGATGATCGCGATGAATTGGTCGCGGCGCTCCAAGAGCAAGCCGGAGTTGTTTCATGATCGCCTTGAGTGTCGCCAAAATCGCTGAAATCCTTGATGGCACGGCGCATCAGGTTGATGTATCGGTAATCGTCAACGATTTAGTTACTGACTCGCGGCAGGCGGTAGCGGGTGCGATGTTTATAGCTATCCGCGGCGAAAACGTTGATGGCCATGATTTTGCTGCAAGTGCGATTAATAATGGGGCTTTAGTTGTGCTCGCTGGGCGCGAACTCGATGTGCCCTGCATTGTGGTGTCCGATCCGGTGCTGGCACTGGGCGCCCTTGCGCGCTGGGTGCGCGAGACTAAGTTGAGTTGCAAGGTTATTGCGATAACGGGATCAAGTGGTAAAACAAGTACGAAAGATCTGCTCGCTCAGGTTCTTGTAACTGCTGGAAGCACAGTGGCGGCAGTCGGATCCTTCAACACCGAGGTCGGTGTTCCGCTAACCATCTTGCGAGCGGATGAGGCAACGCAGTTTTTAGTACTCGAGATGGGCATGAGGGGTGCGGGGCACCTCACCTATCTCGCTGAGATCGCCGCCCCTGATATTGCGGCCATCATCAACATCGGATCCGCGCATGTCGGCGTGGTCGGCACCCAGGAGATGGTGGCACGAGCAAAAGGCGAAATTATCGCCACCTTGCCGAGCAATGGGATCGCAATTTTGAACCGCGACGATGCGATGGTCATGGAGCAGGCGGCTCGAACCGTGGCTCGGGTTGTTACCTGCGGTGAGTCGGTTGGTAGTGACATCCGGGCAACTGATGTTCGACTTGATGATCAAGCACGACCGAGTTTTACCCTGGTGATCGAGGATTTGAGTGTGCCGGTTGTTTTGCGCTACCACGGTAGGCATTTCGTTTCCAATGCGCTGATCGCGGCCGGTATCGCATACTCGCTAGGTGTCAATATCGAGACCATCGCCATGGCATTGCGCGCAGCAACCCCCGCAAGTAAATGGCGAATGGAAGTTCATCAACTACCTCGAGGTATCACCCTGATCAATGACGCGTATAACGCTAATCCGGAGTCGGTACGTGCAGCAATCGATACGCTTGCGGCAATGGCCGCAGGACGACGCACCTGGATTGTTCTTGGTGAAATGCGCGAACTCGGTGCGAGGTCTGATGCCGAGCACACGACGATTGGCGCCTATGCAGCCAAGAATGGGATTGATCAGCTCATGTGCATCGGGGAGGGTGCGCGCCCAGCGCTTTTGGGGGTAAGCGAAGGGGCTGCGACCAACACCACGTGGTTCGCAGACTCAAGTGGCGCGATTAGTGCACTTGAAAGTGGCCTTGCACCCGGTGACGTGGTCTTAATTAAGGCCTCACGGAGTATTGGCTTGGATGTGGTGGCATCGGCACTAATGCAACTAGGTGCCGCATGAGACTTGTAGTCATAGCAGGGGCGATAGCCACGATTATTTCACTCATAGGCACTCCGATCTTGATTAAGTTATTGAGCCGCCGCGGCTACGCGCAAGCCATCCGGGTGACGACTGAGACCGGTAAATATCCTGACCACGAGGGCAAGCGAGGTACTCCGTCCATGGGCGGGGTCGCAATCTTGGCGGGTGTTCTTGCCGGCTACTTCATAACCCATTTGGTTACCTGGCGGCCGTTGACCGCATCCGGATTACTTATTTTGTTCTTGATGGTTGGCCTGGGGTTGGTTGGTCTGGCCGATGACTACCTGAAGATTTTCAAACAACGTAGTACCGGCCTACGGGCACGCACAAAATTAGTTGGCCAGGCGATTGTGGCGCTAGCCTTCGCATGGCTGTCATTGCAATTTCCGGTGGATGGCAGCACCCCTGCATCGATGGCAGTGTCATTCGTACGCGACACCTCGCTGGTGCTTCCACTCGGGCTATTTTTACTTTGGGTCTGGTTCTTGGTTACTGCTACGACAAACGGGGTTAATCTCACCGATGGACTTGATGGCTTAGCCATCGGTGCTTCAACGATGACATTTCTCGCATATGTGTTCATAAGTATTTGGCAGTACGGCCAAAACTGTGCCTTTGCTGCGACCTCGACGTGCTATTCCACTTTGAATCCGCTGGATCTATCAATCGTGGCGGCGTCAGCGGCCGGGGCTTGTTTTGGTTTTTTGTGGTGGAATACCACCCCTGCGCGCATTTTCATGGGCGATACGGGCTCATTAGCCCTTGGTGGTGGCATCGCAGGATTAGCGGTCCTGTCGAGAACTGAGTTGCTCCTTCCCTTGCTCGCTGGTCTCTTCTTAATCACCGCGTTGTCAGTGATCGGCCAAGTTGGATCTTTTAAACTCACTGGGCGACGTATCTTGCGCATGGCACCCTTGCATCATCATTTTGAAATGCTTGGTTGGCCAGAGATTCAGATTGTTGTTCGATTCTGGATTATCCAAGGGCTTTGCATTGGCGCCGGCCTAACGCTTTTTTACGCTGAATGGGTGCGCGCGTGATCGAATCCTTGAACCGTGATTCTGATTGGTCCAAGTATCTCGTTGTGGTTGCGGGTATCGGTATTGCTGGTTATGCATGTGCCGATGCGTTAATGCAATTGGGCGCGCGCGTAACAGTTGTTGATAGCGGTGATGGACCTATTCAACAAGAGCGTGCAGAAATCTTGCGCACCCTCGAGGTAAAAGTCGAACTCGGGTATGTTGGTGATGTCCCAGCCTGTGACCTGTTAGTGGTTTCACCCGGTCTACGCCCCACGCATCAATTGATTACCTCCGCAATTGCGGCTGGCATCTGTGTGTGGGGTGAATTGGAGCTAGCCTGGCGGCTGCGACCTAGTGACTCACCTGCACCGTGGTTGGTGGTTACTGGCACCAACGGTAAAACGACCACCACCATGATGCTGGAGTCAATGCTTAGCGCAGGCGGATTCAATGCGGTCGCTGCCGGCAATATCGGCACCTCGCTGGTGGATGTAGTCATGCATGACTCCTATGAGGTCATTGCGGTAGAGGTGGGCGCACCGCAGTTGCCTTTTGTGCATTCAATGAGCCCGCATTCAGCGGTCTGCTTGAACATCGCCGATGATCACCTAGACCATTTTGGGTCGAAGGTGGCCTATGTGGCCGCAAAGGCAAAGATTTTTGAGCGCACGCAGGTCGCCGCCGTTTACAACGCCGATGACTTGTCGACGCGGCTCCTGGTTGAAGAAGCAGATGTGGTTGACGGGTGTCGAGCCATCGGCTTTACGCTCGGGGTCCCGGGGCTATCGATGCTCGGGGTTGTCGACGGGGCTTTAGTCGACCGTGCATTCATCCCAAATCGCCAAGACACGGCCCAGGAGTTAGCTCTGGTAAGTGATGTGCAACCGAATGCGCCACATAATGTGGCTAACGCACTGGCCGCGGCCGCTCTGGCTCGGGCATTTGGGGTGCCGGCAAAGAAAATTCAAGCCGGCCTCCGGGCTTTTGTGCCCGCGGCACACCGCATTGCGTATGTGGCGACGGTGGATGGCGTGGATTTTGTGGATGATTCAAAAGCAACAAATACTCATGCAGCGCTGACCTCCCTGCTGGCATACCCAAAGGTGGTTTGGTTGGCTGGCGGCATGGCCAAGGGTCAGGAATTCGCCGACCTAGTTCAGCAGTCGCGCGCGCATTTGCGCGCGGTCATCGTCATCGGCGTGGACCGGGCGATAATTGCCGAATCGGTGTCACGACACGCCCCGGATGTCCCCGTCTTGAGCATGGATCGGACCGACACTGGTGTCATGCGAGAGGTCGTCGAGGCGGCCATGGGTTTCGCGAAACCAGGAGATACCGTGCTGCTGGCTCCGGGGTGTGCATCCTGGGATATGTTCACCGATTACGGCCATCGTGGCAGTACCTTCGCTGATGCGGTGCACGAGATGGTGGCGGTAAGCGCCGGTGATCAGCAGTGACCGCAATCGATCATGGCGGTGATCAGACCACCGCTGACCCTGAGATTTTAGACCGGCGGCTTTCGGGCCGGATCAAAGTGCTACTTGCCCACCCACTAAGTACTTATTACCTTCTCATCGGCGCCTCGATGTTGCTGCTCGTTCTCGGTGTGATCATGGTTTTGTCGGCCTCAAGTATTGAAAGTTATCGGGTATTTGGATCGGCGTATACCTTGGCACAGCGGCAGGCGATGTTTGCGGTAATAGGCGTGATCGTCATGATTCTCGCGGCGCGTACCGCCGTAGTGCTCTGGCGGAAAATTTCGTGGCTCCTGCTCATCATTACGTTGCTATTGCTAATCCTTGTGTTGTTTATTGGCGTTGAGGTTGCCGGGCAACGTAACTGGATAGATCTCTTCGGGCCGTTTCGCCTGCAGCCAAGTGAGTTCGCCAAATTTGCACTGATCGTGTGGGGCGCTGACCTGTTATCCCGTAAGAGCCACCTGCTAAGCAACTGGAAGCACCTTCTCATCCCCCTACTACCGGTTGCCGGCCTCATGATGGTGCTGGTGCTCCTAGAAGGCGACTTCGGCAACGCATTCATGCTGGCGGCCATCACCTGCGGCATGCTCTTTGCAATTGGTGCTCCGCTTCGGCTCTTTGCGCTTATTGCCGGGCTGGGCGCATTAGGTGTGTGGCTCCTAACCATCGCTGCGCCTTATCGAATGGACAGATTCTCGGCCTGGCTGAGCCCGGGTAATGATCGCTTGGGCGCGGACTGGCAGGTGAATCAAGGCCAATACGCCCTAGGTACCGGTGGTTTCTGGGGGGTGGGCCTCGGCGCCAGCCGTGAGAAATGGGGGGCTTTGCCCGAAGCCCACACCGATTTCATTTTCCCGGTTATTGGTGAAGAACTTGGATTAGTCGGCACCTTGGCCGTTCTTGGGCTATTCGCGATCTTGGCGTTTGCGATCTTCCGACTCAGCCGGACTACCAGCGACGCATTTGTGCGCGTGGCCGCTGCCGGAGTTGGATCATGGATCGTGGTTCAGGCCATCTTGAATATTGGCTCGGTCCTGGGTCTACTGCCGATAACTGGGGTGCCGCTTCCACTTGTATCATACGGAGGCTCCTCACTGCTACCGATACTCGCAGCGATCGGCATGCTCCTTGCCTTCACTCGTCAAGAACCTGCAGCCAGAACTGCGCTTCGTCGCAAGTCAACGGCAATGTCACTGCGACGAAGGTAGCTAATGTCTGCGCTCCCACTGCGCGTCGTACTCGCCGCCGGTGGCACCGCCGGTCATATCGAGCCGGCACTTAATCTTGCTGATGAACTAATTGCACTTGATCCGAATACCGTCATTACCGTGATCGGAGGCGATCGGGGTCTTGAGTCAACTTTGGTACCGGCTCGGGGCTATCCGCTGCTCAGTGTGCCGGCGGCCCCAATGCCAAGGCGGGCCAGTTTGGATATCTTGCTGGTTTGGCCACGGCAACGGGCGGCAAAGCGTTTAGCCAAGGGCCATTTACGTGATTTGAAGGCAGATGTTGTGGTGGGATTCGGTGGTTACGCAGCGCTCCCTACTTATCTTGCAGCCCGCGAGCTTCGAATCCCGGTGGTGATTCATGAAGCAAATGCCCGGGCTGGACTAGCCAATCGGGTTGCCGCGCGGTTCACCTCGCTGGTTTATGTCTGCGTGCCAGGTTCGTTGCCGGATGCAAAAGTTATGGGCCTCCCTTTACGACCCGAAATAGCCGGCTCACAACAAGCCGATTCGAAGTCGGAAGCATTGGCAAATTTTGGCTTGGGCTTAAGCCAACCTGTACTTTTGGTTTTTGGCGGCTCGCAGGGTGCGCAGCACTTAAATGAGGCACTAGCCGGAGCGCTACCGCACCTTTTAGCTGCCGGTATTCAGGTACTTCACGCCTATGGTTCGCGGAACCTAGCGCCGGAGGCTTCACCGGGATATGTGCCAATTCCTTACATCAATCGGATGGATCTAGCGTACGCGGCTGCTGACCTTGCAGTGACTCGCGCGGGGGCAATGACCTGCGCTGAGCTGACCGCGGTCGGACTGCCAGCAATCTATGTGCCGCTACCTATCGGCAATGGTGAACAGCGGCTCAATGCCTTGCCAATTGTTGATGCAGGTGGTGGGCTCTTGGTATCCGATGCGGACTGCACTGCGAGGTGGCTGACGGCGATGGTGCCACCGCTCATGCACGACTTTGGCAGATTAACCGCTATGGGAGCAGCAGCGGCAGGCTTGGGCGACCGCGGTGCTGGTCGGCAATTCGCCGAAGTCATTTTGCAAGTCGCACAGGCAAGTAAAGGAGAGCAAAAATGACGGCTCCGCAGGCCGTTGCCGGCCTTGGCCGGGTGCACATTGTTGGCATCGGAGGTGCCGGCATGTCGGGTATTGCGCGCATCATGGTGGCACAAGGCATCGAAGTTTCGGGCAGTGATGCCAAGGACTCACGTCGGCTGCAAGCCTTGCAGGCGATTGGCGTTCGAACTCACGTTGGCCATGATGCAAAGTTTGTAGCCGGCATCGACACCCTGGTTTACTCAACAGCAATCCCACCCGAGAATCCCGAGCGGTCAGCCGCAGAGTCCAGTGGGATTCGCGTCCTTACTCGAGCCGATGCCCTTGCATATGTCATGAGAGGGAGCCGGACGGTTGCGGTGTCAGGTGCACACGGTAAAACCACGACCACGTCGATGCTGACCGTGGCGCTTCAGCACTGCGGAGCCGATCCGTCATTTGCAATCGGTAGCGAGTTAAACGAGTCGGGCTCAAATGCGCACCTCGGCAGTGGCGACATTTTTGTGGTCGAGGCCGATGAGAGCGACGGTACTTTCCTAAAGCTTGGCCCGAGCGCGGCGATTGTCACCAATGTTGAGGCAGACCACCTGAACTACTGGGGGCATTTTGAGGCTATTGAGCAGGCTTTCGTTGATTTCGCATTGCAGGTCAGCACTCGATCCGGATTCATCGCGGTTTGTGTCGATGACGAGGGAGGGGCCCGGTTAGTAGGTCAAGCTCGTGCCATGGGTGTTGATGTTCGCACCTACGGGCAATCACCAGACGCCGATTTCAGGGTTACCGGCGCCGCTCTGGTGGGCCGCGGATGGCACTTCAATATCGAACTCGCCGGCGAAGTTATCGGCCAAATTCAATTGCAAGTTCCGGGCCTACACAATGCCCTCAACGCAACTGCCGCTTTCGTCACGGCGGTTGGTTTAGGTTTTGATCCTGAATTGGTCCAGGTGGGTCTGGGTGGTTTTAGTGGCACCCGCCGCCGATTTGATTTCAAAGGTGAAGTTGGTGGGGTCAGAGTTTTTGATGACTATGCCCATCACCCAACCGAGATCGCCGCCACCTTGACAGCCGCTCGCGATGTCGCAGGGGCGGGCCGGCTGATTGTGGCATTTCAGGCCCACCACTACTACCGCACGGCGATGTATTTGCAGGAGTTTGGTGCGGCTCTCGGCTTGGCAGACGAGGTGGTCGTGCTTGAAGTCTTTGCACCTGGCGAAACCCCAATTCCGGGGGTCAGCGGTCAGACAATGGCGGCCCAGGTGCCGCTGGATCCAACAAATGTGGTGTTTGAACCTTCGTGGTCCGCGGTGGCCGGTCAGTTGGCTGCACGTGCGAACTCAGGTGATGTAATCATGACTTTGGGCGCCGGTGATATTGGGATGATCGGGTTGGAGATCTTGGATATCTTGCGGGAGCGGGGATGAGCGCTCCAGTAATTCCACTTGATGTGCAGGCTCGTGAAACTAAACCGCGCCGGCGCTGGCGTGGACTAGTTTTTGTGATGTTGGCGTTGCTTGCTACAGCAGCTATTTGGCTGGTTTGGTTTTCATCGGTTTTTGTTGTTCGTGATGTTCGAGTAATTGGTGTCACCGGGAGCCCAGCCGCCACGGTGCTGGCCAGTGCCGCAGTGCCCCTTGGGGTACCAATGGCTCGTCTTGATGCGGGTGGGGCAACAGCCCGCATCATGTTGTTGCCGTGGGTGGGTTCGGTTGAAGTGCGCCGGGGTTGGCCAAGTGATGTCATCTTGGCGGTAGTACCTCGGATCGCGATTGCTACCCAACTTGGTACCGGTCGTGGGGTTGATTCAAGTGGTCTGGCATTTGATGCACCCGGGCCACTTGCGGAAAATTTGCCAGCCATCGACGCCGATGGGGTTGGTCTAGTTGCAGCGGTCACCGTTTGGCAGTCCTTGCCGGCACCACTGCTCGCGAAAGTTGTGGGTATTTCGGCTAGCACTCGTGATGATGTTGAGCTGGTTTTAAAGTCTGGGTCCAAGGTGCTCTGGGGCAGTGCCGAGCAGGGCGAACTGAAGGCCCAAGTGCTGGCAGCGCTGCTGCAGCGGCGGGCCGGCGTCTATGACGTTTCAGCCCCAGAGCTGCCAACCACCCAGCAGGAAAAGGCCGGATAGCAATAAATTTCGGTGAGTTATAGGGGGTTTTTGCTTAGCCGCAAAAGAAATCACCCCCCCACCTTGCGCAACACCGGCCCCACCCTCTACCCTCCCGCCGGTTGTAAGTAGGCCGAAAACTCACCCTGAACTTGAGGTTGAGACTCGGCAAGGTTAGGCAGTTCGAGGTCACCGCCTCGGACATGACTGAAGGGAAGAGAAGCCGTGGCAGCTCCGCAGAACTATCTGGCAGTGATCAAGGTTGTTGGTATTGGCGGCGGTGGGGTGAACGCGGTTAACCGAATGATCGAAGTTGGTCTCAAAGGCGTTGAGTTCATTGCGATCAACACTGACGCGCAGGCGCTGTTGATGAGCGATGCCGACGTCAAATTGGATATCGGCCGGGAGCTAACCCGCGGCCTTGGCGCTGGCGCTAATCCTGAGGTGGGCATGAAGGCCGCCGAGGATCACATCCAAGAAATCGAAGAAGTACTCAAGGGCTCTGACATGGTCTTCGTTACCGCTGGTGAAGGCGGTGGCACTGGTACCGGCGGTGCTCCGGTGGTGGCGCGAGTGGCTAGATCCCTGGGCGCCCTCACCATTGGTGTCGTGACGCGCCCATTTGGATTTGAAGGCCGTCGTCGTCAGGCGCAGGCTGAAACAGGTATTGAGAGCCTGCGCGCTGAGGTCGATACCTTAATCGTTATTCCGAACGACCGCTTGCTGTCATTATCTGATCGCAATATCAGCGTGATTGATGCATTCCGGCAAGCCGACCATGTATTGCTCCAAGGGGTGTCAGGGATTACCGACCTGATCACCACCCCAGGGCTGATCAACCTCGACTTTGCCGATGTGAAGAGCATCATGCATGGAGCCGGATCTGCCCTCATGGGTATTGGCTCGGCGCGTGGTGAAGATCGCGCGGTCGAAGCCGCCGAGAAGGCCATCTCTAGCCCGTTACTCGAAGCCGGGATTGACGGGGCGCACGGAGTTCTGCTCTCGATTTCTGGCGGCAGTGACCTAGGGCTATTTGAGATCAATGAGGCGGCCCGCTTGGTTAGTGATGCAGCTCATCCAGATGCCAACATTATCTTTGGCGCCGTCATTGACGACACTCTCGGCGATGAGGTGCGCGTTACCGTCATCGCTGCTGGTTTTGATGGTGGCGAACCGCCGGCCCGCAAGGGTGTGTCGACAACTACTTCGGCCCGACGCCTCGATGACACCGGGTCTATCCCGGCGGTCACCGGTGAGGTACCGGTCGTTACTTCACCACCGGCTCGACCAGTGCAGCAGCCACGTACCGTCATCTTCGATGATGCCGATGACGGCCTTGATGTACCTGACTTCCTGAAATAGGAAAGCTAAATGAAAACTGTCACGGGCCACTTCGGTTCGCTGGCACCCGGCGGCCGCTCAGTAATCTGGGCGGCCACCGGTCGTTTTGGCGGGCACAGTCTGCCCCCCTTTGATGAACTTAATCTGGCCGACTATGTCGGGGATGAGCCCAGCAGGGTGCAACGCAATAGGCAGGTGGCTGCCGCGAGCATTGGCCTAACCGCGACTGATCTGGTGCTAATGCAAGGGGTGCACGGTGCCAACGTGGTGGTGGTGGAGAAGGGCTCGCCAGGGCTGCCCGGGGCACCTGGCTTTGATGCGCTGGTTACCAAAACACCAGGGGTGGGTCTAGTAGCACTTGCCGCTGATTGTGTGCCGATAGTGCTAGCCGATGTTGCCAATCAAGTCATTGGCGCAGTGCACTGTGGCTGGCGCGGCTTGGCGGCGGGAGTGGTGCCGGCGGTGCTGGCTCAGATGCATGAACTGGGTGCGGATCAGGTACACGCGGTAATCGGGCCCTCGATCTGCGCGAATTGCTACCCGGTGCCACTGCAGCGGGTACTTGAACTAACTGGTGCGCTCCCGGCTTCCGTAGCGGCTGCGGCGTGCCCAGAATCCGCGGGGATCGATCCGGATTTGGCGGTGGCTTGCATCGACGTGGGTGCGGGAGTGCGGGCCCAACTTGCCGAATCCGGGGTCACCGCACTCACCCTTGCTGGCTGTACAGCTCACAGCAACGGTCTGTTTTCGTATCGCCGCGACGGGCAGACGGGACGCCAAGGCATGTTGATCCGATTAGGTGATCCGATGAGATGATCCGATGAGATGATCCGATGAGATGATCCGATGAGATGATCCGATGAGATGATTAGCACTATGGGTTCCAAGCGCCGAGCCGAGTTGGCCGAAAACCTTGGCTTAGTGCAGGCGCGCATCGCGCGGGCCTGCGAGGCTGCGGGTCGTGACCTAGCCGAGGTACGGCTGATCGTGGTTACGAAGACTTTCCCGGCAAGTGACGTGCACCTGCTTGCCGAATTAGGGGTGCGGGATGTCGGTGAAAACCGAGATCAGGAAGCTCGAGCTAAGTGGTCCGAGTGCACTGACCTACCACTGCGCTGGCATTTAATTGGCCAACTTCAGCGAAATAAGGTCAACTCCGTGGTTCATTGGGCCGATGTCGTCCAGACGGTGGATCGACCTGAGCTAGCCAAAGCACTCAGTACCGCCGCTGAGCGGGTTGGTCGGCGGTTAGGTGTCATGGTTCAGGTGGCCCTTGACATCCCGATACAAAGCGCCCGGGGCGGTTGCGCACCGGCAGATGTGCCCGTTTTGGCAAGGTACCTGCTTTCACTAGGTCACCTAGATCTCACCGGGGTAATGGGAGTGGCGCCACTTCTAGGGGAGCCGGCGGCGGCATTTACGCGGCTGGCGCAGGTGGCTGGGATAGTGCGTGAACTCGCACCGGGCGCCGATCAGATCTCCGCGGGGATGAGCGGTGATCTCGAAGAGGCGATCGCCCGGGGCGCGACACAAGTACGCATTGGGGGCGCAGTACTCGGGAACCGGCCCACCCTGCCGTAAGGTCAAAGGGTTAGTTGGGGCAAACCGATGTGGAGGACGACGTGGCTGGCGCGATGCGCAAGATGGCCGTCTACCTAGGCTTAGTTGAAGACGCCGAGGTCGAGGAGTACGACGACTACGACGACGTACGCCGTGATGTGCGTACCCGCGACACCCGATCAAGTGAGCGTCGAGGATACGACGACCACCCCGAAGACCGCACGTCAACAAGAAACGTGCGTTCGGTTTCAGAGTCACGTTCGGTTCGAACCTTCCGAAGCGATGATCAGCCGGTGGAGCGTCGACCGATGGCGCCAGCATCGGCCGACATTAGCCGCATTGAAACCATTCACCCGCGCAGCTACAACGATGCCCGCCGTATCGGCGAGGAGTACCGCGAGGGGGTGCCGGTCATCATGAATCTTTCCGAGCTTGACGACAGTGACGCCAAGCGGATTATCGACTTTGCAGCCGGGCTGGTATTTGGTCAGCGCGGGGCAATTGAGCGAGTTACTAATAAAGTGTTTTTGCTCTCACCGGTAAATGTTGATGTTGGGGAGGCTGCGCGCGAGCAGGTGGCGCAGGACGGTTTCTTCAATCAAAGCTAGTTTTACACTTGCTCGATACCCGCCAAACACGATGCAGGGAGTCAATAAATGAGCGCCATCGGGCAGCTGCTCGCTACGGCGCTTTGGATTTACTGGCTGCTTTTCATTGTGCGAATCGTATTTGACCTAGTGCAGGCATTCGCACGTTCTTGGCGCCCTCGAGGTCCGATCTTACTGATCGCGGAGGCGATTTACACCGTTACCGATCCGCCACTTCGGGTCCTTCGCCGTATCATTCCTCCGCTTCGACTTGGTTCTATTCAATTTGATCTAGCTTTCTTAATCATTTTGATCCTTTTGCAGGTGCTAATTAATTTCGCACTGCTGCTCTAGCCTTGTGGTTTAAGGTTTTATAGGAGGAGGTTCACATGCCATTAACTCCTGCCGAGGTGCGGGCAACGCAATTTGCAACGACACGGGTTCGTTCCGGATATGACGTTGACGAAGTCGATGCATTTCTTGACATCGTTGAAGCTGATATCGCTGCATTAAGTGGCGACTTGCAGCAGGCGCGCGATGAATCCGCGGTCTTGCGTACCCAATACAGCCAACTTCAATCGCGATTACGAAGCGCGGAGCGTGAGTTGGCCGCTGCGCATGAGCGCGGCTCATCGGCAAGTTCAACTCCACTTCGCAACGACACCGTCGAAATTGTCCGACCTGACCCTGCGCTATTTACCGGCGATGCGGCCGAAGTGTTGAAAATTGCTCAGGCGACCGCGGATGAAATAATCGCAGCGGCCGAAAAGCAGGCGCAGCGCATTCGCGCAGACTTGCGTAGCCGCCTAAAGTCTCAACTGGGCGAACTAAGTGAGTCTGGGGCTATCGAAACGTAGTTCGATCGCCGTTTCTGGTACCTCAACGAAATAATTCGCTGTTTCCGGCCAGTTAGCTCCAACTTGAACCATGTTCGGGGCAAGGACTTCAGCGCCAATCATTTCACCGTGTTCAGACATAGTTGCGAGCACTTCCTCATCGGCACTTGACCAGTAGACGCTGATGCGGTCGGCGACATCCAAACCAGAATTCTTGCGCGCTTCTTGGATGGCTCGCACGATCTCGCGCGCTAACCCGGCTCGGCGTAAATCATCAGTGATGGTGAGGTCAAGTGCGATGCTTTCGCCCGCATCGGCGGCCACCGCCCAACCTTCACGTGGCGTCTCAGTTATCACGACGTCACTCTCGGCGACGCTTACTTCACCAAGCCCGGAAACAGTTAATGTGGTGGACCCGCTAGCTCGCATAGCGGCAAGTAAGGCCGCTGGGTCGCTTGCTGCTATTGCCGCTGCAACAGCAGGAGTTTGCTTGCCGAAGCGTTGCCCCAGGGACCTAAAGTTGGCTTTGACGCTGGTGTCTACCAAACCAGCGCCGCCGTCATCAAGGGATTCAAGTGTGCTGATATTGAGTTCTTCGCAAATCTGCTCGCGCAACTGCGCTGAAAGCTCCGACCAGCCGGTTGCCGACACCAAGGCGCGACCAAGTGGTTGGCGGGTGCGTACTCCACTTGATGCACGGGCAGCTCGACCTAGTTCGACGATCCGCCTGACTAGTGCCATGTCAGTGCCAAGTTGTTCATCGATTGCCTCGGCAGCTACCTCAGGCCAAGTGGCCAGGTGCACCGACTTTGGTGCGCTGGGGTCGGTACTGCGAAATAGGTCTTGCCAAACCCTTTCAGTGATGAAGGGAGTGAAAGGAGCAAGACACAAAGTGGCGGTGCGCAGCGCCTCATGCAAGGTCGCAAGCGCTGCTGGGTCACCATCCCAAAAGCGGCGGCGCGAACGGCGCACATACCAATTGGAAAGATTGTCAATAAAAGTCGAAAGCAGGCGGCCGGCGCGTTGAGTGTCGAAAGCCTCGAGAGCCTGATCAACATCGCGGGCAAGTTGGTTCGCTTCAGAAATAACCCAACGATCGATAACCGGGCGCTGAGAGGGGTCAGGGGCCAGGGCGGAGGGCTCCCATTGTGAAAGCCTGGCGTAGAGGGAAAGGAATGAAACCGTATTCCAGTAGGTCAAAAGCGTCTTGCGAACAACATCGCCAATCGCGGCATGGCCAACCCGGCGCGCCTGCCATGGTGAACCACTCGCCAGCATGAACCAGCGCACGGCATCGGCTCCGTGTTCATTCATTAAGCCGATAGGTTCAAGTACGTTGCCGAGATGCTTTGACATTTTTCGGCCGTCTTCGTCCAATATATGCCCGAGGCAGACAACATTCTTGTAGGACGACTCTTCGAAAACTAAGGTGCCGATGGCCATCAGTGTGTAGAACCACCCGCGAGTTTGGTCAATTGCCTCGCAGATGAAGTCGGCTGGGTATTGCGCCCGAAATGAATCCGCATTTTGCAATGGATAGCCCACCGCGGCGAAGGGCATGGCGCCTGAGTCATACCAGCAGTCAATAACCTCGGGCACGCGATTGGCGATAAGACCGCAGGTGGGACAGGGCATCGTGATGTCATCGACATAAGGCCGGTGGGGGTCGATGGCACTGACGTCGACTCCGGCAAGCGCACTCAGTTCGGCCATTGAAGCCACCGCCGTTAGGTGCCCATCGGGGCAGCGCCAAATAGGTAGTGGGGTGCCCCAGTAGCGGTTACGTGAAAGCGCCCAATCAACGTTGTTGTTTAGCCAGTCGCCGTAGCGGCCCCACTTGATGCTGCCAGGAAACCAATTGGTCTTTTCATTTTGCTCAAGGAGTTGATCCTTGATTGCCGTAGTGCGGATATACCAGGACGGCTGTGCGTAATAGATCAACGGGGTGTGGCAGCGCCAGCAGTGCGGGTAAGAGTGCTCATAATCTACGTGCTTGAACATCAAGCCGGCAGCCGTCAACGTAGTGATGAGTTCGGCATCGGCTTTTTTGAAAAATTGGCCTCCCACGACCGGTATATCCGGGGCGAAGTGACCATCGGGCAGAACCGGATTTACCACGGGTAATCCATAGGCCCGGCAGGTGAGTAAGTCATCGGCGCCGAATGCGGGGGCTTGATGAACAAGGCCGGTGCCGTCCTCGGTTGTTACGTAATCAGCAAGAACCACGTAATGTGCGTCCGGAATTTCGACATAGTCGAATGGGCGCCGATAGGTGAGGCGTTCAAGCTCGGCGCCCAGCATGGTTGACAAGACGGTGACCGGCTCAGCGAAGACTTGGTCTAGTAGCGCGGTTGCTACCACCAGAGTTTCGCCATCAGCAGTTTTTACCACTGCGTACTCCGCGGTTGGTTTCACTGCGACCGCGGTATTTGAGACTAATGTCCAGGGGGTTGTTGTCCAGACTAAGAAAGCAGCACCCGGGTAACTCGTGAGAAAGTTAGTGTCGGTAACAGGGAATCTCACGTAGACCGAAGGGTCAATAACGGTTTCGTAGCCTTGTGCGAGTTCATGGTCAGACAGTCCGGTACCGCAGCGTGGGCAATAAGGTGCGACGCGATGATCTTGAACTAGTAGACCTTTATCGAAGATTTGTTTTAGGGACCACCAAACACTTTGAATGTAATTTGGGTCCATGGTCCAGTACGCGGAATCGGTATCGACCCAATAGCCCATGCGGGTGGTCATTTCAGTGAATTCATCAACGTGACGAAGCACCGACTCCCGGCAGCGGGCATTGAACTCGGCAACCCCATAAGCCTCAATGTCTTGTTTTCGGGTGAACCCGAGCTCCTTTTCGACGAAAAGTTCAACCGGCAGGCCGTGACAATCCCAGCCGGCTTGGCGGGGGACATGAAAGCCCTTCATAGTGCGGTACCGAGGGAAGACGTCCTTAAAGACCCGGGCTTCGACATGGTGGGTGCCAGGAGTGCCATTTGCGGTCGGTGGGCCCTCGTAGAAGACCCAGGGGGGTCGGCCCTGACTTTGGGCTACCGAGGCGGCAAAGACACCCTCACGCTCCCACATCTCCAAAACCTCGTGCTCCAGGGCAGGTAGGTCGACCTGCGCGGGGACGGGCCGGTACATGGTGGTCCTTTCGGGGGATTGTCGGTCGGGGGATTGGCGGTGGTTCGAGTATGCAGGATATCGGCCGTATCGATGGCCCCGGTGGCCCGCTGCGGCGCGGTGCGCTCGAATCTGGGTCGCGGCCGTCTATAGTCCGGCACGTTCGAGGTTATTAGCAAGGGGGAGTGGTGGCCGCAAAAAAAGTAACGCCGGTTAAGAAGGCTGCGCCCGCGAAGAAGGCGGTACCGGTCAAGAAGGCGGTACCGGTTAAGAAGGCGGTACCGGTTAAGAAGGCGGTACCGGTTAAGAAGGCGGTACCGGTTAAGAAGGCGGTACCGGTTAAGAAGGCGGTACCGGTTAAGAAGGCTGCACCGG
>WLLZ01000020.1 GCA_009700485.1 Actinomycetota bacterium | reverse complement strand
TTCATCGTAAATATTTTCCGGCGTTCTTGGGTGCTTCCGACCCTCGGCCTTGGGCTGATGCTTTTGACCACGATCGTGGTTGGTGCCCTTTACCCTTTCCTTAGTCAGCAATTCACCGTGCGCCCGAGTGATCTCGTCAAAGAGCAGCGTTATATTGAGCGCAATATCAATGCGACGCGAGATGCCTACGGCATCACCGATGTGAGCGTTGCTGATTACGCCGGCACGGTTAATCCGCCGTCACAAGATGAGATCGTTGCGAGCAAGGGCACGTTGGAAAATATTCGACTTCTCGACCCAGCGGTGGTCTCGCCCACCTATAACCAGTTGCAGCAGATCCGTGGCTACTACTCGTTCAACAACAAACTTGATATTGACCGCTATGACATTTCGGGTCAACAGCGCGGTGCGGTAGTTGCTGTGCGTGAGATCAACCTTGCTGGCATCCCTGATGGCCAACGCAACTGGACAAATGATCGCGCCGTCTACACCCACGGTTACGGATTTGTTTCTGCCTACGACAACACGGCGCTGAGCAATGGGCAGCCTGATTTCTTCGAGAGCGAAATCCCATCGAAGGGCGACCTGCTTGTTGATCAACCACGCGTCTACTTCGGTGAGCTGTCGCCTAGTTACAGCATCGTCGGGGCACCGGCCGGGGCTGAGCCACGAGAGCTTGACTACCCGGACGATGCAAGCCCAACCGGCCAAAAGACAAATACTTATGACGGCACCGGCGGCGTGCCGATGGGCTCAATCTTGGGCCGATTGGTATTTGCCACCAAGTTCCAAGACAGCAATATTTTGCTGTCGGACTTGGTTAACGCAGACTCTCGCATCCTTTGGGATCGCGATCCGCTAACCCGAGTTGAGAAAGTCGCTCCCTGGCTTACCTTGGATCAGGATCCATATCCGGTTGTCGCTGATGGCCGAATCAAGTGGGTGGTTGATGCCTATACGACGTCTAACCAGTACCCATACTCCAGTCGTGTATCCCTTGCCGATGCCACAAGTGATTCGTTCGGATCGCGAACGGTGCCTTCTGGGTTATTGCCCCAAGATCAGCTGAACTACATGCGCAACTCGGTCAAAGCGGTTGTTGACGCTTACGACGGCACCGTGACACTTTACGCTTGGGAGCCAAGTGACCCAGTTCTTCAAACTTGGATGAAAGCTTTCCCGGGTGTTGTCAGCCCTGTCGCGGACATGCCTGCAGATTTAATGAATCATGTGCGTTACCCGCAAGACGTCTTCAAGGTGCAGCGGGTCATCCTCAGCCGTTATCACGTCACCGATCCGGCAACTTTTTATAACGGCACTGATGTGTGGATTGTGCCCTTTGATCCAACGGTTTCGCCGGCGCAAGTTTTCCAACCGCCCTATTACCTAACTTTGCAAATGCCAGATCAAAGTGGCCCAGCGTTCTCGCTGACTACAACATTCGCACCGCAGCGCCGCCAGACTCTTGCTGCATTCATGGCAGCAGATTCATCTCCGGGTGAGGGTTACGGCAAAATCCGAGTGCTGCAATTGCCGAGTAATACCACCATCCCAGGCCCGCAACAGGTGCAGAACAACTTCGAGTCTGATCCATTGGTGAGTTCTCAATTGTCTTTGCTACGCCGAGGAGGATCTGAAGTTGAACTCGGGAACCTACTGTCGTTGCCATTTAATGGTGGCCTGCTCTACGTGGAGCCGGTCTATATTCGCGCCACCACCGACGGCTACCCACTTCTTCGAAAGGTGCTCGTTGGCTACGGTTCAAATGTCGCGTTCGAAGATACTTTGAGTGCCGCCCTCTACAAGGTATTCGACAGTTCGCCAGTGGCAACTCCAGAACCAGTACCCGATGACGGCTCTGGTGAAACCGTCACTCCGAACCCAACGCCGGCACCTTCAACCCCATCATCGGGTGATCCAGCCACCGACCTTGCGTTTGCAATCGCCGATGCTCAAGCGGCTTACGAAGCCGGTCAGCGGGCACTAATCACCGGAGACTTCACCGCCTATGACGTAGCGCAGAAGCAGCTAGCCGCAGCTCTACAGCGAGCCGCTGATGCCCAAGCTCTAATTGGTGTTGCGGCGCCGGTGGAGGAAGCGGTACCCGAAGATAACCCGGCTGCCTAATACGGAATTAGTCAGAGTCTCCAACCGGAAACTGATCGTTTCTTAATAAGTTCACGGTGCTGTCGTGTGGTTTCCGGAAGCAGATCGCCGGTACCCCACTCGACGATGACGCCGTACTGCCGAATTAGATCAAATTGGGCTAGTTCACCGGCTCGATACCTTCGGGCTATCACTTCGGCATCCGCATCGAGCCACGACTCACGGTTCGTTCTGATGTACTCGCGCTGGTGTGAAGTGGCTTCTTGATCGAGTGTCCAGTTGTGAATCAGGGGATCGGAACTATCGATTACTACCCCGTAGTCAATTGCGGCTCTTTCAGGTGTTACGTATCCATCTATAACATCATCAAGAACTGCCCCAAGATTGCGGTCGAGGGGATCCCCGAAGCCCCCACCACCTGCGCTGGGTCTGGAGAAGGCATCACCGGAGACAAGTTCGACATTTGAAAACACAGCGCCTCGATACTCGGACCGCGAAGATTCAGGGTTCAGCCAAAGGCCTTGTGGGGTGGATGGTAATCCCCCCTTGGTTCCCCACGGGATTGATCGGGAGCGATCACAGCAATAAGACATCACCGGCAATTCGGCATCGGTGAGTTGGCCACCCTTTTCGACACCGCACCCACCCCTGAACTCGCCCGGGCCGCCGGAATCAACAACGATGCGACAGTGGGTGGTAACGACAGGATTTAGGCGCTCCTGGCCTTCTATCGGCTGAGAGGCGAAACCGGCACCGAAAAGGGGCGATGCTGCCGATGCCCCATCGTAGCCGTTGCGGGCCCCCCAGCCCCCAACCATCCAGTCGTACCACATGAAAATCGGGCGATGGTCGAACCTGACATCGCGGCCGCCAATAAGGAGGTATTCGAGGTTGAAGGAACAAGCGATTGCCCGCTCGGGCATTATCTCGGACCAAAGTTCAAAGATTGCGTTTATCACTTTTTCGAAAGAGCCTGACACGAATCCAGAAACCGCGGTTGGCCACGCCGCATTAATTACTGATCCAGTGGGCCCGAGCTCGACTTCGATCGAATTGATCAAACCGGCATTGATTGGTATGTCAGGGAAGAATCTCTTAGTACCGGCGATTATTCCCGAGAGGGTCGCACCCGCCGCTGAATTCATGAATGATGAGACTGCCGGTGAGGATTTAGATAGGTCGTAACTTAGTTGGTCGCCCTTAATTGTCAGCGAAACAGTGATCGGGATCATCCCTTCGCCATGGGCTGGGTCTGAGTCCAGATAGTCCGATGTTGTCCAGGTGCCATCATCAAGCTCTGAAATTCTGGCTCTGAACAAATTGGCGACATGGCAAATAACTTCAGCAAAGGCCAAGGTAACAACATCTTTGCCGTAACGGCCAACGAGGCGAAGAATTTCACGTTCGCAGACCCGAGTTGCCTCTGACTGAGCATTTAGATCGCTCATATTGTCTTCCGGGGCTCTGGTATTGCCCACAATAAGTTTCGCTACATCGCTTCTGAACTCACCACGCGACCAAATGCGTACTGGGCTAATTCGAAGGCCTTCACCAAAATGCTCACGTGCCTTAACGTCGAATGAACCCGGAACGCTGCCGCCCACGTCACTCCAGTGGCCATTGGCCATTGCCCAAGCGATAAGTTCCTGATCAACAAAGATAGGTCGAAGTACGCGAACATCGTTGAAGTGGCTGCCTCCCGCATACGGGTCGTTAGAAACGAACACATCGCCAGGGTGAATATCATCCTTGAACTGCTCAATAATGTTCTTGCAAACTAGGTGCTGGGTTCCAACTTGAACCGCTATGTCTTGCTCGCCCTGCGAAACAGTATCTCCATTTGCGTCGGCAAGTGCGCAAGAGAAATCTTGAGCGTAGATTACAAACGAGTGACAAGTGAGCCTAAATTGTTGTGCCATGAGCTCAACGGCGTTGGAGAAGGAATTTCGCAGTACCTCGAATGTGACAGGGTCAAGCTCGCGTACATTCTTGACTTTACCCTTACGTTGCTTGGCCGGAGTCACAATCACGGAACCTCACTAACTCGCAAATTGAGCCATTCGTCGACTTGCGCCTTGAACCCGGGTGGAATTAGCACCGTGGTATCAAGTTGTTCGATCACGGCCGGGCCGGTAACAATCATTCCCGCGGAGAGTGAACTCCGCGAGTAGATATCGGTGGCTATGAAATCCCCGGCCTCATCGAACGCCACGGGCCGTTGACTCTGGCGAACAGGGGCTCCTCCGATAACTTCGTGTTTTCTGAACTGAACTTCCGGTAGCTGACCGGTTGCCGTCAGTGCCAATTGGTAGACCTCGATGGGAGCGGTCGGATTCAAATAGGCGTACTGCGACTGGTAGTCGGATTGGAAACGCTTAACAGCGTCGGGGATCGAGTCCTGTCCCTTGCCGATCGCGATTGTCAGTGATCGCCACTGGCCCGCGTAACGCATATTTACGGCCCTCTCTAGAAGTATTTGCTGATCGGGTATACCTTCGAAGGCCAAGCGCTCACGAGCCTCGCGTTCCAAGCTCGCGAATTGATCTTCAAGAGCCCCTGGATCAATGCCGGAAACCAGACTTTGGAACATTGCGGTGAAGTCATGTCGGATATTGACCAAGAGGCATCCCAGGGCTGAGGTATTACCGGGGTGCGGGGGCACTATCACCAGCGGCGCATTCAACTCCTTCGCGACCGCCACGGCGTGCAGTGGGCCGGCCCCTCCGAAGACGATTAATGGCGCGCTCGCTGAGAGCGATCTGCGGGCCTCTCGCAACAGTCGCACGGCGCTGGCCGTGGAGGCATCGGCTACCTGCACTATCGCGAGGGCGGCATCAAGAACACTTAGTTCGAGTGCATCTGCCACATTGTCAGTAATTGCGCGCTCTGCGTCCTTCGCATTGAGGGTAATTGCACCTCCGGCCAAGACGTTGCCGAGCCGGCCTAGGTAGAAGTTGGCATCAGTGTTGGTTGCATTTCTGCCACCGCGGCCATACGCCGCGGGCCCAGGATCGGCACCGGCTGAGTGTGGGCCGCTGCGCAAGGCATCGGCCTTGTCAACCCAGGCTATGGTTCCGCCTCCCGAACCAATGGTGGCAAGTTCGACGCTGGGGAAGGAGATGGGGTGGCCATATTCAACACACCACTGTTGAACTACCCGAACCTCGCCGTTCATGATCAAAGTGATGTCCGTGCTGGTGCCGCCCATGTCAATGGCTATGGCATCTTGGAATCCACACTGTTTCGCTATGTACTTTGCCGCCATTGCGCCGCCGGCAATACTGGATGCTGCCAGCCTGAGGGGTAATCTTTGCGCTAGCGCAGCTGTCATCGAGCCCCCGCCGGAATGCATCATGAGCAGGTCACCGCAGTAGCCTTGATTGCGCAGGGCCTCGTCAAGTCGGCCGATATACGAACTCACCAATGCGGCCAGTAAAGCATTCGCAACAGTAGTTGAGAACCTCTCATATTCGTTAATCCCGGGAAGAATCTCGCTAGAGATACTGATTTCCATCTCGGGAGCAACAGCCAATAGCGATTCGCGCATGGCTCTTTCATGGGATGCGTTGGCATAGGAATTTAGGAAACAAATGGCAACAGTCTTTATTCCACGCTTCGTAAACAGTTGGGCTAGGTCATGAGCCTGATCCATATTTATCGGCGTGAGAACGCGACCCGAATAGTCGATCCGCTCAGATATTTCGTACCTATCCCGTCTAGGGATGTAAGGCTTACCAACCTCGCGAAATGAATCCCAGACATCTTCTTGGGTGCCATCACGCATCTCAATCACATCACGAAATCCACTGGTTGTGATCATTGCGGCCGGAGGGAAGTCTCTGGTGACTAGTGCGTTAGTCGTGATGGTGGTGCTGTGGGTAACAAGGCGCACCTCCGCAAGATCTATTTCTAATGCTGAAATGGCATTTAACACCGACGTCAGCGGGTCGGTTGGAGATGATGGGACTTTTGCTGTGCGCAACTGCGATGTCACTTCATCGATCGCGCAGACGTCGGTGAAAGTTCCTCCCACATCAATTGACAAGCGAAATCGCAGCACCTTTTCATTCTTAGCCATCTATTTCAACTCCAGGCTTGAGTGCAGGTGCACGGTCTAGCCGGTCATGTAATGCTAAGAACAACAAAGTAACGGTCTCGGGATCTGACATCGATCGCCCGAGGTAGTTCTCTACTCGCGATAGTCGATACCGGATCGAATTCGGGTGTAGGTGCATTGACCGAGCCGTGGCCTGGATATCCATGCCGTTGCGCAGGAAAGCAATAACTGTCTTCTCCATGGGCTCACTAGAAAGCAGCCCTGACATAACCTCATCAACTTTTTCATCGAAAGTTTCGGCGGGAACTTGTGCCAGGATGAAGTTTATGAAACCAACCTGGTCGAAGGGCGTGAGTGCACCATTGCGGACGCTGGTGTGCAGCGACATCTCGGCCTGCCGGAGAGCTAGTCGCGCCTCGGTCAGATCAGAAAAAGCCGAACTGGTTCCATGATCGAATTCACTTGTCCGCAGCAGTAGTTCGCGGGTGAATACCTCGCTCCGAGGTAGCAGAATCAAGTAGTGGTTGTTCACTTCAGCAAGGAGTACTGATATTCCGCAAGCTTCGGCCGTGTCCTGAATGATGCCGAGCGTAGAGTCAATGTCGGGGGTAGTTTTGTTGGGTTCTGCATAGTTGTTGGCTATTGAAGGCTTGTGCTGCATCGCATGGATTTGAAATGAACCATCTCGGGGAAAATGAAGAAGCACGAGTCTATCTCCCAGGCGCGCAAGCCTGGCAGAGGTTAAGCCGTCAATAATTTCCGCTAATAATTCAGCTCTTTGTATCAAGTCATGGCGCTTTGAGTTTTGTTGCGTTGTCAAGTGAGTCCGGAGTAACTGCTGCAGTGCGTATCGGGTGGAGCGGATGATTTCACGGGAGAGTTCAATTGACTCGTGCCAGGCAAGTGCCAGCCAGTAGGTTCCGGCAGGAACCGAAATTGGAGCCACTGATACTTCCCAGCGCCCCACCATGAAATTCGTCTCGGCATCAGTATCTGACCTAATTCGATCTCGAATTAGGTGTACGGGTGCTTCCCCCTGACTTGCCAGCACATTTCTGGTTGAGTCATACAAAATTGCCGACACCCCGAGCCGAGTTGACAGTCGGTTGATGAGTTCACGTTCAACATCTGGGTAGGTGAGCGCATCGATCAGCTCGGTTTGCACACTCAAGGCCCGGCGGAGAACTGCAATTTCCTGCTGCCCCACCGCCTGGTGTACCAGCCTTAGGAGCATGGCCGGGGTTTCATCGCCTGGCAAGGTGAAGATAGGCAGGAACAGGTGCTGGGCCTCATCGATCATCGCTAGTGGCACTGCATCCCAGCCGTGACCCAGTCTGACCACGAGGCCAGCGGCTCCGCGAATATCTAGTTGCCGAATGAAATCCCTGGAGATCGGGTCGGTAAACCCGGCGATGGGAAATCCACTGCCCTCGGTTACCGCCAGCCACCCAGCTTCGAGTTGCTCCACCGCCCCGGGGCGCTCGACTATGCAAGCCCCCGTGACAACTCGCAGGTGGCCGGTTTCGAGTTTGTCGGGGCTAGGTACCTGAAGTGGGGTGAGGCCGGTTAGGGTGATTAAGTCGCCAACGGTCAGGTTTATTTCCAGGCCGGAGGTCGGTAACGATTTTGTAACAGCCACAAGTATCTAACCTAACTTTTCGATTCAGCCGGCGAGTTCCTGTCGCTTTCCGCCTGATGAAAGCGCCTTAGGGTATCAGCATTTGGAGAAACTCCAAAGGTTTTGCAAAAAATACGTGTTTTAGTCAATTGCTTCCCGGTGCGGCTGGGGCTAGTTTGCAAGGGTCGGGAACTCTATTTCGTCTCTTGTTCATCTCTTGTTAGGGGATTTGCGTTGGGATCGCTTCGCGTTGCTGTTGATACCGGCGGTACCTTTACCGATATTTTCGTCCTAGACGATGACACGGGCCAAATCCGGGTCGGCAAGGTTGCCTCCACCCCCGATGACCCCGGGCGCGCAGTGCTGCAAGCGGCAGTGTCGGTTGGTGTTGACCTAAAGGACGTAGTGCTATTCAGCCACGGAACCACGGTTGCCACAAATGCACTTATTACCCGTAAGTTTCCGCCGGCAGCAATGGTCACCACTAAAGGCTTTAGGGATGTAATCGAAATTCGTGACGGCACCAAGAATGATCTTTGGGACGCTTATAAGGATGTAGCTGGCCCATATATACGCCGGCGCGATCGGTATGACGTCACCGAGCGAATTGACTTTGAGGGTAATGAGTTAGAAGCCTTGGACGAAGGCGAAGCACGTGCGCTTGCGGCTCGACTTCGCAAGAAGGGCGTAAAAACGGTTGCCGTGTGTTTTGCGAACTCATATGCCAATGGGGCGCACGAGAAGAGAATGAAAGAGATCCTGACCGAAGAGTTGCCGGGAGTGCGAATTTCTACATCTAGTGAAGTTCTTCCGGAGATTTTCGAACACGATCGATTTAATACTACGGTGGCTAATGCGGTACTGGCCCCGCTTGTCGGTGATTACGTTGCCGAATTGAGTTCCAATCTGAAAATTGGTGGCTACGAGGGCGATCTGCTGCTGCTGCATTCAGGGGGCGGTTCAATGACACCTCGAATGGTCCAGAAATACGCCGCCCGAATAGCAGCTTCGGGGATAGCGGCTGGAGCGATCGCCTGCCGTCATTTGGCGACAGAAGCTGGGTATCCCAATGCAATTGGATTAGACATGGGCGGCACTAGCACCGATATAACTTTGGTGTTCGGGGGTGAAGTCCGGGTAACAAAGGAATGGTCGGTTGAATACGGATACCCAATTTGTTTCCCAAGTATCGAAGTGATGACTATCGGAGCGGGCGGCGGTTCACTGGCTTGGATCGACCCGGCTGGTTCACTTCGCAACGGTCCCCAATCAGCAGGAGCCAGCCCCGGCCCGGCCTGCTACGACACTGGCGGCATTGAGCCAACAAACACCGATGCCAATGTGGTGCTGAATCGCCTCGGAACCTCTCTGGTCGGAGGTGCCATGACATTGTCCGCGGAAAAGGCGCGTTCGGCGATAGATCGTGGGGTAGCTCAGCCGTTCAACATGAGTGTTGAAGATGCGGCTCTGGCGGTGGTCAAAGTCGCCAATGCGAATATGGCCGATGCGGTCCGGCTGGTTTCCATTCGCCGTGGTTACGACCCTAGGGAGTTCGCGCTAGTTGCCTTTGGTGGTGCCGGGGCGCTGCACGGTGCAGCGCTAGCTCGTGAGCTCTCAATTCCAACCGTCTTGGTCCCACCCAACCCCGGTGTGACTTCTGCGCTCGGGTGCTTGCTGGTCGATATTCGGCATGACTTATCGGTCATGTATCAAAAGTCACTAGCTGCTGCCGATCCAGCGGAGATGGAAGGCCTATATAAAACGATGGAGGCGGAAGCTTCGGCCCATCTGAAACTTGAGGGGGTGGCCCCTGATCAAGTGCTTCTTGAGCGAACCGCCGCAATGCGTTATCTGGGGCAATGGCGTTCACTCACAGTAGCCGTCGGGGCAGGTAGCGAGGCGCTGGGCGAAGCCGTTGCGCGATTCCATCGCGAGCATGCCCGGGAGTTTTCCTACAGCCGTGAGGACGCGCCAATCGAGATCTACCAACTGGGGCTGCGCGCGATCGGTCTAACCCCGAAGCCCAAGTTAGCTAAGCAAGACCCGGTGGTTGCGGAGTTGCCGGTACCCAAGTCTGTTCGTGAAGTGTGGTTTGAGGCGGAAGGCCTTGGCAGCGCTGTTCCAATTGCCACCCCGGTTTATGAGCGAGCTGAATTAGTGCCTGGCATGGGGGCTCGAGGCCCGGCCGTTATCGATCAACTTGACTCGACAACAGTGGTGCCCCCGCATACCTCGTGGAAGATAGATGCGAACTGGAACATTCTTATCCAAATTGAGGAGGTGTCAGGGTGACGACAACAATCGAACCCAATCAAAAGACTGTGCTGGATCCGGTGACTTTTGAGGTCTTGAAGAACTCTTTCACGACATCGGTCGACCTGATGAGCGAGCAGATTTTGCGCACCTGCCACTCATTCGTCATTTATGCACGGGACTTCTCCTGCGCGTTGGTTGACGCAAAAGGCAACACTGTTATGCAAGGCAGTCAAGATGTCGCTGTGCACGTAGGCACGCTGCATTTCGGAGCCCAAGCAATTTTGAAGAGATTCGACGGTGATATTCACCCGGGAGATATTTTTGGCGTGAATGATCCATATTCGGGTGGTACTCATTTCAATGACGTTCGGATCGTGCGCCCAATCTTCTCCGAGGACGAGTTAATTGCCTTCGCAATGTCGATGGGTCACTGGTCCGATGTTGGTGGCACGGTGCCTGGTTCCTTTGACGTTAACGCCAAGGAGCATTTTGGCGAAGGTTTTCGCATGGTGCCGGTCAAGCTTTGGGATCGTGGTGTCTTCCGTCAGGATGTCGCCGAGTTGATTGTTGCTAATACTCGTGCGGCGGAGGCAAACTTGGGTGACATGCATGCCCAGGCAGAGGCCACCGGGGTATGCGAACGTGATATCCATCGACTTGTTGATAAATACGGGAAGAACACGATCGTCACTGCATTTGAGGAGGTTCAAGATTACGTAGAGCGGCTTACCCGCAAGCGAATTTCAGAACTTCCCGATGGTGAGTGGGAGACATCCGATTACATTGACTTTGACCCGGCATTTGGTGAAGGCCTCATCCCGGTGAATGTTCGAATGACAATTACCGGTGATCAGATCCACTACGACCTGTCAAAGTCGGCACCGGCGGTCTCAAGTTTCTTGAATTCGGGATTCGGGGCGTCTTTTTCTGGAGTAGTTGCAGGTACTAAGACTTTCTTTCCGGATATCCCCTTAAACTCCGGTTTTTATCGGGCGATAACTTGTGATCTCGGTCCGGAAGGCACCGTGGTAAATGCCGGCTGGCCGATTGCGGTAACCGGATTTTGCTCGGGTCCTTACGAGAAGATCATGAGTGCCATCTTCGAACTTTGGTCGGGCATCATGCCCGAACGAGCGATCGCCTGTTCATTTAATCTTGAATACTTGCTTATCGGTGGTCGCGATGCGCGCACCGAAGAAAAGTCGTACTTCATGTGGTACGACTGGATGGTAGGTGGTTGGGGCGGTAGAAACGGCAAGGATGGCGCGAACTGCACTTCGCCGCTGTTTGGCGTCGGCTTGGCGGTGCAACCATTTGAAGGCCAAGAGCGACTAACCCCGGTAATAACCTCCAAGCATGAGATCGTCACCGACTCGGGCGGACCGGGGCGGTACCGCGGGGGCTGCGGAGTCGAAAAGGGCGGAATGCTGACGAACTCTGAACGCTCGGTCATGTCTTATTGCTGTGACCGGTCACGCAATGTGGCGTGGGGCATCTCCGGGGGTCTACCGTCTACTCCCCATGGCGTGTGGATGAACAAGGGACTCGAGGGTGAAAAATACCTAGGGGCGGTTTTCTCGAACGTGCCGATTCAAAATGGCGATACGTTTACCCGCCCGTCGGCAGGGGGCGGGGGCTACGGGGACCCGCTATTGCGGCCTGCAGCCGAAGTACTTGAGGATGTTATTGATGCATACGTGTCGATCACTCGGGCCGCAATTGATTACGGGGTGGTGGTGACCGAGATTGACGCTGACCTGGATGAGTATGAAGTAGATGAGGAAGCCACCAAATCGATGCGCGCTAGTATCGCGGCCAATCGGACGTCTTGGCTTTCTGAGGATGCACAGCAGGTCGCCGAGCGCTATCGCTCAGGTGAACTCAGTGACCTCGATCTGATTCGCCAGTACGGCGTTATCGTCGACTGGGGTACCGGGGAGTTGTTCCCGAAAACGACAAGGCAGTTTCGCGAACTTCTGCGAAAGCGCTCGGTCGAATATTGGAAGGCCCCGGCCTAAGAACATCAACGGGGTTCTGAGATAGTGCATGGTTCACCCATTTAAAGGAGAAGGAATGAAGAAGAGTGCATTGATTGGTGTTGCAGCGACTGCTGCTGCGACACTTCTACTTGCCGCATGTAGTTCAAGCGGCACGACCACCGAGAGTTCGGCTGCAGCACCGGCTGCATCAGTGGCCCCAGCCGAGCCAGCTGCATCCGCGGCCCCAGCCGAGCCAGCTGCATCCGCGGCCGCTGCATCATGTGATCCGCTGAATATCCATATCGTTGCGGCCAAGACCGGCATCATTTCGCCCTTCGATATCGAGCCGGCAGAGTCCTTCGAAATGGCTATCGATGAATTGAATGCTGCAGGAGGTATCTGTGGGCAGCAGGCTACCTACACGTGGACAGACACCAAGTCTGACCCCGCTCTGACCACCCAGATCGCTGAAGAGGCGGTAGCTGCGGGCGCAAACATCATTGTCACCACTTGCGACTTTGACTTTGCGGCCCCGGCAGCAACGGTTGCTCAGGCGAATAACATCCCGGCGCTCTCATTGTGCTTGGGCGATCGCAAGGGTACCGACCTCACCACGATTGGACCAATGTCGTTAAGCCCTTCCCCGGGTAACGCATTCAAGGGTTCAGCGGCGGCCGAGTTCGCCTACAACACCAAGGATTGGAAGAATGCATATATCTTGCAGGATGACCTGCTGGAGTACACCAAGTCACTAGGGGCCTACTTCAAGGGGCGTTTTGCTGAGCTTGGCGGCACCTTGGTTGGCGAGGATGTTTTCACCGGTAACGAGCAGCTTGACCCGTCGGTAAACGTTACGCGTTTACGCGAGGCAGCTGCAGATGCTGATGTCATCATCATCCCGTCGGTTGTCCCGGCGGCCACTACGATGATCAAGGCGATTCGCGACGCTGGTATCGATACCCCAATTATGATGCCAGGTGGGGCTGTTGACGGAACTTTGGTCACCGGTTCCATCACGGACATCAGCGATTTCTACTCGCTACCGTTCGCCTGCATGCCTGCTTACTGCGAGGGTGATCCGAATCCGAACGTAAAGACGTTCTCGGATGCCTTCACGGCCAAGTGGGGTGCACCTCCGACCCTGTCCTACCCGGTACTGTCTTATGAACTAGCAAAGGCGCTAGGTGCCGCGGTGGAGCAGGCGCAGGCAACAGATGGGCCAGCGATCATCAATGCCTTCGAAACACTGCCGGCAACCGACTATCTGACAGGCCCAATCAAGTGGTCACCTACCTGTCATCACACAACCGGCCGTCAGCAGCGAGTGGTCGAATACCAAAATGGCAAGGGTAAGTTTGTCATGTTGATCACACCAGAGAAGATCGGATCGGTCGATCCTGGTAACCCATGCGAAACGGCCCAGTCCGCTAGCTGAGTAATTGATTAGCACGGAAAGGTGTCAGATGGATTCGGTCAGCCCGGTTGATGTGCTGAGCACCACGAAGGTCTGCGTGTACTTCGAAGGCGTTAAAGCCGTCGATGAAGTAGATCTCGAGGTACCTCGTGGGCGCATCACCGGGTTGATCGGGCCAAATGGTGCCGGCAAATCAACACTGTTCAACGCGGTCAGCGGCTTTGTGCCGCTGACCGCGGGGACAGTGCACTTTGGGGCGCAGGATATTTCCGGGTGGTCACCTACCAGAATTGCGCAACTAGGCCTCGTCCGAACTTTTCAGGACACTCGAATCTTCAAGCGTCTGACCATTCTCGAAAACGTCGAGCTGGGCGCAATGGGTTCCGGTTTGTTGGGGGTCAAGGCTCGCAAAGCAGCTGGTGATGCGTTAGAACTCCTCGGTGTGAGCCACTTGAGTGATGAGCTGGCTGCCAATGTGGCACTAGGCGACGAGCGTCGTGCGGGTATCGCCAGAGCGGTCGCCACCGAGCCGGATTTCCTACTCCTTGATGAACCTGCGGCCGGGCTTGATGATGACGAAACCGCGGCATTGTCTGGCACCATCGTGGCAATCAGGGATGCCCTTGGCTGCGGTGTATTACTTGTCGAGCATGACATGTCGGTGATTTTCGGAATTTGTGAAGGAATCCACGTGATGGATTCGGGTAGAACCATCGCGGTTGGCTCACCGGAGCAAATCCGTACTAATCCGGCGGTCATCGAGGCGTACTTTGGACGGGAACACTCATGAGTTTGCTAGAGCTGAGTGGTGTGCGGATCTGCTACGGCAACGCGGTTGCGGTCAAAGCGCTAGACCTGCATGTTGATGAGGGTGAGTTTGTAGCACTGATTGGGCATAATGGGGTCGGTAAGTCCTCCACGGTGAAAGCGATCGCCGGGGTTGTCAAGCCCACCTCCGGTTCCATCAAATTTGAGGGCAATGACATCTTGGGCCAACAGGCTGGGGCAATTTTGAGACGTGGAATAGCGGTGGTTCCCGAGGGGCGTCGTATTTTCACTCGGCTCACCGTGGGGGAAAACTTGACAGTCGGGGGTACCGTTCGAAGTGATCGCGGTGAAGTAAAGAAATCAAGTGCGGAGATGATGGAGCGATTCCCTGTTCTGGGTAAGTACGCGGATCGAATGGCCGGCCTACTCTCTGGAGGTGAGCAGCAGCAGCTGGCGATCGCGCGGGCACTGATGAGCAAGCCAAGACTCCTCCTACTTGATGAGCCATCCCTTGGCCTGGCGCCGCAAATCGTGGAGCAGGTATTCGATCTCCTCGAAGAATTACGCAAGCAGGGCTCAAGCATTCTTCTCGTAGAGCAAAATGCGGCGCAGGCAATTCGGGCAGCGGATCGTTATTACCTCATGCGCACGGGTGGTGTCATCGAGTCGGAAGCTGCTGGCGGCGATCAGGCTAAAGCTGATCAAGTGGAATCTGCATACTTGCATTTTGGGAAGGCCTGAAATGAACCTGCAGTTCATAGTCGATGCGATCGGCACTGGGGCCCTGTACTCACTAATGACATTGGGATTGGCCCTTGTCTTCAGTGTCATGGGTCTGATGAACTTCGCCTATGGCCAGTTGGTGATGATCGGCGGCTTCTCTATTATTTTACTGCGCTCACAGCCTTGGTGGCTCTTGATTCTCGGGACAATTCTTATAGTTGTATTTGTTTCGCTATTGATGGAGCGACTGGCATTTAGACCGGTGCGAAATGCCACGGCAATGACCATGCTGGTGACCTCATTTGCGCTTGCGCAATTCCTGCAGCAACTGGCACGTGTGGCCTTCGGCGCTAATCCAAAGCCGCTGGAGCAGTTTTCTGAGTTGTCGGTGCAGTACGAGGTCGCCGGGTTGATTATTTCGCGGCAAGTTATTTTGACCTTGGTTACCACCACCTTAGTCTTGATTGGGTTGGCGCTATTGCTCCGCAAGACCAATATTGGCATTCAACTGCGGGCTTCGACCGAGGATGTCGGCATGGCGGCGCTGGTTGGGATTAAATCAAACCGGGTCATCGCGGCAGCATTTGTGATTTCGGGAACTATAGCCGCAATCGTTGCCATCTTGTTCTTCGCTACTCGTACCAACGTCAGTTGGTCCAGCGGAGAGTCGATCGTGCTAATCGCTTTTGTAGGCGCGGTTATTGGGGGCCTCGGGAGCATGGTTGGTGCGGCCCTTGGCGGCTTCCTAATGGGTTTTGTCTACACGATGCTAAATGCGCTCTTGCCAATGGAGCTTCGAGTTTTCGCAGATGCGTTCCTATACACCTTGGTAATTGTGGTTTTGTTAATTCGACCGGGCGGCCTTATCGCGGCGAAGGGGGTGCGGGTCTAGTGAAAAGTTCCGTGTCCACTTGGTCTCGCTGGGCTTGGCTTGCAGGCTTACTAGCCGTGCCAATCATTATCGTGACCTTTCTCATTTCACTGACCAATGACGTGTCTCTGATCCAGCGCTGCACGACCGCGCTAATTCTCATGGTGATGGTTATTGGGCTGCACGTGTTCTCGGGCAACTCCGGAGTCGTATCATTTGGTTCAGTCGCTTTCGCGATGATAGCGGCCTTTACCTCGGCGCTCATTACCATCCCTGCGGATAAGAAGCCCAGCCTGTTCCCCGATATGCCAGATTTTTTGAATTGGCTTTTGAGTTTTACGGTACCGGTGCCCGTAGGTATCTTGATTTCGGTTGCGTTCACCGCTGTCATAGCGCTGCTGGTTGGTGTTCCGCTGGTCCGACTGAGCGGTTTGGCCGCGGGTATCGGAACTTTGGCCTTCTTGGTCGTGGTGCAGGTCGTAGTGACAAAGTGGAAAGCGGTCACCCGTGGTGAAAGCACAATGGTCGGGGTGCCTAAAGAGACGACATTGTGGTGGGCTCTTGGTGCGGTCGTGCTGGTTATTGCAATTGCCGCCCTCTACCAAGTAACCAGACGCGGGAGACGACTTATCGCCACCCGTGAGGATGATAAAGCTGCGATGTCGATAGGGATTTCCATCCCGATTGAACGACTTTGGGGCTGGGTGGCCAGTTGCAGTATTGCCGCTTTCGGTGGTGCCCTTTATGGGCACTACATCGCAACGTTTTCGGCCCAAACATTTAGTATCGCCCTGACATTCTTCATCATTGCGATGCTCGTTATTGGAGGGCTCGGAAGTCTAACCGGAGCCGTAGTCGGTGTCATCGTGGTTCAGGTACTTGCCGAAGTGCTTCGCACTGTGGAAACACAGGGGATTGGGCCGATTCCACAAATCGATGCACCCGGGCTGACCGAAATGGTTTTAGCGTTAATTTTGCTACTGGTGCTCATTGCTCGGCCCGCTGGAATAACCGGAGGCCGTGAAATAACCAGTTGGGTTCGCCGCCGCAAGGGTAACGCCCCCCAGGTCGCCTCATGACTGACGTGATTCCGAGTGGTGCACCGACCGGTACAACCAAGGATGGCCGGCCTCACCTAGTGGCAAAGGCTGCCGGCTACACCTTGGTGCCAGCAACTCGAGCGGATCTCACCCGGTGGCGCCATCTCTACCGGCAGTTCGCGGAACACTACGGCGTGCCGGTTCGCGAAGAGCACCAGGATTTGATTTGGTCATGGCTGATGGATTCTGAGCACCCACTTAACTGCTTGCTAGCAAAAGATGCTGAAGGTGTGGCACATGGGTTGGCGCATTACCGGCCGTTCACCAGGCCTCTTGCGGGGAGTGTCGGCTGCTTCCTAGATGATCTTTTAGTCGATCATGATGCGCGCGGGTCGGCCGTCGCCGATGCGCTGCTATATGGCTTGAAGCAGATCGCTGCCGACAATGGCTGGACGGTTGTTCGCTGGATAACCGCTGATGACAATCACCGAGCGCGTTCAGTTTATGACCATTTCGCGAGTCGAACCATGTGGGTGACCTATGACATGGTTCCAGGTGAGTTGCCTGCCGACCTGAAAGGGATTTTAGAGTGAGCATAAGTGTCAATTCAGATATGGGCGAGTCCCTGGGTATTCATTCATTCGGAAATGATGAAGGGCTGCTTGAGTTCATTGACACCGCCAACGTGGCATGCGGATTCCATTCTGGGGATCCGAGCGGTATGCACGAGACCGTAC
Source organism: Actinomycetota bacterium (assembly GCA_009700485.1). Taxonomy (GTDB): domain Bacteria; phylum Actinomycetota; class Actinomycetes; order S36-B12; family S36-B12. The sequence goes on along the minus strand of WLLZ01000020.1, from coordinate 4,060 downwards.
TTAAGGCCGCCGCGGCGGGCGTGACCATTGGGGCGCACCCGGGGTTACCTGATATCTGGGGCTTTGGCAGGCGTGAAATGAAAATGGAGCCCGAGGAAGTCCGCGACATCGTGCTTTATCAGGTCGGTGCGCTGTCGGCATTTCTAAGGGCGACCGGGGTTGAGCTTGACCACATCAAGCCGCATGGATCGCTATACGGCATGGTGGCCCGCGATGAGCGTTTGATGGATGCGGTCTGCGATGTTGCTGAGCTGTACGGGGTACCCATCTACGGGATGTCAAATACGGCACATGAAAATGTGGCGAAGCGGCGCGGTATACCCTTCGTTGGCGAGCTATATGTTGACCTCGGTTATCGAGCAGATGGGTCATTGATAATTGTGCGCCGTCCTAGTGCCACTCCACCTGATACGGCTGCCGACCGGGCACGCAGAGGCCTTGTGGACGGGGCACTAATTGCTGATACCGGTGAGAGTGTGCCCATTCGATTCGAGAGCATCTGCGTGCACTCTGACACTCCAAATGCTGTAGACGTTGCAAGGGCGGTCCGTGAAGTTGTTTCAAGTTTTGAATCCGCTTAAGAGTTTGAGAGGAAGGGATAAACGTGGGTGCGCATGAGATTCAGGCCCCGCTTCCGGGAGTGTTTTACCGGCGGCCCAGCCCAGATCAGGATGAGTACGTTGCCATCGGTGATGTGGTAACTCCCGATACGACCATCGGACTCGTAGAAATTATGAAGCAGTACGCCGAGATCAAGGCGGGTGCGGCTGGCAAAATCATGTCATTTGAGGTTCAGGCAGAAGACATTATTGGACCTGGTGATGTCATAGCGGTCTTGGAGACTGATTCCTAGATGAAGAAGTTGCTTGTTGCCAATCGTGGTGAGATAGCAGTGCGTATTATGCGAGCCGCGAGAGAACTTGGTATTGAGACAGTCGCTGTGTGCAGTGAAGCTGATGTTGATGCACTACACACTCGGACGGCCGATCATTTTGAAATAATTGGTCCGGCGGCTGCTAATAAGAGTTACTTGGTGATTGATAACGTCATTGATGCGGCAATTCGCTCCGGAGCCGATGCTGTTCACCCTGGTTATGGTTTTTTATCCGAGCGGGCCGAGTTCGCTGAGCGGCTAGCGGCAAATAACCTAATATTTGTCGGCCCGAGCCCGGCTGCCATCACCCAGATGGGCGATAAGGCTCAGGCAATCAAGGCGGCCATCGCCGCTGGTGTGCCAACTATCCCAGGGTCTAACGGACCGGTCCTTGGTATAGAGGACGCGGTGATAGTGGCCGCTCGCACTGGATACCCGGTCGCAGTGAAGGCCTCGGCCGGCGGCGGCGGGCGGGGTATCCGCATCGCAGGAGACGAGACCGAATTACGAAGTGTGCTGCCAGTTGCCCAAGCGGAGGCACTATCAGCATTTGGCAGTGGCGAAGTTTACCTAGAGCGAATGATTCAAGGTGCCAAGCACATAGAAGTGCAGGTATTCGGTGACGGCGAAAACTTCGTTCACTTAGGCGAACGTGACTGCTCAGTCCAGCGCCGTCGTCAAAAGCTGATTGAGGAGACTCCAGCTCATGGCCTACCTGGACGGGTGCGCGAAGAATTGTGTGCAGCGGCGGTCGCACTTACCGCAGCTGTCAGGTATCAGGGAGCCGGCACCGTCGAGTTTTTATATGAGCAGGCAACCGGTGAGTTCTTTTTTATTGAGATGAACACCCGCATCCAAGTGGAGCATCCGATAACCGAGGTGGTCACCGGTATTGACTTGGTCGCTGAGCAGTTGCGGGTAGCTGCTGGGGAGCCATTATCTTTTAGTCAAAGTGAAATCAGTTCGCGCGGCCACGCTATTGAAATCAGGCTCAATGCGGAGAACCCTGACCTAAATTTTCTGCCATCTCCTGGCACGGTTACTTCATTCACGATGCCTGCTGGCCCATTTGTGAGAATCGACAGCGGTTTCACGGTCGGTAGCGTGGTGAGCCCCTATTACGATTCGTTGCTCGCGAAGATCATCGTTTGGGGCCGCACCCGAGATGAAGCCCTAGGCCGGGCCCGTAGAGCAATTGCTGAGATAGATGTGCAGGGTGTCAATACGACCGCTGACTTCCTCAATGACATCCTGCAAACTTCCGAATTCAAGTCGGGGGACTACGACACCACTTTCCTTGAAACGAGAGGTTAAAACTATGACAGGTTCAACCAGTCGTTATTCGTGGGGTGCTGACGAGCATCTAGTAGTGCAACTTGCAGAGTCCATGAGTCTGGACGCAAATTTCAGGGCTATGGCAATTTCAAGTGAGTTGGTTGCGGCGAATAAGCCTGGCATTATTGACATTTGCCCGTCTAATGCTTCTCTCTTGGTGCGCTTCAACCCGGATGTTATTGCACCCGCCGACCTGGAGGCCCTCGTGCGAGGAGCCGAGGCTCGGGTGGATGTTGGTACCTCGCCGAAGATAAGCACGCGCATCTTTGAGGTACCCGTTTGGTACGGAGACCCTTATACGTTGGAGACCGGTGCCAGATTCCGCGATCGTCATCAGCGCCCCGAGGGCGATGATCTTGAATTCGCTGCCCTTGAAAACGGTCTAGATGGACCCGAGGCCTTCATTAAGGCTCACGCGGATTCACCGTGGATAACTTCTATGGTCGGGTTTGTGGCAGGACTGCCATTTCTATTTCAGATGGTTCCCCAAGAAAGGCAACTCGAGGTTCCGAAATATATACGCCCAAGGACAGACACGCCCAAGCAGACCATTGGCCATGGTGGGTGCTTCGCTGCGATCTATAGCGTCCGAGGGGCAGGCGGCTACCAAATGTTCGGCATCACGCCGGTACCGATATTTGATCCGGAGCAAAAACTCGAAGACTTCAAGGACTTCATGATTTTCTTCCGCCCCGGTGACATCGTCAAGTTTAGATCCATTGACGAGGCCGAGTATCGAACAATTCTGGCGGAGGTCGAAGCTGGGACTTATCGGTACCGGCAGGCTCCGGTGGAGTTCGCGCTGAACGACTTCCATGCAGATCCGGATAAATACAACGCCACACTCCTGGAGGCGCTTTATGGGAATTGAGATATTGGAGCCGGGGCTTGCGACCTCGGTCCAAGACCAAGGGCGCCCTGGTTACTACAACGTAGGGATTCCGCCATCCGGGGCCCTTGACCTGTATTCGGCAGCGCTCGCCAACCTGCTGGTGGGTAATTCGCCTGGACTTGCCGTCCTTGAAGCGACCTATCTGGGGCCCAAAATGCGGTTCACCAGCCCCACTGTTATTTCGGTGACCGGTGCGCAGGTGCCGGTCCACTTAAATGGGGAGGAGGTGCCGCAATGGGAATCAATTGCCGTTGCCGCTGATGATGTGATGTCATTTGGGATTCTCCAAGCGGGGGCTCGTATCTATGTGGGCGCCGCCGGTGGGATTAATGTCCCGGAGATTCTGGGCAGTCGGTCGACCTACGCCCTCGGTGCCTTTGGTGGCTTCGAGGGAAGAGCACTAAAAGCTGGGGATCTAATCCCGGTGGGTTCCCAATCGGGCTCGATTGGGAGGGTAATCCCGGTTGACTCGCGGCCCCAGTTTGCCCGTGAAGTAGATGTTCGGGTGGTTCTAGGGTTGTATGACTACCGGCTTACCGACGTCGGATTGAGCGCGTTATTGGATCAGCCATGGAAGTTGTCAACTGTTGCGGACCGAATTGGTTTTCGCTATGGCGGGGGAAAATTGGACTGGCGCGAGCGTGTTCAACCTTTCGGGGCGGGTTCTGATCCTTCGAATATTGTCGACGCCGGCTATCCAGTTGGGTCCATACAGGTTCCAGGTGGTGTGGAGCCAATCATTTTGCATCGTGATGCGGTCTCTGGTGGCGGCTACGCGATGGTGGCGACCGTCATCAGTTCAGACTTGAGCCTTGTTGGGCAATGTGCTCCAGGGACTATGACTAATTTCAAGTCAGTGACGATGGAAGAAGCGCTCGCTGCTCGAGCGCACGGTCAAGAGCGACTGCGCAAAGTACAGGGTCTGTGGAGTTAGTGCTGTGAAAACGTCGGAAAGATTG
>WLLZ01000002.1 GCA_009700485.1 Actinomycetota bacterium | reverse complement strand
CCCAGTTGACGCAGTAACCAGAAGTGCTGCCGAACGCGGTGTTGCCCGCCGCACTAAGTGGGCCGTAGGTGACGGCGGACGTGGCCGCATTGCGGGTATCGATATCGGTAAAGAGGGGAAGCACCAGCGGGCGACTAGTTGTGGTCAGATCAATGCTGCCCCAGTCGCTGAACCCTCCGCGGCCGTCATCAAAACTGATCCCGCCGTTGTTGTTGACGTAAATAGAGCTGTAGGAAGTGCCATACCAGTTGGCGTTAAATCCAAGTGGCGTCGATGGTGAACTACCGTCATCTATGCGACCCATTGAGTTAGTCGTGCAACCACTATCGGAAAACACAGCACCTGCGTTGATACTGACAACCTGATCGGCCTCGACGCGTGAGACTTCAGAAAGTTTTGCGAGCGCCGCGGCGTCCTCAGGTGTCAGGTCAGCCGCGAAGCCATTAATGGCTTTATCGAAAGTGTCGGTGACAGTGCCACCGAGTGCGGTGATGCTGGCGGCAACCGCGGCCTCGGAGCCAGCTCTTACCGAAATGAGGTAAGTCTGTTCGCCAGTTGCTGGGGTGGTAGCTGTTGGTGACGAGGTCACCGATGGTGAATCACTCGCTGCCGAAGTTGCACTGGCAATCGGTGTTGCACTCGATACCGGTGTTGGCTCAAGGGTGCCAAGGCCCGGGGAGGCGGATGGTACGGGGGCGGCCGGGTCACCGGCGATATCAGCGGCGGCGGTGGTGGCCCACATGGATGCAGCGACGACCGCGGCCACGCAGGTCAGCGCCACTGTCAGGCGCGTTGAGCCACTGGCCATGTCTGGTATCCCCGATCGTTTCATTTGCGCTTATGAATCAGACGCCACATGTGACCTCGAGGTTCCCTAAGCGTTCGAGCAATGTAAAAGGCAGATCAGGACTACCTAAATCGGCCATTTCGCGGTTGTCATTGTCGCAGAAGGTGGTGTCCACTGTCTATTACAGGACGCCAACTCTTGGTAGGAGCAATGATGACAACGCAACTCCCTGAACTTTCAGGACCGCAGCCCTCAGGCCCGCAGCCTGATTGGTCTGGGTCAAGTAGCCCATATTCCCAATATTCCACCTATTCCCCAACAAACCCCGATGAGCCGAGTAACTCGGCGCAACGCCCCTCGCGCCGAGGTCGGGTCGCGGCCCTCGTTGCGGGTGCGTGCGTCATGACTTTGGGAGCTGGCACCATCGGCGGGGCGATCGGGTACTTAGCGGCCCGCGAGTCGCTAGCTACCGGTTCGCTGCAGGTGGCCGCGGCCTCGAGTTTGCCGGCCCCGGTTAGCGGCTCAATCGCGGCGGTTGCTGCCGCGGTACAGCCATCGGTGGTGCAACTTGATGTCAGCGGTGATGCTGGGAGTGGCACCGGATCAGGTTTCGTCATGCGTGATGACGGCTACATCGTGACAAACAATCACGTAGTGGGTTCGGCTAAGAGTCCAGGGTCAATCCAAGTTTCATTTGCTGACGGCACCACGGCTGATGGCACATTGGTTGGCGCTAACCCCGGTTACGACATCGCGGTTGTCAAAGTCGACCGCACAAATCTAGATGCGATTGCAATGGGGTCATCAGCTGGTCTAGTAGTAGGTGATTCAGTGATAGCTGTTGGCTCACCACTTGGTTTGCAGGGCACGGTGACAACGGGAATTGTCAGTGCTCTAAACCGGCCCGTTACCGCCGGTGGTGAAGGTGAGATGGCTTTCATTAATGCGATTCAAACTGATGCTGCCATCAACCCGGGCAACTCTGGTGGCCCATTGGTTGATAGCACCGGCGCGGTTATTGGCGTGAACTCAGCAATCGCATCGATGAGTACTGGTTTAGGGCAGCCCGGTTCGATTGGTCTCGGATTTGCAATTCCGTTCGACACGGTTAAGCGCATCGTCGATGAAATTATCTCGAGTGGAACGTCAAGTACTCCGGTCATTGGAGTCAAGCTTGAGATGGCGTTCACCGGCCCCGGTGCAAAAGTTGCCGAGATCACCGGCGATGGGCCAGCGGAGATGGCGGGCCTAGCGACCGGTGACTTAATCACCAAGTTAAATGGCCAATTGATCGCGGATGCGACGTCGTTGATAGTCACAATCCGAGCAAATGCCCCGGGTGACCAAGTGATGCTCACCGTTGTTCGGGGGGATAAGACCTTGAACATCCCGGTCACCTTGGATGCGTTGAAGTCATAAAAATCCTTTAATTGCAATTCTTCCCCACGTCAGCGTGCCTGCACCCAGTTCCTCCTCCGGGGTGCGGGCACGCTGATTCATGTAAGCCCGCCGCCGCTGAAGATGCGCCAGCACGAATCCTTTGGCATGGTTAGGCAGTGCTCCCCAACCCGATGATGGCCGTTGATGCTTTGCGGCGGCAAGTGGCCGATGGGTTTCGCCGAATCGTCTCGGGTGATCCAACCGGGGCACCGGATTGGGTTAAGCAAATTGCCCAAGGTTCTGACGTCGGCTACTTTGGTCCGGGCTCGGCGCCTTGGGCAGTGCATGGCGCGTTGCCAACTCTTGTTGGTGGGGTTCGAGCCTTACTGATGCAGGCCCTGCACCCTGGCGCACTCGCCGGAGTGATGCAGCACTCTCGCTATGAAACCGATGCTTTGGGCCGGTTGGCAGGTACCACCAAGTGGCTGACCGTGGTGACGTTCGGAGATACCGCCGCCGCCGATCGTGAGTGCGCGCGAGTTAAGGGAGTGCATCGCAAAGTGATTGGTACGTATATGGGATCGAATGGTGAAACCCCATATGCGGCTGCTGACCCTGACCTACTGCGCTGGGTCCATATTGCGTTTACCGATTCGTTCTTGGCCACCCACCAGGTATGGGGTGGCCCGATCCCGGGTGGTCCCGATGCTTATGTGCGCGAGTGGGCCAAATCCGGTGAGCTGGTTGGGGTAGTTGATCCGCCGCGCTCTGTTGCCGAACTACGCGATCAACTTGCCGCTTACGACCAAGTGCTAGCAGGTGGCCCGGCGGCCGCGAGCACTGTCAACTTCATCCGTAATGCACCACTTGGTACCGGAGCCAAGGTGCCTTACGCCGGGTTGTTTGCCGGAGCGGTTTCGACGATGCCTGCTGGCCACCGGGCGCTGCTGGGGCTACCGACGGTGCCCCTAGCGCTGACTAAGCCACTGGTCGGGGCCCTTCTGGGATCCTTATCACTTGCTCTAGGGGCGAGTTCACCCTCGCAGCGGGCGGCTTTAGATCGGGTCGACACGCTGTAGCGCACCCCGGTGTAGCCATCCAAAGTGGTCTCGGGTGATGATGGTTCGATGCTTAGTTCAATGGTGCTGTTGGGGCGCATGTTGCGTAATCGCGGGCTGCACACCGCTGGATCCGCGGCTTTGGTGGCCCTGACAGCCGGGTCCCTACTGCTGGCGGCACCAGGTGCCGGGGCCGCCGACCCTGCTCCCAGTGGCTCTGCATCGGCAACCGCTTCTGCCACTGCTTCGGCCAGTGCGTCGGCCAGTGCGTCAGCCAGTGCGTCAGCAACCGCTACCCCTTCAGCGACCCCGTCATCTGCTCCGTCACCGTCGGTAACCGCGGCCCCGGCCCCGAGTGCTGACGTACCGACTACACCTGTCGAGCCGGTCGTGGTCTTGCCCACGGAGTTGGGTAGTTGGTGTCTTGCAATTTTTCCACCACTAAAGCCGAGCGTTGAACGTGAGCGGGCGCAGGCACTAATGGCCGGCAAAGTCGATCTTAAAAATGGCGGCACTTATACCCTGACCGAGCATCCAGATTGGCGCCCGCAGGCAACCTCTGATACTTCCGGTGATCGCCATATCAACTCATTGAATTGGGCGTTGCCATTGCTATACCGCGGCGTGCACAAACAGATACCAGAAATGGTTGATCGCTTCCGCCAAATCCTTACTTACTGGATTGAAGATCATAAAGGCGCTCGGTCGTACTGGGTAAACGCATCTATCTATGGAGGCTTGCGCACGCAGACTTTGGTCTGTGCTGCACAGACTTTGAATGATCCGGTTATTGCCGCTGCTGCCGCAAGTGATGCGGAACGGATGGTGAGCAAGTATCGGGTGGCACCGGTAATTGCGATCGGCGCGAATAACACCGACCTAATAAGGCAGACCGGTGCGTTTGCGGAGGCTTGCTGGAGAGGCGATACCGCGATGCGTGATCGCGCTTGGGCGAATCTAGTAGGTGTAGCAAATGGCATTATCCAAAGTGATGGCAGCGACGTCGAAGGGTCACCGGGGTACGCCATCTACATTGAAAACCTGTTGAAGGATGTTGAGCGCGCTGCAGCAACTTGCCAGATCATGTCTGACAACATCGCAGCTTTACGTGGATCACTTTACGATTTTGTGTCACAAGCAGTGCGCCCAGATTTCAAGCTCGCCTCGATTGGTGACACCTTGAACGAGAGTCTGCCCAAGACTTTTGGGTCGGGTGACCCGCGGGCAGAGTGGGTCAGATCTGGCGGCACACAGGGCACCCCGCCCGCGCAGATCTACAGCACCTATAGCGGTGGTTACACCTTCGGTCGCTCTGGATGGCAAACACAGCCCGGGGGTTTTGACACGTTCTACTCACTTCGGTCTTCGTCGTCTAGGCCAGCGACCCCGCACGCCCACGACGATGGAGGGTCACTGACCATCTATTCACGTGGTGTCGATTGGGTGGGTGATCCAGGCCCGTACCGTTACGAGAACTCGAGCCCGCTTAGGGCTTTTGTTAAGTCGCGCAATGCACATTCGAGTTTCACGGTGTCCAACGTCGCGCGCAACAAATATGCGGGAGTGAAAAGCTCTTTGAGTGGTTCGGAATGGCAGACCGGCGGCAATGACACCACCTGCTTACGCGATTACACCTGGGGCACGGTGCGAGTTACGCGCTGCGTTAAATACATCCGATCGGTCGATGCGATCGCGGTAGTCGACTATGTTGATGCAACCAAAGGCAAGGCCAAGCGCGTGGTTACCGAGCGTTGGCAATTACCTCCGGGCCTATCGGCTCAAAATGTCAATGATGTCTTCACAATCTCTTCTGGAAACAAGAAGATGGATGTTTATAAGTCTGGCGAAGGGGGCTGGAAGGTAACGGTGGCTGGCCCTACCTCATCACAGGGTTGGTTCACCGGTAGTTGGGGAGTTAAAGTCCCAGGAGCTGTGCTACTTCGCGCATTGAAATTACCAAAAGCTGGCGGGACTTCGAAGATGGTTACAGTATTTGTGCCGCGCACTGATGCAGAGTCGGTGCCTGTTGTTATCGATGATCGCGGTGTGAGTGTCACGCGCAATGGCAGAACTGTGACTACCCCACTGCCGGTGGCCTGATTCCCGCTACTTTAAAAGGTTTTGAACCGCATTGCGCATTGGCAGCGATGGGGAAGCACCCTTAATAGTCACGGCTAGCGCCCCGGCGGCCGAGGCCCACTTGAGTGCATCAGCGAATTCGTAACCATTTGAGAGGGCGGCGGCAAGGCCTCCGCAAAATGCGTCACCCGCGGCAACAGTGTCAATCGCACTAACTTCAAAAGTTTTAACATCCACTACGCCGGAGGCAGATGCCCAGATTGCGCCCTTTGCGCCACGGGTGATCACCACGTTCGCTATCCCGAGAGAATAAAAATATTGCGCAGCAGCGCGCGCCTCGGTATCAGTTTCGGTGGGTAAGCCACTGAGTGCTGCCGCCTCATGTTCATTTGGCACAAAAATATCCACGTCGACTAGGTGCTCGCGGTAGTCAAGTACAGGTGCGGGGTTGAGTATTGTCAGGGCGCCAATGGCTCTACCTGCGGCTAGTGCTGCTCGTGATGCCGCCAGCGGTACTTCACCATTTGTCATCACGACTGCGACCCCGTGCATCGCTCGAATACTTGAACCAACCACATCGGGTGACACGTGGCCATTTGCCCCGGGCACCACGATTATGCGATTCAAGCCGCGTGCGTCTACCTCAATGAGCGCGGTGCCCGAGGGCCCCGTCACGGTGGCTACTCCTTCGTCATTGACATTGTCAGCGCAGATTAATTCGCGCAGCCACGCCCCGGATTCATCGTCGCCAACTGCGCCGAGTAACCGGACGTCGGCGCCTAGGCGAGAGGCAGCGATTGCCTGGTTCAGCCCTTTGCCACCGGCGTGACGCTCCAAGGACTCGCCCAGCACCGTCTCACCTTGCTCAGGCATCCGATCGAGCCCGACCACCAGATCAACATTAAGACTTCCAACGACTATTACTGTCCCGGGTCCCTGCGAACTGTGGCTCACATGAGAGATACTGCCACGTGTGGAGTCGGTGCGGTAATGACCTTCCTTGGGATTGACTTGGGGACGGGCTCGGTAAAGGCCGCGGTGGTTACTGATGAGGGCAGGGTGCTCGCCGAGGCGCAGCGCGGGTATCGGGTGGAGTCACCGCAGCCGGGATGGGCGCAAAGTGACCCGAGCGCTTGGCTCGATGCGGTGCGGTCTGCCACCACGGACGTCCTAAAAACTGAGCAACCTATAGCTGTCGGGTTCAGCGGCCAGATGCACGGAGTGGTTGTGGTCGATGAGAACCTCGTGCCACTTCGGCCGGCGATCTTGTGGGCCGATGCTCGCTCGATGCTCCAGGTGCAGTCAATGTCGCAGCAGTTCTCCGCCGATCAATTGTCACAACTTGGCTCACCGGCGGTACCGGGTTTCGCTGCTACTAGCGTCGCCTGGCTTTATGCAAATGAGCCGGATGTCATGGCGCGGGCGCGCTACGTGCTTCAGCCAAAAGATTGGCTGCGTGCAGCCCTTGGTGGGGCGATAGCAACTGATCCAAGTGATGCCACCGGTACTTTGCTGTGTGACGTAGTAACTGAAACTTGGTCGCCGGCCGCGCTCGCGTGGGCGGGGCTGAGTGCGCAGTTACTTCCGGAAATCAGGAGCTCTAATGCACCTGCTGGCTTAATAAATTTAGGGCGTGAAATACCAGCGGTAGTAGGTGCAGCAGATACCGCCTGCGCACTGGCTGGGCTCGGCCTTCGCCCCGGTGACGGATTCATCGCTGTCGGCACGGGTGCACAGGTAGTTAGTGTGCTAGCCCAACCTGATCTCGATGCTTCACTAGTGACACATACTTTCGCAACCGCTGGAGACATAGGTGCTGGCTGGTTTCGAGTGGGTGCGGTGCAAAATGCCGGGTTGTCATTGACAACAGCCCTCAGCTGGTTTGGATCGGACGTTGCCGAAGCGACGGCAGCACTAAACGATGGCATACAGTCGAGTGACCCGATTTACGTGCCTTATGTCGCAGGTGAGCGCACCCCATTTATGGACGCAGATTTGCGCGGATCCTGGCACGGTATTGGCTTATCGACTGATCGTGCCGCGATGCTGCGCAGCATCTTGGAGGGGGTGGCCCAAGCTATCGCCTTGGCGGTCACCGCGGTGACAAATACCGGTGCGGTATTGCCCGACGTCGTACCACTTGTTGGCGGCGGAACCCACGATCGGGTTTTCCGCCAACTTCTAGCTGATGCAACCGGGTGTGCACTCGGGGTGGTTGATGTGCCCAATGCTGCGGTTGTTGGCGCAGCGATACTTGCAGCGGGCCAAGTCCGAGCAGCAAACCGTGCCGAGGCATCGAGTGTGGTCACACCTGCGCACACCGCGATGCAACTGCTCGCAGAGCGGCGAGAGACAATGACCCAGCTGGTGCGGGATCAGCAACTCACTAGCGGAAGATCTAGTAAAAGTGGAGCAGGGGAGTCGAAGTGAGAATTGCAATCGGATCAGACCATGCGGGCTTCACGCTGAAAACCACGCTAAAACAGTGGCTAATCGAAAACGACTATGACGTCATTGACCTAGGCACCGACTCCGAAGCCAGCGTTGATTACCCGCATTACGGGGCCGCGGTCGGCCACGCGGTCGCTGATGGCGATGCCGATCTTGGAGTCGCCGTTTGCGGAAGCGGGCAGGGTATCGCGATGGCGGTGAATAAAGTTGCCGGAGCCCGCGGTGCGGTGATCAGAGCAAATGATGATGCCGAAATGACTCGCCGCCACAATGACGCCAATGTTGCCTGCTTTGGGGAGCGCTTCACTGACCCAGACACAGCCCTCGAAGCCCTCGACGTATTTCTTTCAACTGAGTTTGAAGGCGGCCGCCACGAGCGACGGGTAGAACAACTCGGCGAACTCGATGCAGGTGAAATGATTTAACGCCTAGTCTCACTTAGCGGCGTGCTAGTACGTGCCGCCTCAAGTAGTCGCCTGACCCCGGCAATCACGATCGCTGGTTGTTGCTGCTGAATCAGGTGGCCTGAGTTCTTGGCGACGAGGTGCAGTGAATTGGTTGATAACTTTGCAGCGGCATCCTGCTCCGCGTTCCATTTGCGATCAGCCCAACTCGTGCCGTTACTCGGATAGCCGGCGGTGATAACAATTAGTGGGGTGGAGCCCAGGTCAGGGCCGCCATTAGTTGCTCGCTCGCTGGCTGCCATATCTATTGAAGTACCGCCTTCATGCCACGGGCTCTTATATGAAGATAGAAAGGTTCGATGGATACCTGGGTATACGGCGTCTAGTAAGAGCAAGCCTGCCACCTCATCAGGATTTTGTGCATCGAATGCACGAACTATCAACCCCGCGTACGAATGGCCCATGAGGATGAAGGGGCCGGATTCACCGGCGGCGATCAGCAGTGACTTAAGTTCCTTCGCGTGTTCACCGGCATCGGTAGCTTTCGCCCCAATGCGCTTCGGGCTGTTACCGAGCCCGGGCCGGTCGTAAATACACGTGCGGGTCATGGTGCGCAGTTTGGGCAGCACCCTTGACCACATACTGCTGTCAGCGCCAAGGCCAGATGAGATGACCAAGGTCGGTGAGCCGCTACCTTCGCAATCAATCCACTGGCGCTGCCCACCGGCGGTGAGCACGCCGACCACCGGATCGGCTGCAGGTGCACCGCTGGCGCCTGGCGCGAAGCTAAACAGGGCCGCGACCGTGATTAATGAGGCCAGTGGCATTCGCCATGTGAAGTTCACGTAAAGAAGGTACGTCATGATGTTTCGCCACCTGATTTTGCGGGTATCGTTTAGGAAGATCCCGGGGAAAGCCCCGGAAGGAATAGGAGTAAACATGTTTGGCAATCGGCGTTTCGTGGCTATCAGTGCCACTGCTCTTTTGGGTGCGGCAGTGCTCGCGGGCTGCTCATCGTCAACCGAACCAGCCGCTTCGAGTGCCGCAGGCGCAGGCACCGAGGTCATTGCCCCGATCATGGTCGCCCCGGATCAAACCCAAGCTAGCGCCAAGGTCGGTAATTTCATTGTCTTCAATGTTGAGTCTCTTGCCGGCACCACAATCTCAACGGACAAGCCTGAGTTACTCGAATTAACTCAGGCCAAGGAAGAAGGCGGCGCGCAATTTAATCCCGGAGCCAAAGCCTTGGCTGCCGGTGTTGCCGTCGTTACTGTCACCAATCCTGATAGCAGCACGCGCGATGTCACCATCACTATCGCGGAGTAGTTAAACGAATAGCTGAAATGACAAACCAGAATTGGGTTTTCCCGAATGTAATCGGCAGGGATCTGCTCGGCACCGAGTTCAAGTTGCCGATGCAGTTCCCTGCCGATGTCAATGTGGCTGTTATTGCGTTCCAGCAGTGGCAGCAGTCGCAAGTTGATGCGTGGATCACCGCGTTGGCAGAAGCTGGCATCCCCGAATCGCCGTTCAATACGCGGGAGATGAAGTCTTGCATCTTGGAGTTGCCAGTACTGTCGGGCAAGTTCAAGTTAGTGCGCCGCTTTATCGACGGTGGCATGGCTGCGAGCATCAAGAACCCACTCGTGCTCGCCCGCACGATAACCATCTACGGCGCCGTTGGCGACTTTCAGCAAAGCCTTGGCATCACCTCAGCAAGTGATGTTTCGGTGCGAATTGTCACTCGAACCGGAGAAGTAATTTGGGGTACGACCGGCGGAGCAAACGCCGTCGAGGTAGGCGCGATCTGGGACCTAGTGGCGACAAATCCGCGGTGACCTAGACAAGTGGTTCACCGGTGACCTAGTATTTTTTCACTTTATTTGGGAGGTAAAATGAGCCGGCTGGCACGCTCGGTTTTGGTTGCGGTCGCAAGTTCAGCACTGGTGCTAGGTGGGGTGGCAGGTGCGCGGGCAGCAGGTTCCCTCTCGGCTACTCCGACGACGATTGCCGGGGCGACGATCGAGGTCACGGCGCCGACGGCAAGCTCACCCCCCGGTGTCTCACCCGAGGTTTACTACGACTCTGCTACGGGCACGTACTACCTCTACACAACCAACAATCCGACCGGTGTCTATACCAGCACCGATGGCACCAATTGGACGTCAGTCGCCGGTGCGACCATGCCTCAGGGGTTCGACTGGTCGATTGTGAAAATGGGTCCAAGTGATTACCGGCTCTACTACTCGTCGATGAATCCGAACGTGCCGGCAATTGTCTCTTGCACTCAGCAGCGCAAGGATTTCCACTATGCAACGTCGTCAGATTTGTTGCATTGGACCGCGCAGCCGCAGATCCTGCTCGATGACATTGGTTGCGGGGTGCCGCATGTGCTACGCAAAACCGATGGCAGTTACCTGCTCTACTGGAACACCATCACCGACAAGCACGGTATTCACATCGCGACCTCGCCAGATGGTCTCACCTGGACGAAGCTAAGCGGGATCATCGCTGATGATTCGGATCTAGTTGACCCGGCGCCCCTGCAGATGCCGGATGGCACCTTTTTGATGATCGGGTCGACCACCGGTGGCGGTGGCTCAAACCAGCAATTGCGCATCTTGAGTTCGGCTGATGGTTTGACCTGGAGCTTGCGTAACACCGCGCTCTATGCGCCCGCTGGCATCAGTGTGCTGGATCCATCGGTTGAACTGATCGGCGATCAACTGCGGGTTTGGTTCGGCTATACGCAGGGCCGAGACCATTCGGCTTCTCAGATCGCCAGCGGACTGTTGAATCTGAAGGCAGGGAAAGTGGACACCGCCAAGCCAACGACCTCAGGTAAGACCCTTGGGCCATGCAAGAAGGCCGGCGCGAAGGTCACAAAAAAGGGCGTGACGGCGGTTTGCACCAAGGTCAAGGGCAAGCTGGTTTGGGTCGTTAAGGCGTAGCGGGCTCAAATCGAGGGTGCCGCTATCCCTCGTCCGGACCAGCCCGGAGCTGCGCGGCAACGCTGGGAAACCGCTCGACTGCCCACCGGCTAGGATCGGCAGCCGAGGGTCGCGATGTGATGCACCGCTTTCATGCTTGCATTCGTTCTCTGGGTCGCTAGCTCAATGGTAGAGCTGCGGACTTTTAATCCGTAGGTTCGGGGTTCGAGCCCCCGGCGACCCACTCTCGAAACCTGTTGCAACGCAACGTGTTTCGGTGATTAAGAAGGAAAGCGAGGAGTGGCAAAATGGCAGTTTGGCCCTTTCTTTGGCCCTTTCTTTGGCCCTTTCTTCTTCAACCTACGGATAATCAATCCGCATTTTGAGCCGTTTTTGGTGGACGTTTCTGGACTCACGCAGACTCATCGAGACGTCCTGAGATTGGGTCGACGAGGACCCCTTGCAATCGCATTCAACGTGGCACTCGGTGCGAAGGGCACCGTTGCTTTGGGCGATCACAGGGTATGAGGGATCGCTGGCGGAGGCGGAACCTTTCAGATCGCGAGTTGGAGTTCGTCGAATGCGGTCGCCAGCCGGTACACCGGGGCGGTCTCGACACCGAGTTCGTAGTGGCCGCGACGTAGGTTCTGGACGAACGCGTGACCTCGGATCACGACGCTCGCGGTCCGGTCGGTCTTCAGTCCACGCATGGGCCGCAGCCGGGCCTTGAGCCGGCCGTGGTCGGCTTCGCACCGGTTGTTCTCGTACTGCCCGGTGTTGTGGAACGCTGCCGGGATCAGCTCGTCGATCACGTTCGCCAGGGCCGGTGCCCGGTCGGTGATGACCTCCGCCGGCGCGTGATGCGCGGCCAGCGCCGTGGTGAAGAACCTCCTGGCTGACGCGATATCCCTACGGCGGGAGACGAATACGTCGATGACCTGGCCGTGCTGGTCCACGGCCCGATAGACGTACCGCCACACTCCGGAGACCTTGACGTAGGTCTCGTCGACGAACCACCGATTCCCGACGGCGTGCCGGCACGGGCGGGCCGCGTCGATCAATAGCGGCGTGAAGCGCTGGACCCAGCGGAACAGGGTGACGTGATCCACGTCGATGCCGCGCTCGGCGAGGATCTCCTCAAGGTCCCGGTAGGACAGGGAGTACCTCAGGTACCAGCGGACCGCCAGCAGGATCACATCAGGAGGGAACCGGAACCCCGCGAACGCTGATGGAGCCTGCACGGGCGGCCTCGGTCGGCGGTTGCGCTTCATCCGGCCACCCTCACCCACCCCGGGCGATCCGTCAACGCAACAGTGCCCTGGTGGATCGTGGAGATTGTCACCTCCTCGAGGAGGTCCTTGATCTTGTCGTGGAACACCTCAATCGCCGGCCAGCTCGACTGCCGCAGCCGAGTATCGACCAGCTCAGGGAACCAACCTCGGACCAGCGCGACCCACTCCGCCTCCCCCAGCGCCGCGCCGCCAGGGGCGAGCCCGGCCCCGAGCGCCGCAGCCGTGCACTTGCGGACCGTCTTGCGGTCCACTCCCAAGCTATCCGCGATCTGCACCTGCGAGCGGCCCGCATGCCAATGCACCAAAATCTCTGTCACATCAATCACCTCGAACATCCTCCTTGCCACTGAGTTCCCTTCATCGCTGGTGCGACAAGAGAACATGAACTGGACCAAAGGACCCCGCCAGACACGCCACCCTCCCCATGGGGCATTGCGTGACGCAGCACCTGGGGAATTACGTGACGCAATCAGCCCTCAAGCTGAGGAATTGCATGACCGCTCACAGATGACGTACGCGAAGATCGCTTACCGCACCGTCGCCGAGGAATATTTCACCGTCAGCTCACGAATCGAAGCCTTCTACGCACCCGCACCGGTACCCGCTGTCACTGAATGCCCCAACATGCGCGCACTATGCGCCGAAGCCGACACGCTGCTCCTAGGAAAGGGATACTGCACCAGGCCTGCAGCCCTGGGCTGCAGATACGAAACGACCTCTCAGACATCCACATTCTTAGCAACCACCATCGAATACCGCGACGCCCTCACCGCCCAACGAGACGAAGCCAAACGATACGGCGACAACCACCACAGAAACCTCTACGACGGACTCAGCACGACCTTGAGAAGCCGAGTAGTTGACAAGATCAGCTGCCTAAGCAGTTGCATTTGTTAAGAAAGCTGTTTCAGCCCGAAGGTCTTGAACGACCTGCTCCAACTTCTTGAGACGGACACGTTCTGTGAGTGTCAACTCCGTCTCGGTCCTCCGTGGGCATCGCGATACTTGATCAACCAGTTCCGCAACACCGCAGGTCCTACGTCATAGGCAACCGTGACTTCCTTGATCGTCTGCGACGTCGAGATCACCTCAAGACACAACTCGTCCTTGAACTCCTGGCTGAACCGTCTGCGTGCTGCAGTCATGCTCCAAATCTCACTTCCCAGCAGAACCCTCATTTAAAGAGGGCCCACCGTGCGAGATCGCCGCAGCAGCCCAGACCAACATGAACTAAGGCCGCGCTGTCGCTACGACTTCAGGCCATCCGATGCTTGACCCGTGTCCTCGGTAATTACTCAGACACCACCCCCAGTCTTGTGGCAGCAGCGAAAAAGGGTCCGCGTACCCGAGTTCGCGCGCCGCCCATACGGGCCAGTGGGGATTGGCTAGAGCCGGGCGCCCCAATAGAACAACGTCGATACTTCCTTCGCGAATGAGCTGGTCTGCGTATTGCGGTGCGCCGAGGTTCCAGCTCGTAGCCACGGGCACCTGCATCTCGCGTTTGATGCGCGCTGCGCGCTCGACCATGAAGCCGACTTCGTTGAATGGCGGGTTCTGGATGTCGTCCGTGTTCAACCCAAGGCTGATGTCGGCTAGGTCAAGGCCATGCTGCTTCATGGCGCAAATCGTGGTCAAAGCATCGTCGAAATGGATCCCCTCAGGGTTATGGTCGTCGCAACCCAACCGCACGGTAAGGGGGAAGCGCTCGGGCCAGACTTCCCGAACTGCATCCAGTGCCTCGATCAGGAACCGAGATCGATTCTCGACGCTCCCGCCGTACTCGTCGGTGCGATGATTCGACAGGGGTGAGAAGAAACTGGCCCCGAGGTAGCCATGGGCGAAATGCATCTCCAGCCATTGGAAGCCAGCCTCGAGTGCCCGTTCGGCGGCTCGCGCGTAGGCGCGATAGAGACCTTGAATTTCTGCCTTGCTCAATTCGTGAACTGGATAGTTGTACTTGCCGCCATACGGGACGGCTGACGGACTCACGCACTCCCATCCATCCGGATGATCTGGTGCCAACTGATACTGAATCCGACCCGAGCGATCATCGGTGAACGGAGGGACGCCGCTACCCTTGCGACCTGTGTGGCCAAGTTGCAGCGCTGGGACCGCTCCCATTTTCGTGATCATGGAAGCGACCCGGGCCAGTCCTGGGATCTGAGAGTCGTCATAGATTCCGGCGCAGGCGACGCTTGAGCGTCCTTCTGGTGTGATGGCCACCTGTTCGGGGAACACGAGACCGAACCCCCCGGAGGCTCGAGCGCCGAGATACATCAAGTGAAAATCGTCCATGAGTCCGTCGGTTGACTGGAACATCGTCATCGGTGACATGCCGATGCGATTCCGCAGGGTCACCCCCTTAAGCGTGTATGCGCTAAAGAGATCGGCCACGGAACAACATCCTCCAATTGCGTTGGTGAAACAAGATCTTTCGGATTCCAACTACCCCCTCAGGCACTTCTGAGTCTAGTTAGGGTCAGGCTAATCTGACCATGTGCAACGACCCAACCGAGCTAACAATAATCCGGTGGTGCTTCCAAGCACGATTCGATACCAGCCCCCGAGCGGCTTTGCCCGAACTGATGGATTTCACAAGGGCGTTGTCGCGTTTGGCGATCGAAGGGCGTGCGGGATCGCGGGTAGAGCCGGGATCAATCAGATTGCGAGGTGGTGTGGATTCGGGCTTGGCTGCGGCACGACGTCGTCGGATGCGGTCCGGATCAGGGTGCTCAAGTGGAAGGTCAAGGAGCACAAGCGGGTCAAAGAGATACTCTTTTGTCACCGCCCCTTCGCGCGGGAGTTCGACCAGAGACTCTCGTGTTAGTTACCTTTAGCAACGATAACCGCGAGAGGTTCATCGCCGACCTTGGCGTCGTTCATCCCAAGCTGACCAGAGACGTATCCCTGTCACGCCGCGGCCCAACGATCGAGTCATCCTGCATGATCAGGTGCCATTTTCATCATCTCGAGATGCCGGCCAAGAGCCGCAGTGAAACGAGCCCCTGTGGCACCGTCTATCGCTCGGTGGTCGAAGCTGACAGCCACCGAGACCTCCTTCCTGATTCCGATCCCACCGTCGACTGGGACCACCACCTCGCGGACCGCGCCAAGGAAGACGATCGTCGCTTGGGGCGCCGTGACAAGAGGAACCCCACCCTCAATCCCGTACATGCCGAGGTTGGAAACCGTTATGGTTCCCGCCGTAACATCGTCGAGTGTCAACGTTCCAGACTTTGCTCTATCAACGAGTTCCCGCGTCCGGCGCGCCCGCCCCTCGAGGGTGAAGTCCTGCGCAGTACGCAGAACGGGCACGACCAGTCCGGCTGGCGAATCGACGGCGATCGAGATGTTGACGTCCCGCCACAGCACGAGGGCCTCATCGTCAAACGACGAGTTGGCCTCCGGAACTTCCTGTGCGGCCTTGAGGACAGCGTCAAGAATCATGTCTGTGTAACCGATGTCCACGCCCAGTTGGCTTCGCAGCGCTTCTCGTCGCGACTGCCATGCCGTGGCGTCCACGGTGATGAACTGAGTGAACTGCGGAACCTGACTCCAACTGCTGGTGACTACTTGGCTCATCCGGCGTGCGATCGGGCCCAATAGCCGGCGTTCGCGCTGCTGCACGCCGGTCGCAAGGGGTGCCCGCTGAGGTCCGGGGCTACGGGTCGGTCGAGGGGCTTCTGGCGGCGCCATCACAGCGGTGCCACTACCCCCACTCGCTACTGGGCGATCCCCGAACTCCACGCCCGCAGAGGCGGAGGCAGTCACAAGATTGGCGACTTGCGACTCAAGGACGAGACCATTGGTGCCAGTGCCCAACAACGCGTCCAGTTCGATTCCGCTGTCGTGGGCCAGTTTGCGAGTACGAGGCATCGCTCGCACAGACGTCGGTGTTTCGAGCGCTGACGACGTGGGGGCCGTGTGGTCCTCGCTCGGCCACGACTCGGGCTCGATGGAGCGCATCCGCGACGCGTTGTCCTCACGAATGAACGTTTCCGTGGTTTCAGGGATGGCGATTTCACCTGGATCTGCGGCGACGGCTAGCAATGTGCCAACAACGGCAATGGAGTCGGCGCCCACGAGGATCTTCAGCAGCGTCCCTGGCAGTGTCGCTTCGACCAAGGTAGTCACCTTCTCGGTTTCCACCTCGTATAGCGGGGTCCCGGCCGCGTAGGAACTTCCCTCGTCGACCAACCAGGCAGTGACGAGGCCTTCTGCCATGGTCTGGCCGAGGCGGGGAAGGATCAGTCCGTGCATGGTGGGTTGGTCCTTCCGTCAGCGATAGGAGAGTGCTGATCGGCACGCTCGGATGAGATCATCCACGGATGGGATCGCGTATTGCTCCAAATCGGAACTCTGCGGAATAGGGATATCTGCTCCGCAGACGCGCTGAATTGGCGCGGCAAGGTAGTCCAATGCGTGCTCCGCGACATAAGCGGCGACCTCGCTGGCCGCACCTCCGGGCGCCGGAGCCTCGTGACTAACGATGAGTCGTCCGGTCTTCTGTACTGACGCCAGGATCGTGTCAGTGTCCAATGGTCGGACTCCGCGAGGATCGACTACCTCGACCTGAATACCCTCCGCGGCGAGAGTCTCGGCGGCTGCGAGTGCACGATGCACCATCGACGTCCACGCGACGATCGTCACGTCGGTGCCTTCGCGCTTTACGTCCGCAACGCCGATAGGGATTAGGTGCTCACCGTCGGGTACCTCGCCCTTGAGCCCATATAGCCCCTTGTGTTCGATGTAGACGACGGGGTTGGATGACCGAACGGCGGACTTCAGAAGGCCGAGGGCATCAGCCGGGGTCGAGGGAGTAACGACATGGAGGCCGGCCGCCGACAGCAGTAGTCCCTCAGGTGACTGGGAGTGCTCAGGTCCCGCGCCACCGGCGAGTCCCCCTGGTGCTCGAATTACGAGGGGGACGCTGAAAAGTCCACCGTGCATGTACCGCCACTTCGCGGCCTTATTGTAGATCTCGTCCATGGCGACAGCGATGAAGTCGGCGTACTGCAACTCGACAACGGGCCTCAAGCCTGTAAGCGCGGCTCCGACTCCGCCGCCCACGAGAAAGTTCTCCGAGATCGGAGTGTCGAATACCCGCCTGCGACCGAATCTCTCTTGGAGTCCGCGGGTCACGCCGAACGCACCTCCGAACGCCCCTACATCTTGGCCCATGATGAAGACATCGGCATCGCGTTCCAACTCTTCGGCTAGTGCACGGTTTATTGCTCGGGCATACGTCATCACAGTCATCGGACGTCACCTCGGGTACTGGCGGGCCGGTGGAGTAAGGGGTTCACGCGTACACATTGTCGAAGATCCGGGATACCGGTGGCTTGCTCCCTTGCAGAGCGGTCGCCGCAGCAGCTTCAATCTCTTCGGATACGGATATGCGGGTCGCCTCGATCCATTGCTCATCGGCGTACCCCTCGTCGATGAGGCGGCGGGGGAACATCACCAGCGGATCTTTCGCTTCCCACTCGTCTCGTTCCTCGCGCGTGCGGTAGGTCTGGGGATCTCCCTCGTAGTGACCTCGATATCGGTAGGTCATGGCTTCGATCAGCGAAGGTCCACCCCCCGCCCGAGCCCGTTCTACCGCCGCTGAGACCGCGTCATAAACAGCGATCGGATCCATCCCATCCACCGTCGTGCCTGGCATGTCGTAGGCAATCGCGCGCTGGGAGATCTGCGCCACACTTATCGCCTCCGCTGTGGGAACAGACACGGCGTATCCGTTGTTTTCGCATAGCCAAATGACCGGAAGATTCCAGAGCGCAGCTACATTCGCCGACTCATGGAACGTACCGCGATTCGACGCGCCGTCACCGAAGAAGCAAAGGACCACCTGATCGGTGCCCCGATAAAGTGCGGAAAGTCCTGCCCCTGCAGCGATCGGGAACGATCCGCCGAGGGTCCCGCTCTGCCCAAGAACGCCCGCTTCAGGCCAAGCGATGTGGACGATCCCGGCGCCCAATCCCCCCGTTGTTCCTTCGCGAAAACCGAGAAAGTCGCTGAACAGTCGATCAATGGGGACACCCTTGGTGATGGCATGACCCATGCCTCGATGGTCGTAGAGCAAGTAGTCATCGCGACGCAGAGGCATAGTGGCTCCGACGGCAGTCGCCTCTTGACCGCGGCCAGCGTGGTAGAACCCCGACGTCCGACCCTCTTCGATCATCCGCAACAGCCGCTGCTCCCAGGTCGCCACACGAAGCATTCCCGTATAGAGGCCGCGGTATGTATCGCGCGTAGCCATGAAGCCCCCAATCCGCCACTTTGTACGTGGAAGGCCGCGCCCATCTTCACCATGAGCCCTTGCTTATACTCATGGCGGGAAGGCCTCATTATCTATGGCGCAGGATCCAATATTGTCGGCTCGGATGTTGGAGCACCGCACAGTGTGGCTAGCGACTTTGTCAGACGTGGGTTACGCGCAGCGAACCGTGATCAAAGGAAGAGCGGTCACGTCACGCCAAAGCCCCCATCAACAACCAACGTGGAACCTGTCACGTAAGTGTTCTCAAGCAAGAACACCACTGCGTGGGCGATCTCCGACGTGCGCGCCAACCGTTTCAATGGCAGGCTCGCGCCGAACTTCTCCGCCGCCTCTTCGGCGTGGTCACCGAAGAAGGCGCGAAACACTGGGGTCCACGCGGACCCAGGACACAAGGCATTAAACCGAATCGGCGCGAGTTCAACCGCGAGTGTCCTGACAAGGGACTCGATGGCGCCGCACGATGCAGCCCCCATCGACTCACCAGGGAACCCCTTGCGTGCTGCTTGCCCGCTGAAGAGCACAACCGATCCACCCGTTCGCATCACAGGCACGGCTCGCTGCACGGCATGCAACGAACCGAAAAGACGGCTCTCGATGGCAGGTCGCAACTTATCGAGGTTCGTTTCGGCCAGTCGACCTGAAGGTAACTCGGCAGCTGTGACGACGAGGTGATCAAGCATCTCGACATCGGCGAAGAAACGTTCGGTACTCGCCCGATCGGTGATGTCCACCTGCCGGGTGACGAGGGCGGGAAACGCGGCTTTGGCAGCGGCCAAACGGTTCTCGTTCCGACTCCCAACAATGACCCGTGCGCCCAAGGCATCGAGCATCTCCACAGTGGCCAGCCCGAATCCTGAACTTCCACCGATCACCACAACGGTCTGTTCCTTGAGCACTGACGTCACCTAGTTCTCCCTCTCCCGAGCATGAATGACCATAAGGCTTTCCTTACTAGTTGCCCTACTACTTGGTGACGTCGCACGACCTGCCCGTGGCGCGCTGCCATGTCGGTGACAGGGCATGCAGAGTCGATCTGCTGGAATGGGCTAGACCGTGCCCTGGCCCGGGGTGCCAGTCGGGTGTGGGCTAAGGACCTGAACGTCTATCGGACCGGCCAGCTTGCCATCGAGGTGCGCTAGCAGTTCGATGATCGCCGGTGAGTCACCGTGGGCAGTCAAGGCAGCCTCGTTCACCCATTTCTCGACCATGACAAGCCGGTCCCTCCCCTCGTGAAGCGCGTACAACTCGCAACCCATGTCCTCCGCATGCACCCTTATAACCGAGTTCTCAAGTGCGGCGATCACCTCACCGCGCCAGGCGGCATTGGGGTAGATAGTTGCCACCACTACGACGCTCATGACGACTCCACTCTTCGTTCAGGCCAGAGCGGCTCGGCGACCTCAAAGCCGAGCGGGGCGCCCCAGGTGTTCCTGAATGCCACCTCATGGACGCGCCGGCGCGGTGCGACCCCCCAACGCCCGGTCGGGTACCCCATTACTACAGCGCCTGACATCCGCCAGTGTTCCTCTAGAGGTACCACAAGAATCTCACAGGTAGCGTCGTGGAAGTAGACGTCCAGTACCCGCGTCATCACGCTTCCTACGCCCTCCGCTCTTGCGGCAAGTTGTGCGCTCCACATAGCGGGGTAGATCGAGGCATCGCTGGCCACACCCTCACGCACGAAGGCGGCGAGCAAGAGTGGGACCTCGGCGAAGTGGTCAACGAGGTACCACACCGAACTTAACATGCGCAAGAACGCGGCGTTTGCGGGTTCGTCGGGAGCCAAAGCCGCCGCGGCGACTCGCTCCGCGTATAGGGTCTCCTTGGAGCGCTGTTCCCCTTGCCGCACCAGATCTCCGAGCGTTCGCATCAGATCTGGGTCATCGACCAGAACGAATCGCCAGTCCTGGGTGTTCGACGCACTCGGCGCGCGGATCGCAGCGTCAAGAACCCGGGCTTGAACGTCCATCGGGATCCGATCCGGCTTCATCCGGCGCATCGCTCGGGTTGTATAAAGGGCCTCGCGTACCTCCATCGATTGACCCCATCTCATCGAGCCGACCCACAGGCGAGGTTCCCAAGCGCTGACTCTACGCGCCGAGAGACTTCAACGCAGCCGTGTCGACGAAAAGTACGTCTGGAGCCCCCTCACCCACCCTTGGCATGAGCCAACTCTACCAGGAAGAGACCTTAACTAAGCGGTATATGATCCAGCCTCCCGGTGCAACCTGGACTCACAAAACAAGTGAATCCACCAACGAGAGTTACCTGAACCCCTTTCTCGATTGACTACCTGCGGCCCGTAGAGTTAGAGCCTAATCACCACGAAGCCAGCACGCCCGCTGACCTCGAACTCGAGGCCGGCGGACAAGTTTCTCCGTGGGATCTAGGATGCTTCAAGCAACATTGCGGATGGTTAGCACAGGTCGCAGTAGGCTTGTGGTTCAATGCTCGCGAGCGATGTAAGCGATCGCTCTGGGCCGACGTCAAGCAGGTCCTTCGAATCACATGCGGGGTGGGCAATGGGACGTGTCCAGGGCAAGGTCGCCTTCGTCACGGGGCTGGCTCGCGGTCAGGGACGCAGCCACGCGCTGCGGCTTGCCGAAGAGGGTGCCGACATCATCGGTCTCGACCTTTGCGCGCCCATCGAGACTGTGAGTTACGCGCTGCCCACCGAGGATGACCTCGCGGAGACGATTCAAATGGTTGAGGCACTGGACCGCCGGATCATCGCCCGAAAGGCGGACGTCCGCGATCGCCAAGCCGTGGTGTCCGTCGTGAATGACGGGGTGGCCGAGTTCGGGCGGCTCGATATCGTCGTGGCCAATGCCGGCATCGGGAACGTTTGCCTCGAGGGAACCGCCGCCATCAGCGATGTGATGTGGCAGGAGATGCTTGACATCAACCTCACGGGGGTCTGGCACACCACCAGTGCCGCCACGCAACACCTGATCGCCTCCGGAGGCGGATCCATGGTGCTCATCAGTTCCGCCGCAGGTCTGAAGGCGTACGCCAACATCGGGCACTACGTGGCCGCCAAACACGGGGTGGTCGGACTTATGAGGACGCTCGCAGTCGAGTTGGGCCCGCACAGGATCCGTGTCAACAGCATCCATCCGACGCAGGTCGACACCACCATGATCATGAACGAGACGACGATGCGCCTTTTCGTGCCTGATGTCGAGCATCCAACGCGGGAGGAGTTCGCGGTGGCGTCCCAGGCAATGCACCTGCTGCCAGTCCCATGGGTCGAGCCTCGAGACATCAGCAACGCGGTCCTGTTCTTGGCGTCAGACGAAGCCCGCTACATCACCGGCGTCCCGCTGCCCGTAGATGCCGGAGTCCTCACCGTCTAGTTGTAGTGACCCGTGAGCCCATCGACGCGCGCGATGGGTGGTCGGTGTCCGTGCGAGCTGTGGGTGTGGGGCTGTACTCGAAATGGGAGTTCGCCCAATTCTCGAGTAGGGGGCACTTGAGGCGCCCGTCCCGTGATTAAATCTGGGTACCCGTAACGGAAGCGGTGAGGGATTGTTGCTTGGACCCGCTGACGTCGCGCGATCTTGTGGCTGCCACCAATGCCGACAGCCCGGATTGCGGGCACAATCCTTGAAACGCGAAAAGTTGGCTGCCCACGGTCGTTCCTGCACCGTGGGCGACCAATTCTTGACCGGGCCGGTTCTGCAGCCAAGTGCTTGGTTGCCACGAGAGATGAGGGATTTCCACCGTGACGGACACCAAGGTTGCCATTATCACTGGCGGCGGACAGGGTATCGGGCGTGCGACTGCGCTCGAGCTTGCCGGCCGCGGGTACCACGTGAGCGTCTGTGATCTGGTCGTAGAACGAGCTGAGGCGGTTGCTCAGGAGGTCCGTAAGGCTGGACAGGAGGGCTTGGCCTTCTCTTGCGACGTCTCAAAACGGGCAGATGTCGAGAAGGTTGTTGCCTTGACGCTCGAGAGGTTCGGGCGCATTGACGCGCTCGTGAACAACGCGGGAACCCACACACCTATGAAGGTGGTGGATATGACCGACGAGGTGTGGGACCAAATCACTGACGTCATCCTCAAGGGGACCTTCTATTTCTGTCGAGCCGTCCTCCCCACGATGATCGCGCAGCAGTCGGGTGTCATCGTGAATATCTCATCGGTCTGGGCATGGGCCTGCGGCGCCGAGGCGGCCCCGTACTGCACCTCGAAGGCGGGAATCACCGCCTTCACGAAGTCACTCGCGTTCGAAGTTGGTGAGTATGGCATCCGGGTCAACGCCATCGCACCAGGGCTAGTCGACACCGAACTTTACAAGAGTACGAGCACTCAGGCTGGCCGAGATTTCCTTATCGGCAATTGCCCACTGGGCAGGGAGTGCACACCCGAGGAGGTTGCCAAGCCAATCGGCTTCTTGGTCTCCAACGAGGCCAGTTGGGTCAACGGAGAGACCCTCACCGTCAGCGGCGGTCTCTACACGCGCTAAGGAATGATCCAATTGGACGACTAGAACGCGACGAAGGGAGTAACACGTGTCCTACCAACCGTATGTGTCTCACGAGGTGTTCCCCGGGCACATCAGCGAAGCACGTCAAAGGCAGTTGGCTGCCTACGACTTCACGGTCACGGACGTGACTGGGGATGACCTCGTTTGGGTGCTCAGCAAGGCCGTAGCTGGGACTGCATACACGGCGCTCCGCTACGTCCGGGACAAGTTCGGTCAGGAAGCCGCCCAGGAGTTGGCGCGCCAGTTCGGTTACGAAGGCGGACAGAGCATCTTCGGCACGTATCGGGCACGATTGGGCCTTGAACCAGGGGAGCCGCTGACTGCCGAGCAGTTCGCCGAGTTCCAGGACTACGCACATGCCATGATGGGCGTCGACGCGGCCTACTCCTTCTCCGACTACGACGACGAGAAGGCATGGGTGAGCCGGAAACGCTGTTTCTTCGGGGGCAGCAGCCCATTCACCAACGCACCTAGCGACCTTGAGGACATCTGCGCCTATGCGGACCTCGGCTTTGTCTCCGCCTACAAGGAGCTTCAGCCAACCCTCCGCTGGGAGAATACGCACAACATGGCAAACCAGGTGACGACCAACGCCAGCAGTGGCGCGATCTGCGCCTCCATCTTCTGGATGGGTTCCAGGGGCACGGCCTGACTCCCTTCCTCTCATCGAAATGAGGTTCACGTGTACCCGAACACCATGCGTACCACCGTCAGGCACGGCGCGAAGGACTCACTGAGGGCGATTCTGCCGCTGGTGGGCGCCATACTCACCACAAGAAACGAGCGGCCTTGCCAGGTGACGTTCATTGAGGACGGCACGTCGCTGCTGTCCCCGTTCGACGCCTCACTGCAAGCCGAGGGATGGTCGAGCCTCGGGGAGGTCTTCGAGCAGATGGCGGAACTCCAGATCGATATCTTCGCGTGCCGGGAGTGCGCAGCCTTCAGGGCAGCCCCCGAGAGCGATGGGCCGGATCGGGTTCAGTGGCTGCCGGCGAGCGACTTAAGATTCCCTCTGCACTTGTGCCATGGCCCATCGAAGCGTCTACAGTTGGTTACAGTCGACATCCAGACCCGGGGCCAGTCGGAGTTCGATTCCCGTGTCGGCAAACCCACTCTCGGAGCCGCCTGACGAGGGCGTCCTACTTCATCACACCGACCATGCGCAGTTAGAAGGCGACGTAGAGGTCAAGGATAGACTCGGCGGAGTTGTGCTCCTGCAGGTGGAACAAGCGGGCGACGTCGATGGTCAACGAGAGGATCGCTATGGACGTCGCTGTCACGTCGTCCACGGTGAACTGACCAGTTGACGCACCATCTCGGACAATGTCACGGACATGATTCTCGATCCGACGACGGACACGGGAAATGATCCAGAAGTGCTCGAGGGTCAGTGCTGGCAGTTCGAACTGGGCGACGCGGGCTATTGCATAGTTAGTAGCGTGCCATTGGGTCAGCGAACGCGTCACGGACGCCAGTCGCTCGATGGCATCGGTGGATTGGTTGTCCGCCTGTTGGGTCCAGTTGAGGACAGATCGATGGGCGACAAGGCATATCTCGAAGAGCAACTCCTCTTTGGTCCGGTAATACACATACAGGGCCGAAGGACTCTGTCCAGCGGCCTTCGCGATGCCGCGAGTGGTCGAACCGTGGTAACCGAGGGTTGACATCGAGTCGACTGCCGCGGCGAGGATGAGTCGCTGGGCCTTGGTGCGGCCGCTGAGGCCAACCTCCCAAAGGGCGTCATTGTTGCTGGTCAGTCGATGGGCCATCGCGACGCCTCCTCATAGCGGTGGCCGGTGCTCGAGTCCGTGCCATGGTGTATCACGTTCGCTAATCCCTCTACTCTACGGTCGCGTGGGGGTGAAGCCACGTCGACTCTCATCGGACCAGGTAGCTTGCGTTGAGGACATCGACGGAGTTGGCTCCGGCTAGGGCCATTGCGGTCTCTAACTCTTCGCTCAGGATACTCAGGGCCCGTGCCACCCCTGGCTCACCGGCAACAGCGAGCCCGTAGAGGAGTGGGCGTCCGACCAGGCAGGCACGCGCCCCGGATGCGAGGGCCTTGAGCACGTCGCTACCTCGTCGAATACCGCTGTCCAGGAAGATCTCGGCAGAGTCGGACACCGCGTCGACCACTGCGGGGAGCATGGAGATGCTCGACGGGGCATCGTCAAGTTGCCGGCCCCCGTGGTTGGAGACGCCAATCGCGTTGGCCCCGATCCGGGTAGCCCGAAGGGCGTCGTCGGGGTGCATGAGTCCCTTGACGACGATAGGGCCGGTCCACTGCTCGCGCAACCATTCAAGGCGTTCCCACGTCACCGAGGCATCGAACTGGCTCTTATTGAACTCGGCTAGGTCGACTACCTTGCTGCTTCCAGCGTTCGCAGGCATGGTGGCGATTACGAAGCGTTCATGCCTGACGAAAGAAGTGGACCAGCCGGGGTGGCGAACCCCCCCGAGAAGGGATCGGACCGTGACGCGGGGCGGGATCGAAAAGCCGTTGCGCTGGTCCCGCTCGCGACGCCCAGCTCGCGCGACGTCGGCCGTCACCACCACGGCCAGGTAACCCGACTCCCGCGCTCGAACCAGCAGTTCTCTAACGAACCCGAGGTCCTTCCAGAGATACAGCTGAAACCACTTAGGGCCGGGCGCCTCTCGGGCGAGTTCCTCAATCGAGTAGGAGGCCATCGAGGAGAGGGTGTAGATCGAACCCGCAGCATGAACGGCGCGCGCGATGCCCACCTCGCCATCGGCGTGGGCGAGCCCTGATAGTCCGGTGGGTGCGCCGAGGATCGGCATGCTGATGCGAGTGCCAAGGACATCGGTCGATAGATCAATGGTTGACACGTCGACGAACGAGCGTGGGTAAACTTGTATGTCCCTGAAGCCCTGCCTGTTTCGCAAGAGTGCCAGTTCGTCGTTCGCGGCACCATCGATGAAGTCGAACACCGTGCGAGGGACTGACGAGCGGGCAAGTGTGCGAAGGTCGTCGATGTTGCGCGCGCGCGCTAGCCGCCGTTCGGGGCTAACTAAACGGCGTACACGCATCGGTAGTGACCTGAGGTCGCCGGAGATCTGGTCCTGCAGAAGCTTGCGGAACGCGCGCATGTGGACTGTCCCTTCTACTTGATCGCACCCGCGCTCACGACGGGATTACTGAGCTGTCCGATCATCTCGACCTCCACCACCACCTCGTCCCCGGGCCGCAAGAACTCGGGCGGGTTCTTGATGAAACCCACTCCTCCTGGAGTTCCTGTGGACACGATGTCGCCGACTTCCAGAGTGATGAACTTGGTGATGAATACGAGAATGTCGACGACACTGAATGTCATGTTTTCGGTGTTCGACTCCTGACGGATCACGCCGTTCACCGTCGTTCTGATCCGCAGGCCTGTGGGGTCCGGGATCTCGTCCTTGAGAACTAGGGCCGGTCCCAACGGGCAGAACGTATCCAAGCCCTTTCCGATGGTGAGCTGCCCGACGCCATCGAATTGCAGCCCCCGATCGCTCACGTCATTGGCCACTGTGTAGCCGAGAACATGATTGAGCGCGTTCTCCTTCGTTAGGTGTCGGCCGCGGCGCCCTATCACAATCGCGAGCTCACCCTCGTAGTCGACGGTGCTTTCGACTTCCGATGGAATTACTATGGCGGCGCCTGGACCGATGATGGCGCTCGGCAGCTTCGAAAAAACGGCTGGCTCGGTCGTTGAGAATCCCAGCTGCACACTGAGCGGCAGTTCCTGGAGGTGATCGCGGTAGTTGAGGCCGACGAAAAGCATCTTGCTCGGCGACGAGATGGGGGCGAGCAGTATGGCTCCGGCGGGAGGCCCACCCCGCGGCAATGCCTGGCTTGCGGCGGCCAGAACCGAGGGAAGGTCGTCCAGACCACGCGGCAGCACCGTGGTCAGGCCGCCCTCGCCCAAGTCCAGAATGCCTTCGTCCGTTGTGGCAAAGAGGCGCGGGCTGCCGTCAACTGCGTATGCAATGAGCCGCAAGCGCACTCCCAACTACTGCTCGAAGGGACCATTCCTGAGGGCTGTTGGCATTCGGGGCGATCGCACCGCGCTTTGAGCTCTCCCGGGCGATGGTATACCAGTCGTAGCGCTCGCTTAGTTTCGCTCGGATACGGGTGCGCTGTCAACCCGCCGCCAGCCGGCTTCGCGTAAACCCTGACATTTGATAGCTCGGTTCCTCCAAGTGAACGAAGGGCCTGGCAATGAATAACTCGGTCATTTGGCTGTGTCGGTGATGGTGTAGTTCCATTCCCCGTGCCATTCGTGGGTGGTCAGCGGCTGCCTGGCCAAGTTCACCGGGAAAGTCGTGGAGATCGACCCGGCGTGGGTCGCCGACCGGACGCGACGTTTGGCCCTTGTGTGCATACTCACCAACCAGTGCCCATTTTTTCGCGTCGACGCTGACCACCGGATCCCCTGCGGCAAGTGCGTCGGTGATCTTGCCGTTGAGATACACGAATTGGGCATCGCGTTGGGCGTGTTGCTTGCCCTCAACGGTCTTGGCGTTGCCCTGCAGGCTGTAGTCCAGCGGCCCCGACAGCAGCCGACCAAAGCTTGGTGGGACAGCCGATGTCCTTGACGTCCCAACTCCCGGGCCAACGTGCGGGTCGACTTGGTGGTCCACCGCAAAGCAGTTATCTGATCACCGCGAGTCTCGGGCTCAACCAACGCATACAAGGCAGCCAGCAGGCCCGGATCACTCTCGGTCAGCGCCATGGGACCGCTACCGGCACGCCGCGCGCGGCCCGGACTGGGGTCAACACCGCCATCCAACTCATCGACCCCGGCGGTCACCGTCACCCGAGACACGCCAGCAGACCGGGCCACCAGCGACACCCCACCATGGCCCAACTACCTAGCCTCAGCCGCCAACACTAAACGCCGCTGCCGCTCATCCAGATGAGGCAGGATCGTCGCGAACTTCGCCGCCGGCACCGACTCATCAATCTCCATAACAATGGGCACACCAGAAGCATGCCAAACAAATCACGATATGTGCAGATTAATGAGAGACGGCCACTAATAGCGGGACCGTCGTCGGATGCCAAAGTTGGCGCCTGACTTCGGACACCGTCGGTGAGACCCAGGATCCGCGGAAGCTTGGTCGCCTCTACGTGGTTTGTCCAGCGAGGCAACAGGCGCGAGTGGCGCTAAATGCAAGACAGTTGGTAGTCGCGCGAAACAAATGGCTGGCAGAGATTCACCATCGGGTTAGCGGAGTCCCGTGGCGCAGAGTACCTGGGTCTGGGTTCTGGGGCTGCCCAAAAGTGCTGGGACTCGTCACGCCGAATGCCACTCACGTGTGGTGGCCTGAGATAACAGTTCGGTCTCGTACCGTTCCAAAACTGTCAAATTGCTTGACATGCTCACGGCTCCGCGTAAGGGTGAGCGCACGCTCAGAATCAGGTTGAGGTAGGCCGAGGCGCGAATGCTCGGCGTGGCCACTCGGTATTTCCACGCATGACCTATTTCCGTAGCCCGACAGGAGAACCAAACGTGGCGATAGAGATGACGGACGCACCGGAGTCGCTCGCTCCGAACCCCTCCCTGTCGATCTCATTCGTGTCGAAGCAGTTCGGCGGCGAGCAAGCGCTTGAGGGGGTGTCGATGTCGGTGGCGCCGGGTGAGATACGAGCCATAGTGGGCGAGAACGGAGCGGGCAAGTCGACGCTGATGCGGATTGTCGCCGGCCTTGAGACCCCCGACACTGGAGAGGTTAGGGTCTACGGCGAAGCGCTTTCGTTCACGCCTCACGCCTCCCGGCTGGCGGGCGTCGCCCTGGTACATCAGGAGTTAAGCCTGGTTCCGCCACTGTCGGTGGCCGAGAATCTTGCGCTAGGGCATCTGCCTCTGCGGAGGGGCCTTGTTAGCCGACGTGCGATGCTGAGATCGGCCAGGGAGATCATGGATCGGGTGCACCCGGGCCTAGACGTCGAGGAGACTGTGAGCCGCCTATCTCTGGCGAAACGTCAGTTCGTCGAGATCGCCAAGGCGCTCACACAGTCGCCCCGGATCCTGGTCCTAGATGAGCCGACCGCGACGCTTTCGCTCACCGAAGCAGATGAGCTCGCCGTCTTGGTCGCTGGACTCGCGGCGGAGGGGATGAGCGTAATCTTCGTGTCGCACAGAATTGGCGAGATCTTCGGCCTGTGCAGCACCGCCACCGTTCTGAAGGATGGTGTCAAGGTCGCCGACGTGACCCTAGCCTCCTCGTCACCCGACGAACTCGTGCGACTCATGGTCGGCCGCGACCTTGGTGCTCCGCTTATCCGCCCCCCCCGTCCGGGCGCACCGATTGCGCTTCGCGTCCGGAACCTGTCGACTGATGTGGTCAAGGACGTGTCCTTCGAACTGAGAGAAGGCGAGATACTCGGCATAGGCGGTCTCGTCGGAGCGGGCCGTACCGAGATGGTGCGCGCGGTGTGTCGACTCGATCCGCTGAACCACGGTGATGCCGGTGTGCGGGAAGCCGAAGAGATCGTCCCGCTTCGCTCGTATCGGCAGGCGATTCGCCTGGGTGTGGCATTCGTGCCCGAGGACCGTCATCTCGAGGGACTGGCAATGGACCTAAGTGTTGGGGACAATGCCGTCGCACCTTCTGTCGGTGAACTCAGTAGGTTCTGGTTCCTCGCACGCCGCGCCCGGCAGCGCTTGGCATCCATGATCGTTAAGCACTATGACGTTCGGCCGCCGACCCCCGATCTACCGGCCAGCAAACTTTCCGGCGGGAACCAGCAGAAAGTCGTGCTGGGGAAGTGGTTGCACCGGCCGCTCCGAGTGCTGATCCTTGATGAGCCGACTCGGGGAGTCGACGTAGCCGCCAAGGCCCAGGTTCACGGCTTGCTCAAGGATGCGGCCGACAAGGGCACCGGGGTAATCGTCGTGTCATCGGATCTACCGGAACTCATTAGTGTCAGCGATCGGGTTCTGGTCATGCGCGATGGCAGGGTTACGGCCGAACTGACGGGAAGTCAGATCACTGAGGAGACCGTCATGCGGTATGCGACCCCATGACTTCGCCGTTGTCGAAGTGCCTGTCATGAACCTGGGACCGGTGGCTGTCGTCGAGGTAGGTGAGATTTCGGGGCCTAGCCCGTGGAGAGTCCTCAAGGACCGCCAGATCTTCGTGATCGCGGTCATCGCCGTTGTCGTCGCCAGTCTCGCCGTTCCGCAGTTCGCGACGGTGGGCAACGTGGAGGCGCTGCTGGTGAGTGTGTCGTTGGCAGGACTGGCGGCCATCGGCATGACACTCGTTGTCATCAGTGGGAGCCTGGCTGATCTGTCGGTTCCCGCCCAGGTGGCGTTGGGATCAATCGTAGGACTCATGCTCGACGAGCGAGGCTACGGTTTCGCCATTGCCCTATTGGGAGGCGTGTGCGCGGCGATGCTCGTCGGATTGACCAATGGTGTCGTGATCGCGGCGGGCGGTAATCCAATCCTCGTCACGCTTGCGGTCCTGACGGTCGTGAAGGGCATCAATCAGGGTCTCAACGACAGCAATGCCGTTTACGGCTATCCGGGGACACTCAAGGACTTCGCCAATGCGAGCCTCGGTCCAGTACCTGTCCTAGTCGTTGTCTTCTTCTCGGCAGCCGTCGCCATCCAGTTCGTGTTGCGGAAGACCCGCTTCGGATTCAATGTCTACGCGGTCGGTGCCAACCGGTCCTCGGCAAGGGTTTCGGGGTTGCCCGTCAGACGTACCCTCATCGGGGCCTTCGTCATTTCCGCAGCGCTTGCCGGGCTTGCGGGTGTGCTAGCCGGGGCCTATGGGAGCCAGGCGGATTTCAACGTGGGAGCTGGGTATGAGATCTACGCCCTCACGGCAGTCGTGATTGGCGGCACCAGTCTGTTCGGGGGCAAAGGTGACGCAGCGCGAACTGTAGTCGGCGTACTGCTCCTCGGCGTCATCACGAATGTCATGATCTTGCTCAATCTCCCGACGGCCCTGCAGCCCGTTGTGACAGGCCTCCTGATCGTCGCAGTGGTTGGCGGAGATGCAATCGCGAGGAGAGGTCGGTCTCGGTGAATGCTCTTGTCAGCCGCGTTCGTCGCCGGCCAGAAGCCAGGATCCTCCTGATTGCCCTGGTAGTCATGGTCGTACTTAATCTATTGCTGCCCGACGCCACCGTTTCAATTCAGCAGGTGCTCGTCCGGGCCTCGACTGCGGGACTTATCGCCATGGGGCTCACCGTGGTCATCATCCAGGGGCAGTTTGACCTTAGCGTGGGCACAACGTATGCGCTAGGCGCCATCTTCACCATCTTTGCCGGAACGTCGAATCCGGGTCTGGCACTCCTCGCGGCGGCGGCAATTGGACTGGTGCTGGGGGTGATCAACGGGTTCGTTGTCGGCGTGATGGGCATCAACTCCCTCATCGCAACCATCGCAACGGGGTCGATAGGGCTCGGCCTAGCGTACCTGATCACCGATGAGGCGCCCGTTCAAGGGAACAACGTCGCGGGGGCCATCGCTTTCCTGAAGCCGGTCTGGTGGGTGATCACCCCGCCGGTGATCATCTTCCTGATCGCCCTCATCGTCCTTCAGTTGTTCATGCTCCGGACCCGAACAGGCCGCGACTTCTACGCGCTCGGCGGGAACCAGGACGCTGCACGTGCGGCTGGCATCCCGGTGCGTTGGCGTGTCTTCCAAGGGTTCATCATCTCCGGCCTCTGCGCAGCAATCGGGGGCTGGCTCACGGCCATCAAACTCGATGCCGCCAACCCAAACCAGAGCATCGGGGTAGCGCTCTTGGCCGTGGCAGCGGTCGTCATCGGGGGGACGGCACTGACAGGAGGAACAGGATCCCCGCTGGGAACAGCGATGGCGGCACTGCTTCTCGCATGGATCGGTTCCACTTTTGACGCCGAGGGCATGTCGGCCATGGTTCGCGACATCACGTACGGCTCCATCTTGCTGCTCGTCGTGGCCGCGGACCAGCTCGCGGACGTCGTTCGCGCCATCAGAAGACAAGTGGGCAGACGTATCCGCTTAATGAGTTCAAGAAGGGGGGCGGCCACTGGATGACGCGCATGACTCGTCCCGAAATATTGGGCACGAACCACAGACCCGTACCACAGACCCGTACCACCAAATGAAAGAGGTTGGCGAATGAAAAGTAACACACTTGGCCTCGCGGTCACCGCGGCGGCCCTAGCACTTGTAGTGAGCGCCTGCGGCGGCGGCTCGTCTTCATCGAGCAGCACGTCAATCGCGCCTGCGCCGTCCGAAAGCGCAGTTGCGGCTGAGAGCGCGCCTGCGCCGTCTGAAAGCGCAGTTGCGGCTGAGAGCGCGACCCCGGAGGCACAGTGCACGGCTCCGGCTGACAAGAAGTCGGTGACCTTCATCTCGGTCGGCTTTGCGAATACCTACGCGGCCGCCACCGATGAAGCTGCCAAGAAGAGGGCGGAGGAGCTCAACATCGACCTGACCCTCCTTGACAGTCAGTTCAATGCCGAGCTTCAGGCCCAGCAGTTGGCTGCGGCCGCGGCCAGTGCTCCGGACGGCATCATTGTTTGGTCGGCCGATCCGAAGGGCATCATTCCGGCGGCGGCTGCGGTGAGCGACGCAGGTATCCCGCTGACCTTCATTAACCAGGACATCGATGCGTCCGGGAAGCAGTACCGACTTGCTTTCACGGGGCCGGACAACTACATACAAGGCAAGCTCCAGTTCGACCTCATGCTGAAGGGCCTCGCCGAGCGTGGCATCACAGATGGCATCCAGTACGCTGCTATCCGCAGTTTCGCTGGGTCCGGCGCTCAGGTCGAGCGGCAGAAGGGCTTCGAGGACCAGATGGCTGCCGCGGGTCCGCAGCTCGAGCTCCTCACCGAGGCCTACGGTGAGAGTGACGTGACGAAGTCCCGGGCGGTTGCGGCGCAGATACTCACCAAGTTCGGCGACCAGTTAGACGCCATCTATGCGCAGGACGACAACGTGGCGGTCGGCGTCGCGCAGGCGGTCAAGGAGGCTGGGCTGACCGACAAGATCATCATCATCGGCAACGGTTTCTCAAAGCAGGCCGAAGCGGCCATCAAGGCTGGGGAGATGTACGGGACGCTAGTCCAAAGCCCATCCCTTGACGGCAGTTACGCCGTGGAGACCATGGCTAAAATCCTCTGCGGTGCCAAAGTCGAGGAGATTCGGAACCTACCGGCCCCCGAGGTCCGCGGGGACAATAGCTCGGAGTTTATTGCCGAGTGGTGACCTAACCGGTGGTGCGGAGGACGCCTTTCGCGTCCTCCGCACCAGTTAGCCTCGGGGCCCGCCGGAGAGGCGAGGCAGAGGTATCGAAACTTGCTGTCTACCTGATGACCTCGCATGCAGG
Source organism: Actinomycetota bacterium (assembly GCA_009700485.1). Lineage (GTDB taxonomy): Bacteria > Actinomycetota > Actinomycetes > S36-B12 > S36-B12. The sequence goes on along the minus strand of WLLZ01000002.1, from coordinate 13,209 downwards.
TCGTGCGACATACCTAGGAGGAACGACATGCTCGGCGGACACTTCGTGATTGATGCCGTTGTCCACGCATTTAACCTGGACGAGGCGAATTTCGCCAATGTCCCTCACGCGACCGCCATCCGGGACGTCATATACACAGTTAACAACCAGACCGTCCCCCCGGGCTACGGACTTCCGAGGGAGGCCGTGTTCCACGACTGGTCCATGGATGACACCGTGGGCATGTTGTTCAACGAGAGCGACACGGATGTCGCGATATACCACGCGACCCCCATTATGGCCTTCAAGGATGGTCTCTCCTCGGCCGAGAAGGGTGCCGATGCTATCGGACGTTGGCCGAACCGGATCATTGGCGCGTACGCGTCGGTCGATCCGATGTCGGCGAGCGGCGGTGTTGAGGAGCTCGACCGCCAGTTGGACATGTTCACCCCGATGGGGCTGAAACTCTACCCGAACGGATGGCCTGGCGCCGAGGCCGTGGGCTGGCGAATGGACGATCACAAGGTCGCCTTCCCGCTCTTCGAGGCGGCGGCCGAGCGGGGGATTACGCACTTCGCGATCCACAAGTCCCTACCACTGGGCCCGGTGCCCACCGGCAACTTCTTCAGACCGGGCGACCTCGAGGGTGCCGCTGACCATTTCCCGGACCTGACCTTCGAGATCGTCCATGGTGGTGCGGCCTTCGTCGAGGAGACCGCATGGCTGATCGCGAGGTTCGGCAACATCTGGATCAACTTGGAGACGTTGCCGACGTTCCTCGTGACGCGGCCCACCGTTTTTGCCAAGCTCATCCTAGGAATGATGCACGTAGGCGGGGAAGCGATGCTCGAGCGCATGCTTTGGGCTACTGGCGCCATGCAGGGCCATCCGCGACTCCAGTTGGAAGCATTCTCCGGCTTCGTGTTCCCGGAGCATCTCCTGGAGGAGTACGGCTTATTCGGCCCGTTGCCGCAGCTGACCGACATGCACCGGGGCATGATTCTGGGGGAGAATGCGGCGCGACTGTACGGACTTGATATCGACAGCCTCAGTCGCAACATTGATAGCGACGAGTTCTCCCGTGACGCGGGAGTCCCCGTGGCTTCGCCGTACTCGACGACTTCCGTCGCGAACCGGGTTCTGCAGGACGCGTGATCACTGGACCGCGAGCCGTTGCGACCCCGTCGAATGAGCGGATCCGCGAGGCGCTAGACACGGTCGTGGATCCCTGCAGCTGCGCCGCAGGCCGCGGGATGGGACTTGTGCAGATGGGACTTGTCGATCAGGTGGTTATCGCGGACTCAGGCGACGTTCGAATCGCAATCTCCCTCACGTCGCCCGCCTGCATGAGAGTGGGGTACTTCGTCGACGAGATCCAGAGGATATTGCAGGGTGTCGAGGGTGTCGCTGACGTCGAGGTGGTCTTCGACGACGGATTGTCGTGGTCGCCGGACGCGATGGCCACTCAGTTCGATCATGTCCTCGCTGCCACCAGGTACGGCTTCCCGCTTCCGCGCCCGTCCAGAACGCGGCCGTCGACTCTTGACGACGAAAGCAGAGTAGACAAGTGATGGCCGCTGCGGACGACCTGTGCGCCATGTGCGTGCTAGTCGGGGACGAGCCAGCCGGCGGCTGGGTCCTAGTGGAGCAGGAATGGGCGGCCTGTGTCCTGCCGGGGTTCGAAGTGCCTGGGTGGCTGGTGGTGATCGCGCTCCGGCACGTGGAGTCACTAGCGGACCTCGATGACGAGCAGCAGCGAAGTTTGGGCCTAGTGCTTGCCCGCCTGTCAGGTGGAATCCGATCGGTTCTGGGCGCCGAAAAGGTCTATTTGCTGTCGTTCGGTGAGAACCACCCCCATCTGCACCTGATGCTGATGTCACGGATGCCCGACCTGGCTGAGGAGTATCGGGGCCCAGAGATAGTGAAGGCCCGCGAACGCCTGCTGAATGTCGAAGCGGCATACGAGGCAGCGGCCGCACTTAGGGAATTGCTGCGCTGACACAGGGCGCCTCGGGCGGGGCGAATGGAAGTGCCTTTTGGCGTTTAAAACCACATCAACTGGGAGGTGCAAGGATCATGGGTCGACTCGATTCAAAGGTCGCGGTCGTGTCAGGGGCGGCACGAGGTCAGGGCAGGTCGCATGCCATGACCCTCGCGAGGGAGGGTGCCTCGATCGTGGCGTTCGACGCCTGCTCGTCGTTCGCCTACCCCATGACGCCTCCTGCCACGGCAGAGGATCTTGCGGAGACTGTCCGCGGCGTAGAGGGAATGGACCAACGGTGCCTATCGGAGGTACTCGACGCAAGAAACAGCGCCGGCCTCGAGCAACTCGCCGAGCGCACCAGGCAGGAGTTCGGACGCCTAGACATCTTGGTCATCAACCACGGCATATGGAGCATCGCGCGTAACACATGGGAGACACCTGAGGAGCAGTGGGACGAACTCGTCGACGTCTTGCTCACGGGTGCATACAAGGTTTGCAAAGCCTTCATGCCCCTCATGATCGAGAGTGGTGGCGGGTCAGTCATCATGACGTCATCCAGCAACGCCATCCAACCTGGACCCAGTTCAGGTGCCTACACGGCTGCGAAGACAGGCGTCGTCGGGCTCATGCGCGTCATGGCCGTTGAAGCCGGTGAGTTCAACATCCGTGTAAATGCGATTGCGCCAGGGGGCGTCAACACGAAGATGCTCCAGGAGGGCGGCACGATGGAGCAGAGCTTGGAATGGCGGCCGACGTTCTTAGGGTTGAACAAAAACCTGCTTCCCAACCTTCAGTGGCTCGAGCCGCAGGCGATATCCGATGCGGTCCTGTTCCTCGCATCTGACGAATCGAAATTTGTCACAGGCGTGCTCCTGCCGGTCGACGCTGGGTGGACGGTTGGATGAGGCTGCCAATGTTGCTGACGGGCGCTGGTTCTGGGAGTAAGCATCACCTGCCCCCGGTGCCGTTGTGAAGCGGAGCATCTTCGGGCCAGACCATCAGCTGTTCCGGCAGACCGCCCGCGATTTCACAGACACCTGCGTCCGACCAATTCAGGCCGAGATGATCGAGACAGGCAGCCCTCCAAGAGATTTGTGGCTCGAGGCTGGCCGCCGTGGACTGCTCGGGCTGGCGGTGCCCTTGGTTTACGGAGGGAGCGAGGCCGAGGATTGGAGGTTCAGCGCCGTACTCATGGAGGAGTTGGCGGCTGTCAGTGCGGCGATCCCGTCGTTCCTCAGCATCCACTTCGATGTCGTGGCGCCATACCTCATCGAACTCACCACGGACGAACAGCGAGAACGGTGGCTTCCGCGCTTCTGCACTGGCGACCTGGTCACGGCGATTGCGATGACTGAGTCGTCCGGCGGCTCGGACCTGGCTCGGATCCGCACAAGCGCCGTGCGCGACGGAACGGACTGGATCCTGAACGGATCCAAGACCTTCATCACCAATGGCGGGTCAGCGGACCTCGTCGTCGTCGCGGCACGAACTAACCGCACGTCCGGGTCGAAAGGCATAACTCTCTTTGGAGTCGAAGCCGGGATGCCGGGCTTCAGTCGCGGTCGGAACCTGGACAAGGTCGGTCAGCGTGAGGCTGACACGGCGGAAATCTTCTTCGATGATGTGCGAGTGCCGGAGCTGAACGTGATCGGTCAGGTCGACCGTGGGTTCCAACACATGATGCGGATGCTACCGCAAGAGCGGCTGGGGGCGGCTGTTACGAGCCTTGCCCATGCACGGCCGATCCTTGACCTGACTTTGGCCTACGCGAAGGAGAGACGCGCGTTCGGTACCCCCATCGGCGCAATGCAGTACAACAAGTTCCAGCTGGCCGAGTTGGCCACGATGCTCGACGTGTCGCAGTCGTTCGTCGACGCCTGCATCGACGTGCATTGCGCCGGCGTACTGTCGCCGGCGGACGCGGCCAAGGCGAAGTGGTGGTGTGCCGATGTACAGAATCGCGTCATCGACAGATGCGTGCAACTGCACGGGGGCTACGGGTATATGAACGAGTACCGCGTCGCCCGTGCTTGGACTGATGCCCGCGTCTCCAAGATTTGGGCTGGTTCAAACGAAATCATGAAGGAGATCATCGGGCGGGACCTAGGACTCTGAGTTTAGAGTAGTGTCAAGTCGTCAACGCTGCGCGGGCCGCGTAGCCCGCGTGACGGGTGCAAGTCGTTGGATTGGCATCACCATCGCCCGCCAGATCGTGGCTGAAGGAGGCCGAGTCACGGCCGCGGGCCGTTCACGGGACGCTTTGGAGCAGGCCGCCGAGGCGCTCAGCGGGCCAGATCGGGCCTTGGCTGTGCCAGGGAATGCTGATGACCCGGAGCACCAGGCGTAGAAGGATGCGAACACTCTCGGCGTTCGGATCCGTGGACATGCTCGTTAACAATGCTGCGGTGAATCCGGCAATGGGCAACGTTCTCGAAAGCGACCTGGGTGCGATCCGCAAGACCTTCGACGCCAATGTCGTGGCGTTCGTGTCGCTAAATCAAGCACGTGCATGAGGCGTGGATGGCACAGCACGGTGGATCCGTCGTCAGCGTGGCATCGGTGGCGGGTCTCCAGCCAGCCAAAGGCACGGGGCCCGTGGTGCAATCAAGGTGGCAGTACGCCATCTGAAGATGCAGCTCGCCCAGGAACTCGCGCCGGGAATTCGGGCGAACGCCCTCGCACCGGCGATTGGGCGAGCGAGGTTCGCGGTGCCCCTGTACGAAGGCAAGGAGGCCAGCGTGTCGGGTCGTTACCCGCTGGGACCGATTGGCGACCTTGAGGACGTCGTGGTGGCGGTCGCCTACTTGGTAAGCTACGACGCTGCGTCAGTGCATCTCCTCGCCGCCGGTTACGTTCAGCGCCTCCCCGGTGACAAAACTGGCTGCCGCAGAGGCAAGATAGACGGCGGCGGCGGCTATGTCATCTGGCCTCCCGAGCCGTCGCATGGGGATGCGCCTCTCGAGCCTTCTGCGGTAGTCATCTTTTGTGCGACCGGCCGCCCTAGCGAACACCTCGTAGACACCACCCTCGACCTCCAGTAAAGGGGTGTCCACGGTGCCCGGGCAGATGGCGTTGACCGTGATGCCCTTTTCGCCCAGCTCCGCGGCCATGCTCTGGGTGAGTCCGATAACCGCGAACTTCGCCGCACAGTATGCGGCGAGATGGGGCATTCCCGTCTTGCCGGCCTGTGACGCGATCGTGATGATGCGTCCTCCTCGGCCATCTGCCTCCATGCGACGGGCGGCCTCTCTCGCGCAGAGGAATGCGCCCGTGGCCATGACGTCCAGGTTGACCTGCCAGTCGGCTAGCGCTAGTTGTGTGACAGGAGTCAGGCCGATCGCCAGACCGGCACAGTTAACGAGCACGTCAACCCCGCCGTAGGCCGCCTCAGCTATGTCGAACAGGCGCACCACCTGGGCCTCGTCAGTGACATCGCACGCTGCGGTGATGAGCTCGCCAAGGGCGCGTAGGTCCGTCGCACCATCGGCAAGCGAATCTGACGATGCCACCGGATAGTCCGGGTGGGAAGGGAGTGCGGTGCCGATGTCCGAGAGGACAACGGCGTCGCCCAGCCTGAGGAAGGCGTCTGCAACCGCCCTGCCGATCCCGCCACGCCTAGCTCCGCCGGTCACGACGACGACGCGTCCGCCTGCCAAATCCGAGGCCGCGTTCCTAGCGGCACGGATCTCCCATGGATCAAGCACTTGACCTCCTACTCGCGAAATAGTGCGGTGCGGCGCCGTTCCCTTGCTGAGGCAAGAGCCCTACGTCACCGAGATCACGGCTTTGACACCTTCTCCTCGAAGGAGGGTCGCGAACGCGCCCTCGATATCGGACAACGCGAACCTGTGCGTGATCAGCGCGGATGCATCCACCGTGTGTTCTACGAGGGCCTGCAGCCCGGCAGGGAAGTTGGTGCCCATGCAGCCCACGATGCGAAGTTCTTTGTGGACGAGCTCCGACGTTGAGATGTCCGCTGTCTCACCACCCACCCCGATGCACACAACGGTCCCGCCGGGCCGGACGAGATCGATCGCCTGACGGAGTCCGGCCCCACTGCCCGATGTCTCGAGTACCATGTCGGCCATCCCGGTGCTCCCGAAGTGCCGTCGGCTCCTGCCGATCACCGCGTCCGCCTGCTGCGGGAACGTATCCTGTCTCGGATCGAGTACGGCGGCAATTCCGGGGATCCGGCTGGCAACCTCGCGACGTTCGGCTGACGGCTCGGTGAGGACTACGGTGGTGTGCCGTTCGCGACGCGTTAGGGCCTGGGCGGCGATCTGACCGATGACACCCCCACCGACGATGAGGACACTCTCGGCCTCCCCGACGGAGAACGCTGCATCGGCGCGGGCGTAAACGCCGACCGGTTCGACTAGGGTTGCCGCCTCGTCCCCCAAGGACGCTGGCACAAGGAACACGTTCCTGTTCAGCCTAGCTCCGCGGATGGCAGTGAACTCGGCGAACGCGCCACTCTCGCCGTACCCGGTGTAGTGGCTGAAGAGGTCGGGACACAGGTGCCACTGCTTGCGAACGCACCACGAGCACTTGCCGCAGAACTGGGCTGAGTAGCCGGTGACCCGATCTCCGAGCGCGATGCCTTCCACGCTAGCCCCCACCCGCTCGACGTGGCCGACGAACTCGTGCCCCATGACATCGCCAGGCCGGTTGTAGGCGTTGTACTTGAAGCCGCTCAGGTCGGATCCGCAGATGCCGGTGCACGCGACACGGATGAGAGCGTCCTTCTGGCCAATTGAAGGGACCGGCACTCGCCGGACCTGAATATCTCCCGGGCCAGCAAGGACCGCTGCCAGCATCATGGCGCCGGTCAAGTTACGCCGTGTTCCTGGTGAGGGCGCTCGTCAAGAAACCGTCGAGCCTTGATCGAAACGTCAGGGTCGTAGATGGCCGAGGCCGGGACCCACTCCACGTCGGGCCTGATTTCGCAAGCAGCATGCACCGCTTGCCGCACGTCGGCCTGAAGGCGCCCCCTCAGATCGTCGTCGCCTGTCGACTCGGCGACGCGCACCACGAGCCGGTCCATCGAGTAGGGATCACTTGTGTCGGACTTCGACAGAATCACCTGATACTGCGTCAGGGCGGTCAGGGCGGCGAGGGCGGCGAGGATGGGTGCAGGGTGCAGGAGTACTCCTTTGAACTTGACCCAGTCGGATACGCGAGCCGCATAGATCGACTCGTGCTGTGGCAAAATCCTCTCCCCTGAGCGTCCGCAGTTGACACACGACTCCCGGGTCATGGCAACGGTGTCTCCGGTCAGGTACCGCACGAGTGCCGTGCCGCGGCGATTCAGGTGGGTCAGTGCGAGACTTCCGGTCGATCCATCCGGAACCTGTCTGCCAGAGTCCTCGTCTACCACCTCCCAGATGAACAGGTCGGGCGAGGGATTGTGACAGCCATTCAGCTCCAGACACTCCACGAAGGTGCCTCGCATTTCGGTGAATCCGAGACCGTTGTTGATCCGGATGGCATCGTGCGCGGCTCCAAGTGAGGCGAGTCGCTCGCGCAAGTCTTCCCGCATGGGTACGGGGCACGCCTCGCCCAATGCCCAGACTAGGCGGATCGAGGACATGTCCGTCCCGAGTTCCTGCCCTCGCATCACGAGATGGCGGACGTAGCTGGCGATTCCCCAGATCACTGTTGCCTGGTTCCGTTCGATCAAACGGAGGGCGTAGTCGGTCCGGCGATGAATCGGGAACTCCGGTTGCGGTGTCCCAACAAAGGCCGCGATGTACGGGGAGTTCAGGACCGAGCAGGCGTCGCGTGACGAGATGAACGCGTTGTGCGACATCGCAGGCACCGGCATGACGCTAACGCTGACGTCGTCCGGCGTCATTCCCGCTATCTTGCAGGTGCGCAGAAGCATCTGCCAGTAGGCCAACATGTCATGTCCGGTATCGTAGAAAGGCGTGGGCTCACCCGTGGTGGTACCGGTGGTGTGAACGAGACCCCAGGTGCGGTCGTAGGGGTTCGAGCTCTCGAGGTGCAGGCGGAACCGTTCGGGTGCGGCCTGGTAGTCGTCCTTCCGTGTGAATGGCAACTGCTCAAGCCAATGTCTTGACATTTGGTCGGGCAGATCGATATCAAGCAGGGTAGCGGAGTAGTACGGGGAGCTTTCCCTTAGTCGGACGATCTGGTCCCGGAGCAGTCGACCCTGCAACGTGTCGACCTCGTCAGCAGACAGGAACGTCGGATCCGCCGTGTCGTCCCGGTACACATCCACAGACTCGACAAAGGAGCGGACCGCATCTTTACCACTATGCATGAAGATCCTCTCCCATCTGGAGTGGCTCACAGTCTTGGGGGCCACACTCCTGTACTGGATGTACCGGTCGAAAACCACGATACGTTGCGGTCGTGGGGGATACACTGGCGCGCCTAACAGAGACTGGTAGGAGGTTGTTGGGATGACGAACAAAAGTGGGTGCGATGCCATAAGTACCATGCGGACCGAGAACGGCATTGGTGGAGACAAACACGTTCCACAAATGGGCTGGGCAGTGAGCTTGATCGAAGGGTCCCTCGAGGTGCTGGCCGAGGCGATGACCCAGGCGATAAGCGAGAACATCCAAGAGTATCGAGCCCTCGACGATCCGACCGACCACGCCGAGATGTTGAGCAGCTGTATCGAGCACTTGAGGGTATTTGAGCTCCACGTCCGTACGGGCCAGCGCCCCGACTCCACCGATTTCGCATTCGTTGGGGCACTTGCTGCGCGTCGGGCGCAGGAGGGTATCCCGCTCCACTCCTACTTGGCCACCTACCGTGTCGCCCAGTTGGCGGCGTGGCGGCACCTGAGATTACTCGCGGGCGAACGTGGCATCAGCAACTCGAAGGTGCTCGACCTTTCTACTTACTGGCTCGAGTACATAGACGTTGCGACGGGTGAGGCCGCTCAGGCGTTCCTAACCGAGCAGGAGCGTCTAGTTAGGGCGAGCGGACGCGAGCGTCGTGATGTGCTCGACCTCCTCCTGTCAGGAAGCATGACAGCTGAGGAAGCTGAAGTCCGGGCGCTGTCGGTTGGGCTGACTTCCGGCATGTTGAGGTTCGCGGTTGTGGTGGTCCGGGCATCGGCGAATACGCCTCAGAACGGCGGTAGCGCTGGGCACGTCTCGGACGGCCTGGCGCGTGAGTTCTTCGAGCTCGAGTCGCTCAAGCCGTTCGTCGTGGACCGGTTCGACGAAATCGTTGCAATCGTCCCGCTCTCGCGGAAATCCGCTCGCGAACTCGCTGAGCCCGTGGAGCGTGTGCTGAAATTACTGAACCGGACCACAGCCCAAACTCTGATGGCGGGGATCGGACTGGAGTTCGCGTCGCTCACCGAGGCGAGGCTTGGCTACTTGGAGGCAACCCGAGCCATCGAGCTCATGAAAGAAAATGCCGTGAGCCTGGCCCTGGCTGACGTCCCTCTGATGGATTACCTGCCCGCGTTCGGGGACCAGACGGCTCACCGACTTGTCCCGGTCCACCTCGCGAAGGCGATTGCCGACGATCGCCGTCAGGGCGGCGTCCTGATTGAGACTCTCATGCAGTACGAGGCGGCCTGCCTGAGTGTGACTGAAACCGCCGCCGCCATGTATGTGCATCCCAACACCGTCTACTACCGGCTCGCACGGCTCAGCGAGTTGACGGGCGTGGACGTCCGCCGTTTCACTCAGCTGGTGCAATTGCTTCTCGCGGTCAAGCTCGTCCCCTTCGAGCCGACCGAGGCCGTGGCGGTTGCAGTCGGGCCCAAGGGAAGGTCCCAACAGAATGGAAGGGCGCGCGCGTCCGTGCGCCGCTCAACGCGGTAACCGAAACCTAGTAGCGTGTCGCTGCTGAGTATCGGTGTGTTTGGTTGGCAGGTTGGGGTCAGGTGGCAGGTCCTCCCTTTTCGGCCAGACAGGACATCGTTATTCCCTCGCAGAAGTAGCGGCCGGTTACGTTGACCGATGCTGATCGTTATGAGTTGGTGCGGATTACCTCGACTGGTGTGCCTCGGGCCAAGACTACCCGGACGGCGAGGCTGTCGTATTGGTCATCAACAACCTCAACACCCACGGCATCGGCTCGGACGCGCGACCATGGGGTCTAGTCGCGGTCGCGCAGGTAGTCATGGACCACGCGACCTAGTGGCAGCATCAGGTCGTAGATCCCGAAGTACCCCGCTAGGATTCGCCGGGGCGTTAATTGGTGCCATGGGTCGGACGCGGAGACTGTCGGCATGGTGACAGATGCGCGCCCGGTCCACAACTGAGGTGTTCCGTCGGCCGACGAATGGATCGTCGCGGTACTCTGCACGGACACAAGTTCTGCGATTGATGGGCGCGCCACATCGTCGGCGCTTGGTATCACTCGGGTGGTGAGGACCGGGAACTTGCGCAGCGAGTTGGGATCGGCGAGCTGGTCGCACGACATGGTGACCGTCATGATGGGCACACCGCGAGGCCGCTCGACCGTGTACGCGAGTTGCTCGCCGAATGTAGCGCCTCCGGCCCAACTACGGCTCATGACCGCGAGCTTCTTCGGGAAACCCCATATCTCCCGTCCCGCCGCGAGTGGGACTTCATTGTCTGTGAAGATGAAGGGTTGGTACAGGTACTCCGTCTCGTCGTGGACCACGCGGATCATGATGAAGGCCTCGTGGTACGGGCCGAAGGTGGAGAAGGGCACCCATCGCGTCCAGGCTATGCAGATCGGGATGTCATCGGCGGCATCGACACGTGGTGGCAGGACCGATCGCACGCGCTCCGGATCGGCTTCATAGTAGACGAACACGTCCTCCATTCCGCGATAGTGATAAGGAGGCGGCGGGTACAGGGCACCGGTGCCCAGAGGAGTCGTGTACGACGATGCGAACTGCTCTAAGTCCATGTATTTACTTCCTTTCATCCGTGGTGGTGCCGCGCTCAGGTGTCTGCCTTCACCATCAGCGTTCCCCGATGGCTGCCGTCGAAGAGGCTGCCGAACGCACCAGGGATAAGTCCGAAGCCGTGACGGACGTCCTCTCGGTGGGCGATGAGACCGGCGTCCAACCACTCCCTCAACTGGCGCTCAGCGAGGGAGACTACGTCGGGGAAATTCCGGAGGGTGAAGCCCTGCATGCGGATCCCGCCATAGATGAAGCGCATCATGTTGGTCGGTCCGGGGATCTCCGCCCCGGAGTCGTACTCCGAGATCTGGCCGCAGAGCACGATCCGTCCGCCAGTGCGCATCATGTCGACCGCCAGCTGCAGCGTAGGGCCGCCCACGTTGTCGAAGTAGACGTCAATGCCCTCGGGACATGCGGCTCTCAGGTGCTCCTCGAGTCCGCTCTTGTAGTCGATCGCTTCGTCGAGGTGGCACTCGTCGACGAGCCAACGGCACTTTTCCGCACCACCCGCGATGCCGATTACACGACAGCCGAGGATTCTCGCAGTCTGGGCTGCGATAGAACCGGTTGAGCCGGCTGCCGCTGATACCACGACCGTCTCCCCCGGTACGGGGCTGCCGACCATGGTCATCCCCACATAGGCAGTTATGGCGTTCATGCCGAGCGGACCGAGGGCAGCCTGGTAACTGATCGTGGGCGGCATGGTGCGGAGCCCGGGAACTTTGGCGTCGATGACCACGTAGTCCTGCCAGCTCGAAGTCGCGAAGACCCGTTGCCCCGAGGCGAACGTGGGATCTGCGGATTCGATTACAACGCCCGCCGCTAAAGCGCGCACAGGATCGCCCAATGGGATGGACGGATAGAGGTTATTGCCCGCAGAGCTCATCCAGTTGCGCATCGTCGGGGCCATGACGAAAAACTCATTCTTGACCAAGAGGTGGCCGGGGAGCAAGTCGACGCAACCGAGTTTCTGCTCGCGGTACTCGAAGTCGGCCGCCACCGCCGTCCCGGAGGGTCGACTCCTTAGCAGCCACTGGCGATTCACCAGCTCCACGCGGATCCTCCGCTCCACTCGCGCATGCGTCGCCCTCTCCCGGACCGGCTTCTCCTTGACGACAGCGAGCGACGTGCGAGGGAGGTTCAATGCGTTGCGTCCATGCTAGTGGCCCGTCGCGGCCGAGTCGCTGGTCGCGGTGCCAGTCTCTAGTGCCGGCGATTGGGGGAACCAACAGCGACCATCATCGCAAGGGGCAGTTGGGACTTGTGGTCTTGCGAGGGTGGCATTAGGTCGCTGTTGGTTCGAGGGCGAGCACAGCCTCACGAAAGAGCGCGACGTTGGCCGTTTGACGTTGTCGTATCCACGCACCATCTCAGCCGTCGCAGCGGCCGACACCACTCGGTCGTAGTTGTCCACCCCAAACTCGGCAGCCAAGCGAGCCACCATGGTGCGGTACTCCGCCGCCAGTGCCCGCTCCACCCGGCGCACGCTTGCGTACCCGAAGTCATCAAACGGCGTTTCTCGCAAGAATCGCACGCGTGCTATGGCGCGAAGCACGGACGCCATCTCGAGCTCAACTCGATCTTCCCTTTCAGCACCAAGGAACGGAGTAAAGGCGGGCTACGGGCCTGCGAGTAAATTACACGTCGTTAGTCTGATTTGTCGGGTTTGAGGGGATAGTTCCAGTTCCCGCGACGACGTGATCCCGTTCGAATATCCGAAGATGAGCAGCTTCAGCATCAATCGCGGGTCATACGGCGGCGCACCCCGAACATCGGTGTAGTCGTCATAGAGCGCCGTCAGGTCAAGGCCGTGCTCGACCAAGTCATTAACCCACCGCGCCAGAGGATCAGCCGGCAGTCAGTCCCGCAAGTCCGGCGCGAGCCGCATCGCCTGATCCTCGTCGAAACTCCGGGACGTCTTATCCACCGACCGCTCCGGCCGCGCCACACCCTCAGCACCCGGATCAACATCGATCAGAACGGATTGCTCAGCAATCGCCACTATCCGGGATGCCACATTCTCCCGCACCACCAAGGTCATGAAGTAAGCATAGCGGTGAATCAACTAGTTGCCAACCAGTATTAGGTTAAGTAAGGCAACCTATTCCTCGACAGCTCCCTTATCTGGGGCTCACGTGACCGGCACCCACGTCACTGGGACTCGTACTGCGGCGTAGGTAGAAGAACATTAAGACGGCACCTGCGAGAAAGAGGCCCGCTGACACTAAGCCGACAACAGCGTAGGAATAGGACTGAGCGTCAAGTAGGCCCGGGCCCATTGAAACCAGTGCGTCTTTTGCAACGGGATCAGAGATTCGTGCGGCCACCTCAGCTACGGCAGCTCCCCCGCGGATTTCACCCGCGATTAGTTCGGCCT
>WLLZ01000190.1 GCA_009700485.1 Actinomycetota bacterium | reverse complement strand
TGCATGCCCAACGACTTCGCAGATTGGATCCCCGGGGATCACCTTTTGACCACCGACGAGTTGATGACGGTGCTTGAGGTGGCAACCGAGCAAGGCATCACCGGAATTCGGCTAACAGGTGGAGAACCGCTGCTTCGCCCTGACATCGTTGACATAGTCCGTCGCATAAAAGCGCTGCCTTCGGCTCCTAAAATTGCTTTAACAACGAATGGCTTGCGACTGCCAGAGATGGCGCAAGACTTAGCCGATGCCGGTCTCGAACGCGTCAATGTCAGCCTTGACACCTTGAATCGCGAGCGGTTTAAAAAACTTACCTACCGGGATCGATTTGATGACGTAATTGCTGGCATAGATGCGGCAAAGGCTGCGGGCCTGCTTCCGGTAAAAATCAATAGCGTGCTCATGCGAGGAGTGAACGAAGACGAAGCGCTGCCACTGCTTCACCATAGTTTGGCGAATGGTTGGAGCCTTCGGTTCATCGAGCAGATGCCACTTGACGCGGGCGGTACTTGGGAGAAATCGTCGATGGTGACCGCGGCGGAGATTTTTGGGCTGCTTTCAACGCAATTCGATCTGACACCGGTTGCCAGTCGTGGTTCAGCCCCGGCCGAGGAGTTTTTGGTAAATGGTGGGCCCGCTACGGTCGGAATTATCGCAAGTGTCTCGAAGCCATTTTGCGCTTCATGCGATCGGCTCCGGCTCACTGCTGATGGGCAGATACGTAACTGCCTATTCGCCCGCGATGAAACCGATGTGCGGGCTACCCTGCGCAACCCGCAGCTTTCTGAGCAGGAGCGTCGAACCAGTATCGCCTCGTTATTCCAAAGTTCGGTGTTAGCGAAACTGCCTGGCCATGGCATCAATGACCCGTCGTTCATTCAGCCAGATCGGCCGATGTCCGCGATCGGCGGGTAACGATCGCCTATCGGTCCGCGATCGGCGGGTAACAGAGCCGCTATCCGCCGGCGAACGGTGGAAGTACGTCAACCCGTGAGGCGTCACCGAGGTTCACCAGATCTAAGTCACCGTGTACAGCTAGGCCGTCGACCAAGTAACTGCACCTTGGGGCTACCGCTGCGAACGCCGGGTAATCACCAATTAGCGACTCAACTACGGCGGCCAAGGTTTTTCCCGACGCGGTGACGGATCCTTGCCCCACGGCTGAGCGTGCGGCAGCGAATAAATGAACTTCCACGGTTTCCACCGTATGAGGCTACGCGTTTGTGGCCCCGGGATTACGGGCCGGCCCCGGTTTATCAAAATCCAGATGCGCTAACTAACTTTTGCCCCTATCCTCAGGTTTCTTACCTGTGAAGCCTGTGCCGGGGGATACGGCGGGCCAAGCGGGCCACACTTGGAGGTTACGTGGATCTACAGAACTCGTTCACGGTGCCGGCGGATATTGATACCGCCTGGAAGACATTGCTAGACGTTGAGTCAATTGCACCGTGCATGCCAGGGGCGACCTTGGAGTCGGTAAATGGTGATGAGTTCACCGCGAGTGTAAAAGTTAAGCTCGGCCCGGTCTCGATGACATACAACGGTGCGGCCCGTTTTTTAAGTAAGGACGAGGCAAGTCACACCGCGGTCATCGAAGGTACCGGTAAAGAAACACGTGGTGCTGGCACTGCTCAGGCCCTGATTACTACTAACTTGGTGGCCGAAGCCCCGGATCGAACCCGAGTCGACGTGACCACAGCCTTAACGATCACCGGCAAGGCTGCCCAGTTTGGCCGGGGAGTCATGCAAGATGTCGCGGGGCGAATCATCGATCAATTTTCGAACAACCTGGAGCAGGTAATCGGTGCACGCGGTGATCATGCCGCGGCGGTGGCGGCAGGGGAAACCACAACCGAGGCTGCGCCACCTGTCATTAAGGCGGCCGACAGCATTGATCTGCTCGGCACCGCGGGTGCTCCTGTGTTAAAGCGGGCAATCCCGGTGATCATCGGGGTCGTTGTCGTTGTTGCAATTATCTGGTGGCTAATAGCTCGCTGAGAAGTAACAGCTTATGCAGTGTCAATCCATTGGAACTAGTCGAACAGGGAAAGGGGTATGGGATGCAAACACCTGCGCCAGTTGAATATGCGCGAGCCACTTCGGTGGCCGATGCCATTAAGTTATTGGAACAGCACGGTGAAGATGCCAGGCTGCTAGCCGGCGGCCACAGCTTGCTTCCAATGATGAAGTTACGCCTTGCCCGACCAGAAATTCTGATTGATCTCAATGATCTAGATGAGCTGCGCGGTATCAGAATCGAAGGCGATGAAATCGTTGTGGGCGCCATGGTCACCCATGCCGAAATTCTCTCCTCTGCGGTGCTCGCTGAGCACTACGCCATCTTCCGGGAAGCGGAGAAAGTTATTGCCGACCCAATCGTGCGCAATAAGGGCACCATCGGGGGATCCATGTGCCAGGCGGATCCGTCCGAAGACCTTTCGGCTGTTGGGTCCGCACTTAAAGGTTCGGTAGTAATCCAAGGTAGTAATGGCAAGCGCACGATGGCGATTCGCGAATTTCATGAAGGCCCATACGAGACCAAAGTCGCCGACGCTGAAATCCTCACCGAGGTGCGTTTCCCGATCCGTCCGGGCGCTGGCAGTGCCTACGAAAAGGTGGAACGACGGGTTGGTGATTGGCCGGTAGCCTCCGTTGGCGTCTTTGTGGTCGTATCGGGCGGTGTGGTGAAGGACTGCGGTATCGGGCTTACGGCGGTTGGCGCTGAGCACTTCTGCGCCCCTGAAGCTGAAGCCTTTTTGATTGGCAAAGCCCCATCGGAAGAGAACTTCGCAGCGGCTGCCAAGTTGGCTGCCGATGCATGCACCCCCTATTCGGATCAACGGGGCCCGGCCGACTACAAGTTGCACCTAGCCCATGAGCTCACCGTCCGCGCGCTTCGTCGTGCCGCCGCATCTAGCCAAGGAGCCTGAAATGGAAGTAACTATCACGATTAACGGAACGCCCGTAACAAGTGAAGTAGAGCCCCGGAAGTTGCTGGTGC
>WLLZ01000019.1 GCA_009700485.1 Actinomycetota bacterium | reverse complement strand
CTGACTACATGGGCATGCTGGGCACGGTGATGAATTGCCTGGCCTTGCAAGATTTCTGTGAAAAGCAGGGTATTGAGACCCGAGTGCAAACTGCGATCGCGATGGGTCAGGTTGCTGAGCCTTATGTGCCAAGGCGCGCAATCCGACATCTTGAGAAGGGCCGCGTTGTTATTTTCGGTGCCGGATTAGGGCAGCCCTATTTTTCGACCGATACCACCGCAGCCCAGCGGGCGCTCGAGGTTGGGGCTGAAGTTGTGCTGATGGCAAAGGGAGTCGATGGTGTTTATGATGAAGATCCCCGTACCAATCCGAAAGCTACCAGGTTTAAAACATTGACTCCGGCTGAAGTTTTAAATAGAAACCTCAAAGTTGCTGATGCCACGGCAATCAGCTTATGCCAGGACAACAAACTCCCGATAGTAGTTTTCAATCTCTTAGTTGAAGGCAATATCGCCCGCGCTGTTCGCGGCGAAACCATCGGGACTTTAGTTTCTGCGGCAATCTGATGTACAAAATACTGAATACTATTTATGGGCAAAGGAGTGCACCGTGAGTGAGCAAATTGACCTGATACTTCTTGAGGCCGAGGAGAAGATGGACAAAGCCATTGCCGTGGCGCGCGAGGATTTCTCGACGATTCGCACCGGCCGGGCCACCCCTGCCATGTTCAACAAAATTGTCGTGGATTACTACGGCGCAATGACCCCACTGAATCAACTTGCCTCATTTCAGACTCCCGAGGCTCGCATGATCATCATCTTGCCGTATGACAAGGGCGCCTTCGGGGCGATCGAGAAGGCACTGCGTGACAGTGATCTTGGTATCAACCCGTCAAATGACGGAAACCTGATCCGAGTGGTGCTTCCGCAACTTACCGAAGAGCGCCGTCTCGAATACATAAAGGCCGCAAGGAATAAGGCAGAGGAAGCGCGGGTCTCCGTGCGTAATATTCGCCGTCACGCTAAAGATCTACTCGACAAGATGCAAAAGGAAGGCGAGGCCGGCGAAGATGATGTGCGCCGGGCTGAGAAGCAGCTAGATGATTCCACTCACAAGCAGGTTGAGCATATTGACGAAGTCTTGAAGCACAAAGAAGCAGAACTGCTAGAGGTCTAATCTTGAGCGACAAGCCGGCAGATCCGAAAAAGAAGAAATCCCGAGCTGGGCGCAATCTCCCCGCTGCAATCGGGTCTGCACTTGCGCTCGCAGCGGTGGTGTTGGTGAGCCTATTTACGATTAAGTGGCTTTTCGGCATCGTGGTGATAATCACCATCGTTGTCGCGGTTCGCGAATTCGTCCTGGCATTCGGGAAGCGAGATATTCATCTTGCTCGCACGCCACTATTTCTTGCCGCCGTGTTGCTGCCAGGTGCCGCATATCTCTGGGGCCCGCTGGCGCAATTACTTATCTTTGGCCTAACGATTCTCGCCGTGATGTTTTGGCGGATTCGTCGCGGTACCGACGGGTACGTGCGCGATGTAACGGCAAGTATCTTTGTTGCTGCGTACCTCCCGTTTATGGCAGCTTTCCTGATGCTGACCCTGGCCGCTGATAACGGCGCACAGCGAGTCTTAGTATTCATTTTGCTAACGGCTTCCAATGATATTGGTGGTTACGCGGCGGGAGTCTTCTTCGGGAAGCACCCGATCGCGGCGCAGATTAGTCCAAAGAAGTCTTGGGAGGGTTTTGCTGGCTCGATTTTGGTCCAAGGTGCTGTTGGTGCTGCCAGTTTCGTGTGGCTACTTGACGCGCCATGGTGGCAAGGGGTGATTGCTGGCATTGTCTTGGCCATCACCGCAACCGCGGGCGACTTCGCTGAAAGTGCAATAAAGCGTGACCTCGGTCTCAAAGATATGGGCACCTTCTTGCCAGGTCATGGCGGCATGATGGACCGGCTTGATTCACTAATTCCGAATGCCTTCACCTCGTGGGCGCTATTTGCTCTATTCCTTGGCACCGGGCTGGCAGCCAGCTGATGCCAGAATCCAAGCCGGCGATGCGCCCGGGTGAGTTGCTCTTCGAAGCTCCAAGGCGCGGCAAACCGCCTCGGCACCTGATGGATTTATCCCCTGAGCAACGTCGTGCAGCGTTTGCTGAATTGGGCTTACCTGCTTTTAGAGCCGACCAAGTATCGCGACACTGGCTAGGGCGATTATCGGATGACCCGGATACCTGGACCGATCTACCAGCCGAAATGCGCCAACAGGTAGCGAAGATGTTTCTGCCCGAGTTGCTGAATCCGGTTAGAGTTATTGACTGCGATGGGGGCACCACGGTCAAATCGGTCTGGCGGCTGCACGACGGTGCACTAGTTGAATCGGTGCTGATGCGCTACCCAGAACGCGTCACCATGTGCATTTCTTCGCAGGCCGGCTGCGGCATGAACTGCCCATTTTGTGCGACCGGGCAGGCCGGACTCACCCGGAATCTGTCTACTGCTGAGATCGTCGAGCAGGTACTGGCGGGGTCTCGCTCGTTGGACCGCGGCCAGATAGCTGGAGGGCCGGGGCGAGTCTCAAATGTGGTGTTCATGGGTATGGGCGAACCAATGGCAAACTACGGCGCGGTCGTTGAATCAGTTCGGAGATTAATTTCACCGGCTCCTTCAGGCTTAGGTTTGAGCGCACGAGGCATCACGGTTTCTACGGTGGGCCTTGTTCCGCGGATGAAAGATCTCGCCACCGAAGGCCTTCCGGTCACGTTGGCACTTTCACTGCACGCACCTGATGACGAATTGCGCAACACACTGGTGCCAGTCAATACCCGGTGGCCGGTGGCGGAGGTCTTGAACGCTGCTTGGGAGTACGCCGATCGAACCCATCGGCGAATCAGCATTGAGTATGCCCTTATCCGAGATATTAATGACCAATCCTGGCGGGCTGAGCGACTGGCTGACTTACTTGTCGGTCACTTAGTACACGTAAACCTGATTCCGTTAAATCCAACCCCAGGCTCAATTTGGACGGCCTCCCGCCCGGGCGATGAGGAGGCCTTTGTCCGAATTCTTCGCGATCGCGGCTTGGCCGTCACCGTGCGGGGCACTAGGGGTCGCGAAATTGACGGGGCGTGTGGCCAATTGGCGGCAGCCACAACTTAATCGACACCACTTGATATAAGTTCGTGAACGGGATCAAATCTGCCACAATTGGGCGATGACGATGCTACCGAGTGAAAACACTGAGTCCCTTCCATCATTCTCCGATGACCTAACTACCTGGCAAAAATTAATGGTCATCGCTCACTCAATCCTTCGGACCTTGCTTGGGATCATATTCATTGCGTTGATGCTCGCATTTGTTCCAAATAGTGTCGATGGAGCAATCTGGATCCCCTTTGGGGCGATCATCTTGGTGTTGGTAATTTATGTCTGGTACTTCCGACTGCAGTTGCGACGTATTCATAAATCCAAGTACCCGAATATTCAGGCTGGTGAGGCACTGATTCTAGTGGCCACCATGTTCTTGGCGATTTTCGCGGTTACCTACGACTTGATGTCGCAGGCGAATCCGGATTCATTCACCGAAGTGCTTACGCGGTTCTCAGCGTTTTATTTCGCCGTTACGGTATTGGCGACGGTTGGTTTCGGTGATATTACCCCAGTTACAACTGCGGCGAGGTCAGTGGCAATGCTGCAAATGGCCATAGATATTGCGTTTATCGCGGTTGCTGTAAAAATTGTAAGTGGTGCGGCATCAAGTGCGATTCAACAGCGAAGCCCAAAAAGTGGTGCGACAGATAAGTAGCAGCCGTACGATATAAATCCGGTCAACGGGGGGCGACAATGGTTTCGTACCACGAGGTTCGTCAGCGATGGGAGTCGGATCCGGTTGAGTTTTGGCGCCAGGCCGCGAATCAAATTGAGTGGATTAGTTCACCCAAGGAGATTCTTGACGAAGCACAGGCGCCGCTGTACCGCTGGTATCCAGATGGGGTCCTGAACACCTGCGCGAATGCCCTTGACCGACATGTTGCATCCGGTCGAGGTGAGCAGATAGCGATTTTATATGACAGCCCACTAACCGGTAGCAAGAGAGCTCTCACCTATCGCGAACTACTCGACCACGTTTCCCTCATTGCAGGTGGCCTCGCCAGCCTCGGGGTGCATAAGGGCGACCGGGTGCTCATCTACATGCCTATGGTTCCTGAAGCCGCTATTGCGATGCTCGCCTGTGCCAGATTGGGCGCGGTGCACTCGGTGGTTTTTGGCGGTTTTGCGGCGGCAGAACTTGCGGCCAGAATTGACGATGCCGAACCAGTCGTAATTGTGAGTGCGTCATGCGGGATTGAGCCAAGTCGGATCGTCGAATATCAACCTATTGTCGAAGCGGCAATTCACCTCGCGAAACATCAGCCCACCGCGGTTGTCGTATTGCAGCGCCCGCAGGCACCCGCCGTGTTAGGCGAGCGCGAAGTCGAGTGGCATGACCTACTCGCTACTGCGACCAGACATGATCCAGTACCTGTGCAGGCTACCGACCCCCTTTACATTCTCTACACCTCTGGCACTACCGGCAGGCCAAAAGGCGTGGTTCGCGATAACGGCGGACATGCCGTCGCGATGGCATGGTCATTTACCAATGTCTACGGGATGGGCCCGGGCGATGTTTGGTGGGCCGCTTCGGATATCGGTTGGGTAGTTGGGCACTCGTACATCGTGTATGCGCCGCTGATCTGTGGTGCTACCACGGTGATGTACGAAGGCAAACCGGTAGGCACCCCCGATGCCGGGGCTTTTTGGCGGGTCATTGAGGAGTATCGAGTAAATGGACTTTTTGTAGCACCGACCGCCATCAGGGCTATTCGTAAGGAGGATTCTGCTGGCTCGCAAATAAGAAACTACGACATAAAGTCGCTTCGCACCTTATTCCTCGCGGGGGAGCGCCTAGATCCAAGTACCTTCGAATGGGCGAACGAACAACTTGGTATCCCCATCGTCGACAACTGGTGGCAAACTGAAAGTGGCTGGCCTATCGCTTCGAACCTGCGCGGCTTGGACCCGATGCCGTTAAAGTCGGGCTCGCCAAGTGTCATCGTTCCCGGCTATGACGTACGAATCTTTGACGTCCAAGGAAGTGAGCAGCCCGCGGGGGCCGAAGGGGCCATTGTCATCAAGCTCCCAATGCCGCCTGGAACACTGCCGACTTTGTGGGGTGATGATCAACGCTTTATTGACTCTTATTTGAGTACTTTCCCTGGCTATTACACCACAGGTGATAGCGGGTACTTTAATGACGAGAAATATCTGCACGTGATGGGGCGGACCGATGACGTAATTAATGTGGCCGGCCACCGGCTCTCGACAGGTTCGCTTGAGGCTGTCGTTGCAGCCAATGAGATGGTGGCTGAATGCGCAGTAATCGGCGTCCATGATGAACTTAAAGGTCAAATTCCGCGGGCCTTTGTGGTGCTAAAAGCTGGAGTCGATGTTGATCCGAAAACTCTACGCAAAACAATTGTCGCCGCGGTTCGCGATGAGATCGGCCCGGTCGCTGCTCTGAAGGAAGTGGTAATTGTCCCAGCTCTACCCAAAACTCGGTCGGGCAAAATTTTGCGCGCCACCATGCGGGGTATCGCAGATGGGCGTGAGGTTGTGATCCCGGGCACGATTGAAGATATCGCGGTTCTCGAAGCCATCACCCCATTGCTGCACGGGGAAATCACCGCCGATTAGCCCAGACCCTTTTGGGTTGATGCCTCGTCCCAGATACGCCGCCGCTCGGCGGAGAACTTCCTTCTCTATCTCCAGCAGGCTAATACGTTTATTTGCTTCCCGAAGTTCCGCTGACCCCACTCAGCCGTGGCAGGCTTCAGACCATCTTCAACATCTGCCTTGGCAAGCCAACGCCCGATCACGGCATCAGACATACCGAAATCGTTCGCAATTTGGGCGAAAGGGGTTTCACTTCTCCGTGCGATCGCGGGCAGCATCACGAAGGTACTTTTCCGGATAAGCACGAGGCATATCAGGCAACCATCCAGCAGCGCATATCGCTACAAATTGATGTCATCCATACCAGGGCACCCCCAGATCGCTAACGGCATGCTTAGACTCTTCGTCTAGGCATTATGGCCAGTTTTGAAGTATCGACGTTGTATATTCCTCACCTTCAATTTGGAAGCTTGATGCGAACGCAAAGCATCTAATTCCCACCTTTCCAGCACGAATTGAATGCGTCGAATTTGGCTCAATGTGTATTAAATCACCCACTGATACGTCACTGATGCATTCATCCACCCGCATAGTTCCGCTCCCCCTAATCACATAATAAAACTCGTGGGAGTTATGAAAGTGCGGTTCTATGAAGACGCCAGGTTCAAGTTCAAATTCATTGATGAATTCAAGATAGGAGCCACTGGTGGCGTTTCGTAGTTCTTCCTTCTCGTACATGAAATAACTCGTTACAGTGTCGTTGTGTTCCGATGTGGGTGGAACATTTGCGTTGGTAATCTTGACCATTGACTAACCCCTTGCCTAGTCGGGAGAAGAAATGTGAACATGACCAACCCATTATGGCCGATTGGTGTTGTGAATTCACACAATTCGAGATCCAGTCGCAACAGGTCGACCGACAGCCGGTAGCAGTTCATTTTCTTTGGCCATTCATAAGAATTGGACCCGCGATACGCTAAGGTTGTCAGGGGATTTGGTCACTGTGACTGGCTTCTCCGACACGGTTAACCGTCAAAAATGCGTTTCTCAAAAAGCAGGGGAGACTAAGTGACTATTGATCTTCTTGCCGCGTGCTGGACCACCGCCGGGAACGCCGGCCCTTCGCTCGGAGACGAAATCAGCCCTAATGGGCTAGTGGAGCGAATCGAAATCACATCCGCGGCAGGGTTCCGCGGAATGGGATTCGTATTTGCTGATCTTATTCGCGCTCGGGACGAAATTGGCCTACCCAACCTACGGAAAATCCTGGAAATCAATGGGATCAAGCACGTCGAGGTTGAGTTTCTGAGCGACTGGTGGACATCCGGAGCCGACCGCGCGGTTTCTGATCAAACCCGCAAGTTCCTGTTTGAAGCAGCGATGGTCCTTGGGGCACACCATGTGAAAGTCGGCGCGGACTACCGAATGACGTCTTTCGACTTGGACCAAATGGCTGAGCAATTCTCCATCCTGGCTACGGAGGCGGCCGAGGTCGGAACCAAGATTGCCATCGAATTCATGCCGTTTTCGAACGTTCCAGATCTCAAGACGGGCCTCGCATTGGTTAACACCGCAAGCCACCCGGCTGGTGGACTCATGATTGACATTTGGCACGTGCAGCGTTCGGATACTACTTACGCTGAACTGGCTTGTGTGCCCTTAGAGCGTGTGATTGGAGTTGAGTTAAATGACGCGAGCGCGGCGCAGATAGGTGACTCGTTTGAGGACACGATAATGCGCAGGGTGCCTTGTGGGCTAGGTGAATTTGATATTAAGGGATTCATCGAAACCTTGTGGAACATCGGGTGGCGAGGGCCGTGGGGTGTTGAAATAATTGGCGAGAAGTTCCGAAATATACCTATATCTGAAGCGATTCCCGAAGCTTTCAATAGTACTATGCGCGAGTTCCAAACCCTGCGGAATGTGACAGGCCTCCAATGAGACTCGTAGATAAAGTTGCGGTAATTTCTGGGGCCGGCAGCGGGATCGGGCTTGCCACCGCAAAACGCTTTGCCCACGAAGGTGCTCAGGTCTTCGGGCTGGATCGCACTTTGCCCTCTATCGACATCCCGGGGATTTCCTGGTCCATGATGGACGTCACTGAAATAGATAGTTGGACTTCGGTTGTGTCACACATCTATGAGAAAATGGGCCAAATAGACATTCTTTTCAACAATGCGGGGATCGTAGGGTCTTATTCGTCGATAACCGAAGTGACGCTAGAAGACTGGACCAAAATCGTCGACGTTAATTTGAATGGCGTCTTTTATGGTATGCGATCGGTGTTGCCGTACATGCAGCGATCGGGTGCCGGTTCTATCATAAATACATCTTCTATCTGGGGTTTAGTCGGTGCCGATGGCGTCGCAGCGTATCAGGCATCCAAAGGTGCAGTCACTGTAATGTCGCGAAATGCCGCTATGACATACGCCCGTGATGGCATACGCGTCAATTCGTTGCACCCGGGTTTGATCACGACTCCCATGACAATAAATCAGGACCAATCGGTGACCGAATCACTGCTACGTGGGATTCCGTTGGGGCGTCCCGGCACCGCCGATGAGGTAGCCAATGCAGTTCTATTTCTGGCTTCGGATGAGTCCTCATATGTGACTGGAATGCAGATGATCGTGGACGGCGGGTTCACAACTTCATAGCATCTGCATTGCCAGCTCCCGACTGGTGGCACTTCGTGCGTTCGAATCGGAAGTTGTTCCCCTGCTGTGCGTCGATGCTGTACAAGATCATCTTGAATTGCACGAGCGCCGCCACTCTAATCTTCCGCTTGTATTATTGTTGGCCGATTCACAGGGCTACGAAGTGCTTCGCCGCGCAGTGCTCGAGCAGCTTCCTGACTGGCCATAAGCTGCAGGCGGTCTATTGACATGTCATCATAGAAGGCTGCGTGCGGAGTGAGGATGACATTTGGCATTTCTCGCAGACGGGAGTGCAATTGAAGTGGCTCGGGTTCGGTCACATCGAGTGCTGCGCCACCAACCCTCCCTTCTTCGAGTGAGACGATAAGGGCGTCAGTATCGATCAGGGCTCCGCGAGCCGTATTGATGATCAGTGCTCCTGTCGGTACCAAAGCCAGGAATTCTCGACCGATCATGCCTTTGGTTAACTCATTGCTCGGGGCGTGCAAGCTTACGATATTGCTGAGGCGCGCAAGTTCATCCAGTGAAACGCTTTTGACGTCAGGAGCGTTCTGCACCGTGGGTGGCGTGACGGGATCATAGGCGACGAAGGAAAAGCCGAACATCCTTAGACGTTGATGAAGTGCTTGTGCGATTCTCCCGAAACCCACGAAACCAACGGTGAGCGATGAGAGGGCGGGGAGGTCGCCGACATCTCCGGGTTTGGCCCAGCCGTTGGACCGGATGAGCGAGGTATAGGTCGAAAGGCGTCTAGTCAGGCTGAGTACGCAGGCGGCTGCGTGGTTGGCGACCGTCTCGACTCCGTAATCAGGAACGTTCGCCACTGTAATCCCGAATTCGGTCGCGGATGCCACATCTACATTGTCGTAGCCGATCCCGTATCGAATCACCGTGGCGTTCTTGGCAAGAATTGAGAGTACCGATCGGGTAATGGGCGCGAAATTTGTCACGACCACATCGGCTCCGCGCACCGCAGTTGCGGTTTCTAGCTCGTCCGTGCACTGAAACACGGAGAGGGTAACCCCCAAATCATGTGCCATAGCCTCTTCATGTTTCAAATTTTTGAAAGCGTGGTCGGTAACCACAACTCGTTTCGTCACTGCTTCTCCCTGGTAGTGGATCTCGATGGGTGAGGTTACAAACTGTTTCAAAACCTCTTGACCAGAGCATATGAGGTCAATATGTTGCATCAAACCTAATGAGTGACTTGTCATCAGTCAATGGAATTCGTGCATAGTGGTGGGCCATCGGCCCGGTGAGGCCAAGTCCGGCGATGATTACACCTGGGGTGCGCCTTCACGTTTCCCCCCTTGGGCTGAGCAAGGGTTCCACCGTTTGGCTAAGTGTCAAGGCCGTGGAGATTGATCCCTACGCCAACCCAGCGAGATGACGCCATCCGTGGGTTTTCCTAAATCCATAGACTAGGTAACCGCTCACATGAAAAGGAATAACATGCGAAACCGTACCCTCGGCCAGTCCTTAGTCGTGTCTGAACAAGGACTTGGGTGCATGAGCATGAGTGATGTATACGGGCCTTCAGACAAAACAATGGCGCGTGAAACTATCCGCCGCGCACTAGACCTCGGTGTTAGTTTCTTCGACACGGCAGACGTCTACGGGCCGTTTACAAATGAGAAATTTTTAGGGGAGGCACTCGGCACGCATCGTAAAGAGGTGATTATCGCGACGAAGTTCGGTAACGAGTCGCTTCCTGACGGGGGCGGAATTCGGATAAATGGGCGCCCCGAATATGTACGAGCGGCCTGCGACGCTTCACTTGCCCGTTTCGGCACCGACTATTTAGACCTCTACTACCAGCATCGCGTCGATAGAAATGTACCGATCGAGGAGACTTGGGGCGCGATGAAGGAACTCGTGACCGAAGGAAAGGTCAGATTCCTTGGAATCTCAGAAGCTGCCCCGGAGACGATTCGGCGTGCGCATGCGATTCACCCGATGACCGCGATCCAAAGCGAGTATTCCCTGTGGACCCGTGATGTCGAAGTCAACGGAGTGCTAGAAGTCGCGCACGAACTGGGTATCGGGTTTGTCCCGTTTTCACCCATTGGTCGCGGTTTCTTTTCCGGGAGCATCACTCATCTTGATGAGCTGTCGGACGCCGACTTTAGGCGCGGTAACCCACGGTTCCAGGGGGAGAATTTGGACTTGAACCTGAAGCGGGTTCGAAGCTTGCAGGAGTTTGCCGCAGCGAAGGGGGTGCTTCCTATTCAGCTCTCCTTGGCATGGGTTCTTGCTCAGGGGGGCAATATTGTGCCTATCCCCGGCACCAAGCGTGTCAGCTATCTTGAAGAGAACATTTCGGCGGGGATAATCGAACTCACCAGCGAGGAAGTCGCACAGATCGGTGCTGTCTTCCCCCAGGGCTCAACGGCAGGTCCACGGTATTCAGATATGACAAGCGTCTATATCTGAATTGGCTACCTTGAGACTTCTAGGGTGAGCGGCTGAATCTGTTTCATGCGCCGCCCGCGCACGACCTCCTTGTTTTGCCGTACGTCGCTGTGAGATAACAAACATGGATATCGGGGAAATTGTTGGTTTTCGCCTGACATGGAGCATAAATTTGACCTATTCTTAGTACAATCGTTTGCAGGCCAACAAAGGAAGGTGAAATGACGTGAAATCCCTTCAATTCATGTCGGCGGGCTCTTTTGAGGTCAGTGAGCTTCCAATGCCGAAGATTCTCGACGATGAAGTACTTCTGGCAAGTCGGGTAGTAGGAATCTGTCACTCGGATGTTGATCTACTTGAGGGTCGTTACATCATTCCCTTTGAATATCCATTGATCCCGGGCCACGAGTGGTCAGCTGAGGTGCTCGAGGTTGGTCGGAGTGTTCGTACCCTGGCGCCAGGGGATCGGGTCGTGGGGGAATGCGTCATCGGGGAGGATCACTTCGGGTTCACTATTAGCGGGGCGGCAGCCGAGTACTTCGTCGCCAAGCCTCACTGGCTGCATAAGATTCCAGATTCACTCACCTGGTCGCAGGGGGCATTAATTGAACCATTCAGTTGCGGTTACAGCGCGACTCTTCGGGCAGACAATCCTGACGCAAGTGACACCGTTGTCGTCCTAGGCGCTGGCACGATTGGCCTTGGGGTGATCGCCGCTAGCGCAGCCAAAGGTGCGCGGGTGATCGTCATCGAGCCAACCGCGAGTAGGGTCGCGCTGGCCCGACGTCTAGGTGCCGAGCAGTCCCTAGATCCAACGAGTCCAACCTTCTTGCAGGAATGGAACGAGATGACTTCGGGTGCCGGAGCGAGTGTCGTGATTGAGGCGACCGGAAAACCCGAGGCGATGGCGACCGCACTTGAGCTGGCAGGCATCGGGGCTCGGGTGGTGAACGTTGGGATAAATGTTGGCGATTCGACTTCAGCTCGACTTGGGCTCATTCAGTCGAAGGAACTTCAAATTCGAGGAATCATTGGTTCGCCCGGCATTTGGCCTCAAACGATCGCCTTTCTCGATCGGACGGGAATTGACTTGTCCCCACTCGTCAGCAGTATTTTCCCGCTTGCCGAGGCAGACCAGGCGATGGAGACGGTTTTGAATGACAAATCTCAGGTTAAGGTACACATGATGTCGTCGGCGGCCTGATGCTTGCCGCACGTTATTACGGAGTTCGCGATATCCGCATTGAGGAAGTGAGCACCCCACGATTAGGTGCAGCTGATGATGTGCTCATTTCGGTGCACTACTGCGGTATCTGTGGAACCGATCTCCATGAATACACCGACGGCCCGATAGTGACCTGCGTTGAGCCCCACCCCGCCACTGGAGCCACGCTCCCCCAAACCTTGGGCCACGAGTTCTCGGCGACGGTGGTTGAAGTGGGATCGAGTGTCACCGAAGTTCGGGTGGGGGATCGAGTTGCGGTCATGCCCGCGATCGTTTGTCATTCCTGCTATTACTGCCGGAGGGGCTTGGGGCACCTGTGCCTGCGGTTTGCCGCAACTGGCTTAAGCGCGGAGACGGGCGGAATGGCTGATCTAGCCGTTGTGAAGGATTATCAATTAGCCATTCTCCCCGACGAGGTGTCCAATCTTGAAGGTGCGCTCATCGAGCCCGCGGCGGTGGCCGCTTACGGAGTAGAGCGTGCTGGTCTGGTCGGCGGTGATGTGGTCCTGGTTACCGGAGCAGGACCGATTGGAATTCTGACCGCGATGTATGCAAGTGCAGCGGGAGCGTCCACTGTCATCATTGCCGAACCAAATGAGAATCGAGCTCATCTGGCTCGAGGGCTAGATATCGGTCATGTCATGAATCCAGCTTCGGATGAATTTAGTGCAATGCTTGAAGAGACCACTCGAGGTATCGGTGTTGATCTCGCGGTAGAGTGCTCAGGCACCTCACCCGGGCTAGCCACCTGTCTGACAAATACGCGCAGGAGAGGGTCTATCGTTCAAACGGGCCTTCATACAAAAACAGCGACTCTCGATGCCATGGCACTCTGCGAAAAAGATATCGCTCTCTTTGGAAGTTGGTGCTACCACATAACTGATTGGCCCCGAGTGATTCGCTTGGTTGCCTCTGGGAAGTATCCGGTGTCGAAGGTGGTCACCGAGGTGATTCCACTCGCAGATGTAGTGACACAGGGGTTCGACGTTCTTGTCAATCCGAAGGGGGATCAGTTGAAGATCCTGATGGGCACGGAAAAAACGTAGCTGAGAATTTGGATAGCCTTGAGTGCAAACACAAGCCAGGGGAGAAGGAGTAGAAGATGATTCGAAGGATCGTCCTGTTCAAGAAGAAGGCGGAAGCAAGCAAGGAAGAATTTCAAACTGCCGTCGAGGCCTTGGCACCACTCGATAAGCGAATACCTGACATTGCCTCATGGTGGGTCAGTGTGAACGTTGGCAAGGATGGTTTATGGGACGCGGCGTTGGCTGCCGATTTCAAGGATGCAAGTGCTCTTGCAATCTATAACGATCATCCCGAGCATGTTGCCGTGGCAACCGTGATCGCTGGTGTTTCAGAGTTCGCCGTTTTCGATGCCGAAATTTAAGAATGAGACAGGAAAGAGTTTAAGGTGACCAATTCCACCAAAGAGGAACTCGCCTCGTGGTACGACCAGATGCTGGTCATACGAGGAACCGAGAAGGCAGCCTACGACCTATTTATGACGGGTCTGGTAAAGGGAACAACCCATCTAGCGTCGGGCCATGAGGCGGTGGCCGTGGGGGCGAGTGCTGCACTCAAGCCCGAGGATTACGTCTGGGCGACCTATCGAGGTCACCATCACGCTATGGCGCGAGGTTTGAGTCCGGAAGCTTGTCTCGCGGAATTGATGAGCAAGGAAACCGGCGCCTGTCGTGGTAAGGGTGGTTCGATGCACCTGACAAGTGCGGCAAACAACATGATGGGTTCCTATGCCATCATCGGCTCACATATACCTATGGCCGTCGGGTCGGCATGGTCTGCCGTTCTGCGTAAAACAGACCAGGTATCTATTGCCTTCTTTGGGGATGGAGCCACGAATATTGGTGCTTTTCACGAGGCGATAAACTTGGCGGCCGTTTGGAAGCTTCCGGTCATCTTCATCTGCGAGAACAATCTTTATATGGAATACACGCCGATTAGTGCGGTGACTGCGGTGCAGCACCCAGCGGCCGATCGGGCAGCAGCTTATTCGCTGCCTCGGATTGTGATCGATGGGAATGATGTTCTCGTGGTTCGCGATGAGGTAGCAAAAGCGGTAGCTCTAGCGCGAGCTGGTGGAGGACCGAGCGTGATTGAGTGTCTTACCTATCGGCACTACGGCCACTCCAGGGCCGATCCGGCAAAGTATCGCCCTGAGGGTGAGCTTGAGGAATGGATGATGCGGGATCCGCTGAAGGTGCTGCGTGCCCGACTTGTCGAAAGTGGTGTGAGCGAGGACGAGATAACTGGCATTGAGAATGCAGTTGATGCCGTCGTCAAAGAAGCAATTGAGCGGGCTAAGGATGCGCCATTGAGCGATATTTCCGAAGCCTTTACCGACGTTTGGGCAGATGGAGGAATGCAATGGCGGAATTGATCACCTATCGCGAGGCAGTTGCCGAGGGGATCGCTCGCGAGTTGCGCCGCGACCCATCGGTTGTCTGCATCGGGGAGGACATCGGAGCAGGAGAGGGGGTATTTAAAACTACCGCCGGATTATTTGCTGAATTTGGGCCGACTCGAATCTGGGATACGCCCATCAGCGAGCAAGCCATTGTCGGTGCGGCAATGGGTGCAGCCATGACGGGGGTGCGTCCAATCGCGGAAATCATGTTCTCTGATTTTCTCGCCTGCTGTTGGGATTTCATCGCCAATGAGATGCCGAAGGTTCGGTACATGACCGGAGGTCAGGTCAGCGTTCCCATGGTCGTGAGAACGGCGAACGGTGGTGGCCTCGGGTTTGGCGCACAGCATTCTCAGGCCGTCGAGAACTGGGCATTAACTGTGCCCGGTCTGATCGTAGTCGCTCCTTCAACGCCTTCGGATGTGATAGGCCTGATGGCGAGTGCTGTCCGGAGTGATGACCCGGTGATCTTCTTTGAACATAAGGCACTTTTTGCCACCAAAGGCGAGCCTGCACCGGCGGGTCATGTGGTGCCCTTGGGCAAGGCAAATGTGTGCCGCGAAGGTACAGACATTACTTTGGTGGGCTTGGCTTGGTCCATGCCGATTATCCTGGAGGCGGCGGAACTTCTAGCTGCCGAAGGAATCTCTGCTGAGGTGATCGATCTTCGGTGTCTGGTGCCCCTTGATGCAGCCTGTGTGCTAGAGAGCGTCGCCAAGACTAGTCGAATAATCATCGTCGAGGAGAATCCGTTCCAGGGTGGCTGGGGCGGAACCCTTGCTTCCATCGTCGCTGATGAAGGTTTTCATGACCTCGATGCGCCCGTTAAGCGATTGGCTGGTGCATCTGTACCCGCGCCGTTCGCAAAGCACTTGGAGGATCAGGTGCTGCCCTCCGTTGGTGCCACGGTTGACTTGGCACGTCGTCTGGTCGGTGGATGATACGGGGATGGCGAAGGAAATGCCCGCGAATGCTTGACACCTCGTTGCGGACGACATAGATTCTATTCAATACAAACGATTGCAGAATGGACGGTAGCGGACATGGTTGATCGCCGAGAGTTTGCCCAAACCAGTATTCCTGCCCCGGGAATTCAGGCCGTTGATTGGGAGGAGCGCGTCGACTTCAATCGGTTGCGCGACTACCGACTGGCCCGAACTCGGGAGGCTCTAGCCAACAGCGACCTTGGCGCAATTCTCGTTTTTGAGAGCAACAACATCCGATACATGACGAGCACGCATATCGGCACTTGGGCGTACAACAAACTAGAGCGATGGGCCTTGCTCACTCGAAATGGTCATCCATGGATCTGGGATTTCGGTTCTGCGGCGAAGAATCACCGTTTGTATTCCCCATGGCTGCGCAGCGAGCAGTCGCGTGGGGGCAATGTTGGGCTGTTCGGGGCAATTGCACCGAACTCCGGTCTTCCCAAGGAGGCTGCTGCCGAGATTGCAAGTATTCTTCGTGAGGAGGGTGTCGCCGACATGCCACTCGGAGTGGACATGATCGAACTTTCTGTCCTCGGTGAGTTGCAGGACCAAGGCATCAAAGTCGTTGACGGTCAGCAGACGATGCTGGAAGCCAGGGAGATCAAAAGCCGCGACGAGATCATCCTCCTAAATCAGGCTGCAGCAATGGTTGACGGGGTTTATCAACTCATCTATGAAAACCTCAAGCCCGGAGTGCGGGAGAGCGATATCGTCGCACTGGCAACAAGCAAGCTCTATTCCATGGGTTCAGAGCAGGTCGAGGCCATCAACTCAATTGCGGGTGAGCGATGCAGTCCTCATCCTCACGTATTCTCCGATCGATATATTCGCCCGGGGGATCAGGCCTACTTCGATATCATCCATGCCTTCAATGGGTATCGAACCTGTTATTACAGGACTTTTGCCGTAGGTCGCGCAACCCAGGCGCATCGAGATGCGTACAAGAAGGCGCGGGAACTTATTGATGTGGCGATTGACATGGTGCGGCCGGGGATAAACACGGCAGACATTGCCAAACTGTGGCCCAAGGCTGAGGATTTCGGGTTCTCCTCCGAAATGGAGGCTTTTGGTCTCCAGTTCGGTCATGGAATCGGCCTTGGCCTCCACGAGCGTCCGGTCATCAGCAGGCTGAACTCCCTGACAACTCCAGTTGAGATCAAAGAGGGAATGGTCTTCGCCCTCGAAACGTACTGGCCGGCCTCGGACGGTCATTCGGCGGCACGAATTGAAGAGGAGCTCGTTGTGACCGCCAGCGGATGCGAAATCATGACACTCTTCCCGGCAGAGGAATTGGTGATAACGAATCCTTACTGAGGATTCTCCGGATAATTTCTATTGCTTGGATTTAGTAAGTCCGAGCCGATATTCTGCAACGAAAGGTTGGCCACCCACCTGTGGCCCTATCGCGAGGAGGTAAACACGTGCGAGCCGCGGTCTACCATGGTAGGGGCGATGTCCGCGTCGAGGATGTACCGATTCCAGTGCCCCGGGAGGATGAGCTACTGCTGAGGGTCTCGGCCGTTGGAATTTGCGGTACTGATGCCCATGAGTACAGCACGGGGCCTCACATGTTCCCTATCGCCGCAAGCCATCCAGTTTCAGGGCATGTGGGACCTATGATTCCTGGCCACGAGATTGCTGGAGTTGTTGTCGCTACCGGATCAGCCGTGACCAGTTTCACCGAGGGCATGCTCGTGGTCTCGGGGGCAGGTATCTCCTGTGGTGAGTGTCATTGGTGCAAACGCGGCAGAACTAACCTGTGTCGGTCGTACTCCACTTTGGGGTTGCACCAGCACGGTGGGTTGGCAGAGTTCGTAGCAGTGCCCGCGGATACGTGCGTCGATGCAGGGCCATTCGGAGTGACACCTGATACGGCTGCACTAGCGCAGCCCATGTCAATTGCAGTCCATGCCATGCGCAGGGGCCGACTCGACAGTGATGATACGGCGGTCATTATCGGAGCGGGAGGTATAGGGGCATTTCTCACTTATGCAGCAGCCCAAGCTGGTGCAACAGTCTTGGTGTCAGATATGGATCAATCACGTTTGGATATTGCTGGCGCGCTGGGAGCCAAATACCTTGTTCGACCTCATGGAGAGGAATCCATCAAGGCGAAGCTGGCCAGGGAAGATCTCATTCCAACAGTCATTTTCGAAGTTTCCGGATCCCCCGCCGGCTTGTCTGAGAGTTTGGCCATAGCACCGAGGGGCTGCCGAATTGTCTTGGTGGGTCTTCAGAGCAAGCCCGTCGACATAGAAATTCGGACTGTCTCTCTCACCGAATTAGAGCTTATTGGAACGAATGCTCATGTGAAGTCGACCGACCTTACGGAGGCACTTCGACTTCTTGCGTCTCGAGCAGATGGCTGGGAAGACATTGCTCCTGAGGCGATCTCGCTGGATGACTTGGTTAGTGACGGGTTGGTGCCACTTTCAGAGCATCGGTCAACCCGCATCAAGACCCTTATTGACCCGGGGATCGCGGCGACCCGAAAGACAAGGATGTCTTGACATGACCGTGAATGTAGGGTTCATCGGACTCGGCCGAATGGGCACACCAATGGCTGCGAATGTAGCGGCGGCTGGATTCCCGGTATGTATCTATGCTCGTAGGAGCGAAAAAGCGAAGGAGGCGGCCGAGCTAATGGGTGTCTCAGTCGCCTTGAGCCCCCGCGAGGTGGGCTCATTAGCAGAGGTCATCATTCTTATGGTCTCTGACGAGCCTGCCGTCCGCGCAGTTCTGGACGGCAGCGATGGACTTCTCGCAGGACTTCGCGAGGGAGCAATAGTTGTCGACATGGGAACTACCGGAATCAGCGGAACTCGCTGGCTAGCCGAGGCAGTCAAGAGCAAAGGTGCCCATCTGATAGATGCACCGGTATCGGGAAGCACAGCATCTGCGACGGCCGCGACTTTGACAATAATGGCAGGCGGCGCACCGGAGACGATGGAGCGCGTGCGGCCAATCCTTGAAGCCATGTGCGGCTCCTTGTATTACATGGGGGAGTCGGGCACGGGAGCCGCGATGAAACTGGCCGTAAATGCGGTGATCTTCGCGCTGGGTCAGGCTGTTTCTGAAGCTTTGGTGCTTGCGGAGAAAACGGGGGTATCCCGTGAAACTGCATACGACGTATTTGAGAATAGCGCGGTTGCCGCACCGATGGTCAAGTATCGCAGGGCGGCATTCCTTACTCCTGAGACCACACCTACCGCATTTGATCTGAATTTGGCCAACAAAGATCTGGGCTTGATACAGGAATTGGCGAGTTCGGTGGGGGCGAATATGCCGCAAGCAGATGTCAATCGGCAACTTATTGTTGAGGCTATCGCTGCTGGGTACGGGGATTTAGATATGGCTGGAATGGCGGTGTTTCTCCGATCCGGGGGGACATCGGTATAGCGAATCGCTGTGATGACGACGGGGATTTCCTGCGGATCATCTGAGCTAATGGGCCCTTTGCCCGGGAGGAGAGTGCGACTGTGACATTCATACCGTTTTTTCATGTGGGTTTTCTCGTTGACGACCTGGAAAAAGGGATGGAGAGTTTCGGCAAGGCTTTCGGGGTGACTTGGACAGTCCCGGATATCGGGACGGTGGACTTCTGGCAACGGGCTGAAGGGGAAGCACCTTTGGATCTCGTCGTTGCATACAGCCGACAAGGTCCGCCATATATCGAATTACTGCAATCGCAGGAGAGTGGATTATTCAACACCGCTCAGGGCGAGGGGTTCCATCACATTGGAATGTGGGAACCGGATTGCGAAGGGCGTGAAGCAGAGCTTATAAAAGAAGGGATCACCCCTATAGCGACCCAATATACAAGTGAGAGGGAGATCATTGTGTCCTATTTTGATCCTGATGCCCTTCATGGGGTAATGCTGGAGCTTGTGGATGAAGGCCGAAAGCCGATTATGGAGAAGTGGTTCACTAGTTTGTGAGTCCATTGGGGGATTTCCATAAGAACGTGGGCGGGCTGGCCCTTTGGATCGTAGGTTACCGTTGACGAAGGTGGATCACTTGAAACTGATGGAAAATATCGAAGACCTCCTGCCAACGGATGTCAGCGTTGCGACACTCGTTGGCCGGGTGTTTGATCCTGAGGTCGATGGACCATGTGTTGTTGTTGTTCGCGGAGATCTGCTGGTTGATATTTCCCACGACTTTCCAACCGTGTCCGACCTCCTGGAGTCAACTGACCCCGTCGGTGGCTGCCGGTCAAGTCAGGGCGGACGAACGTGGAACCTTCGAAGGGTTCTCATGAACTCTATATCTGAGGAAGCTGAGGGTGTTCGCCTACTGGCTCCCATCGACCTATCTGTCATCAAGGCCGCGGGCGTCACCTTCACAAGTTCGCTGAGAGAGCGATTGGTAGAGGAGCAAGCCGGCGGGGATCCTGCGAGAGCTGAGGAGATTCGCTCTGAGTTAGATACCCTCATCGGTGCTGATATTGGTTCAATCACTCCGGGGAGTCCAAGGGCGGCACAGTTAAAGGCTGACCTTCAGGCCAGGGGCATGTGGTCCCAATATCTCGAAGTTGGCATTGGGCCCGACCCGGAAGTATTCACGAAGGCGGCCGTCCTTTCTGCTGTTGGCTGCGGTCAGCAGGTAGGCGTCTCAACGATTTCGGCTTGGAATAATCCAGAACCAGAGATAGCCATCGCGGTAACGTCCATCGGAAAAATCGTGGCCGCCACCATAGGGAATGATGTTAATCTGCGAGACATTGAAGGCCGGTCAGCTCTGCTGCTGCCGCGAGCCAAGGATAACAACGCGTCAGCGTCGGTGGGCCCATTTCTTAGATTGCTAGACGAGCACTTCACCCTTGACGATATTCGCGGAGCCGAAGTGGCACTTGAGGTGCGCGGTGAAGATGACGGGTTCGTCATGGCAGGGGTGAGTCAAATGAAACTCATCTCGAGGGATCCTACGGATCTTGCGGCCCATGCTATGAGTCGGGATCATCAGTATCCGGACGGGTTCCTGCTCTATCTTGGGACGCTTTTTGCACCTACTGATGACCGTGACGGTGGCGGCAAGGGTTTCACCCATCACGTGGGCGACATCGTGAAGATTTCCAGCCCACGACTTGGGACCTTGGTCAATCGCGTCAACTATTCACATCTGGCGCCGCGATGGGAATTCGGAATTCGTGACCTAATGAGGAATCTGGCGAGACGAGGTCTCGTCAGCCAGGTAGGTAAGGGGAGTTGACGGAATAACGGCGAACGGTTTACGAGGATGCGGCTAAATCTGGTTCGTGGGCGCACACTGATGGCCTACCACGTGAAATTCGAGGAGATATAGATGGCACCTCTGCCACGAGTTAGAAATTACATTGACGGTCACTGGGCAGAGCCTGAATCTACCTTCGAGCCGTTAAATCCGGTCGATCAAACGCCGATCGCCATCGTCCAGAACTCGAATCTGGATGACGTTGATCAGGCGGTTTGTGCTGCGCGGCGCGCCCTATCTGGATGGAAGTCACTTAACCCCACCATTCGAGCACGGTATCTCCACGATGTGGCTCGCGTAGTTGCGAAACATGAGTCGAGTTTGGCTCGATCGATCACCTTGGAAATGGGAAAGACTCTCGTTGAGGCGACGGGTGAAGTGCAAAAATTGAGCAAGGCCTTCGACTTTTACGCTGAAGAGGCGACGCGCATTCATGGCGAGACTATTCCCAATGACGTCGATGGGTACCTGAGCATCGTCGCATATGAGCCGATTGGTGTCATTGCGGCCATTACCCCGTGGAATTACCCGCTCGAACTTATCGGATGGAAGATGTGCGCGGCCCTCGCGGCCGGGTGCACGATCGTGGTCAAGCCTTCAGAATTCTCCTCCCTCTCAGCGGGCGGATTATTTGCTTGCCTCAATGAGGTAGGCCTTCCCGCGGGGGTCGTGAATCTGGTGCTGGGCCGGCGCGATGCTGGTCCGCTTCTGGTTGCACATCGGGGTGTCGACAAAATTGCTTTTACCGGATCCACGGAAACCGGAACCAGGATTGCGCAGAGCATCCCCTCGGCCATGCCTCTTTCGATGGAGTTGGGCGGTAGTTGCCCAATGATCGTCTCAGGTCAAGCAGACGTTGACCGTGCGGTAAAAGGCGCGGCTCGGAGGGGCTTTCGGAATGCAGGCCAAATATGCATCGCCATCAACAGGATCTACGTTGAGGAGAATGTATATGAGGAGTTCGTGGAAAAGCTCACAACCAATGTGAGAAGTCTGAAGACAGGTAATGGCCTGGACCCGACCTCCGATATTGGCCCCATGGCGACTCCTGAAGGCCTCGCAAAGGTGGAGATGCACATTGCGGACGCACGGGAACGCGGAGCGGTGATTACAACCGGTGGCAGCAGGATAGCTGCGTTGAACCCAGGGAACGACTT
>WLLZ01000189.1 GCA_009700485.1 Actinomycetota bacterium | reverse complement strand
CAATGGCTTTAGTCGCTATTACCTTGAACTCGCGCGTCGCGTCATTGAGTTCACTCATTAGCCGTATCCCTACCTGATCTCTCGAGTTCTTGAATCACACTTACCCGGCGGCGAACAGCTCCGCGCAGCGCACCCTCAGCATCCCACCCGCGCGCACGTGCCAGCGATACCAGTGCGAGCAGGTGGTCACCCAATTGCTGTTCATCACTTAAATCTGCGACCAGCGCAGTTGCCTGTTCATTTTCCAGTGGGGGCAGTTGCTCGGCTAATGCTGCGCTGCGCGAAATCACTTTTCCCGCAAGCACCAACGCCGGCAATTGCGCCGGGATGCCCTCGGTTACTGAGCTTCTGCCCTTTTCCTTGGCTTTTAGCACATGCCAGTTGGCTTCGACCGCAGCAGCGGTGGCCTCGTCGGCGCCTGCAAATACATGAGGGTGCCGGGAGACGAGTTTATTAATTATGCCCTCACATACCGCATCGATATCCCACGGCTCATCAAGATTTTCTTGGGCGATACGCGAATGAAAGACCACCTGAAGCAGTAGGTCGCCAAGCTCCTCGCGCACCCCAGCATCGTCACTGGTGTCGATCGCCTCAACCAATTCATATGTCTCTTCAACCAGATACTCAACCAAGGACGCATGGGTTTGGCGGGCATCCCACGGGCAACCACCGGGTGAGCGAAGTTGATCCATGACAGCGACGAGGTCTAGGAATCGCTCTCCCCGGGCACTTGTCATTGTTCGGTTTTCAAGAACTACTCAGCGGGCAGTGCAGAAAGATCACTCGGTACCGGCCCGATAGCTAACTTGGTGGCATCCCAAGTACCAAACCGCGGGCTAACTTCGGTGCCGACGACCATGCTGGTTTCAACGATAGCCGCTACCACTGCGTCACTTTGGCCTTGAATATCGGCCGTTGGTGCGAGCGCTTGGCCGAGCATTTGAGCTAAAACATTGGTGCGAACAAATGACTCGATCTGAGTCGGAGCCACATTGCGCTGCAGTAAAATATCTTGGACCTGCGCTTCGCCACCGGCCTGTTGCACGTAGCCTTGCAAGGTGCTGTCAATGGCACCTTGAGTCACCGTGATGCCTTTCTCCGCGGCCAGTATGTCGACGAGCTCACTGGTCACCAGCCGATTTAGTACCTCGCTGACGAGGGCCGCGTCAGACGTGTTCGGTGATTTCTGCTGCGCGACCAACACCTCTTGAACGTTGCTCGTAAGAGTCTGCTCGGATATTCGAGTATCACCAACAACTGCTGCGGCGCCTGCTGTCGCTGCACCGCAGCCGGTCAAGGTTAGGCCGGCGACAACCGCGCCCGAGATGACTGCACTGACAAACGCTAGGCGGATCCGATCGGTTTTCACTTAATCTCCGAAACTTGGGTTGGGCAGGGCTTGGGCAGGGCTTGGGCAGGATTTGGCTAAGGCTTTGGTATCACGGTGTTGATTAGTTCTGCCGCCCAGTCAAGAAGGGCGGTGTCGCGAACCGGTTGTCCACCCATCGGGGCGGTCATTGGCCGAGGCACCACGATCGTACGGACAGCCCCCCTGATCAATGTTCCTGGGTACAGACGCTCAAGCCGCAACTGGGCCGACTCGGGTAATTCAACCGGGTGGAAGCGCACTTTGGGCCCCTGAACCACCACCTCTGTCAAGCCCACCGCCCGTGCGAGCGCCCGAAACCTTGCCACCGCGAGCAGGGCGGCCACTGGGTCAGGGAGCGGACCAAACCGGTCGGTTAACTCCACCGCAACCTCATCAACGCCAGCATCGGTGGTCGCATCAGCCAGGCTCTTGTAGGCGGCCAACCGCAATCGCTCCTGCGGGACAAACTCATGGGGAATGTGCGCGTTGATCGGTAGTTCAACCCGGACTTCAGCAAAATCCTGCTCGGTCTGACCCCGATGCTCAGCCAGCGCCTCACCCACGAGTCGCACATAAAGGTCAAATCCCACATCGGCGATGTGGCCACTTTGCTCGCCACCGAGCAAGTTGCCGGCACCTCGGATCTCCAGATCCTTCATCGCGATGCGCATCCCCGAACCCAAATCGGTGTTCTGGGCGATCGTGACCAAGCGCTCATGGGCGGTCTCGGTCATTGGCTTATCTGCGTTATAAAGGAAGTAGGCGTAGGCCCGCTCACGCCCGCGACCAACTCGACCGCGCAATTGATGTAACTGCGAAAGCCCGAAGGTGTCGGCTCGGTCCACAATCAACGTGTTCGCATTTGCAATGTCGATACCGGATTCGACAATAGTGGTGCAAACAAGCACATCAATTTGCCCGTCCCAGAAATCCACGATGACTTTTTCAAGCGTGGACTCATTCATCTGACCGTGGGCCGTTGCAAAGCGTGCCTCAGGAACTAAATCACGTAATCGAGCCGCAACTTTCTCGATTGATTCAACCCGGTTATGGACAAAGAAAATCTGACCCTCGCGAAGTAGCTCACGTCGAATTGCCGCAGAAATTTGTTTATCATCATATGGACCGACGAAGGTGAGCACCGGAAGTCGCTCTTCTGGCGGAGTTTGTATCACCGACATTTCTCGGATCCCTGTTACTGCCATTTCGAGGGTCCGCGGGATCGGCGTCGCAGACATAGCCAGCACATCCACGTTTGTCCGCAGCGCCTTCAGGTGCTCCTTATGTTCCACGCCAAATCGCTGCTCTTCGTCAAGAATTACCAAACCCAGATCCTTGAAGCGCACATTCGCGGTCAACATGCGGTGGGTGCCAATCACCACGTCGACGGTGCCATCACCCAAACCTGCCACCACCTCGCGGGCTTCTTTGTCGGTGTTGAAACGCGAAAGCCCGGCAACCTTTAGCGGGAATGGGGCGTAGCGCTCAGCGAATGTCGAAAGGTGCTGTTGCACCAACAAAGTTGTCGGGACCAAAACGGCAACCTGTTTACCATCTTGGACCGCCTTAAACGCAGCCCGCACCGCGATCTCAGTTTTACCGTAACCCACGTCACCGCAAATCAGCCGATCCATCGGAAT
>WLLZ01000188.1 GCA_009700485.1 Actinomycetota bacterium | reverse complement strand
GCCCAAGGTTTGCGAACTGGAGGGCAGGCGATTGGCACCACCGGCCGCTTCATCGGCGGGCGATCCAAGGACGCAGACGCCGCAATCCGAAAAGGTAATCTCGCTGAAGCGAGCGCAATAACCGCAAGTGGGGTGACTAGCCAGGTCGGAAGCATCGTTGCCACCACCATGGGTGTGCCGGGTGTTGGCACCGCGGTAAAAGCCGCCGGTCAAATCGTCAGCGGCACCGGCGGGATGGCCGAGGCAGTCGGCGATCACTTGGCGCAGGGACAAGATCAACGCGACCGAACCAGGGGTGTGCAGGATGGTTCCCGCCGCGACGCAACCAGGGGCCAAGCCGTTAACTGGACCGGAAGCGCCAAGGACCAGGATAAAGCACCAATCGTGAACTTCAAGGATTCCGCGAGTTTAACGAAGGCAGGCCTTGACGAATCCGGCATCACAGACATGGCGACCGACCATGTCAAGGATTTTGCGCGCGAAACCCTGCCCGCCGCGGTTGCCGAACACGTAGTGCCAGCAGAAGAGCCAGCACCAGAACCAGAGGAACCTAAAGTTGATGCGTCTGGTGCCTACGACGGTGAAGCGCGTGAGAGTCCGAAAGCACTTAAAACTCCTGACGCCCCGATCTCCGGAACTATCTCTGACCCGGGGCCAACCCCTGCGCCCAGCCCGCGCCCAGAGCCGGGGCCAACCCCTGCGCCTGATCCCCGAGCCGACCATCTGGCAGCCATCCGGGCCAAGGGCAGCGAATCGACGTCACTCCAAGCCGACAAGGTGCACCGCGCAACTACACCTGTTTCCGACGTCACCAAGAAGGAGTACAACACCTTGGGTAGTCGGCTACGCAGGTTCGGCCGCAACACGATGTTGGGCG
This sequence comes from Actinomycetota bacterium, assembly GCA_009700485.1. GTDB lineage: Bacteria > Actinomycetota > Actinomycetes > S36-B12 > S36-B12. The sequence goes on along the minus strand of WLLZ01000188.1, from coordinate 2,178 downwards.
TGAAAAAGGGGTGGAAGCGTTTCAAGGGTTTCTTCGGAGGCGGTGGCTAAATACCTAATGACTCGCGCAATTGCGACAATTCGTTTGCCGCTCGAGTGATTAGCGCGGGATCTTTCGGGTCAAGCCCTGCTTCAAAAACCACCGCCCACCATATTTCGTCAGCATCACTATTGCGCCGCGCCACCAACATGGCGGCGGCCCCATCACCCAGATCGGCTCGCTCGCTGACAATGACGCTGTCGGTAACCCGGTCATGAATTGCCGCTGGCAGATCGGTCGCCCGCCCAAGTTCAACTACCCGTTCGCCGACGACTTGGCCGGATTCATCGATCAAGGTCAAAGTTAGAATTGGCTCATCCCATATTGCCTTGGATAGCGCATCCCAGCGGATGCGCTCTTTGGTGGATTGCAAATACAGCGCCCGATTAGTAGCCACGACTAGCAGTTCATCCACCGAACTTTCATTGCCGTGCGCCATTACTTTCTCTGCCCGTGAAATGCCAAGGTCAGCTTTCGCCGCCTTCGAAAGTCGAGATGTCGAGAACGGCCTCATCCGTTGCCCGTTATCGCGTTATCTCCAAGAGTGCCACGCCGAAGGGAGCGCCGGTACTCTTCGAGTGCAAGTAACTCAGCAAAGACCTGTTGATGCTCGGTTGCTTGCTCGACCGGATCAGTTCGCTGCAATTGACCTTTGACCTCGTCCACGCGACGTGACGCATCAAGTTCTAGTAGGCGAGCAACGACACTCGCTGCATAATGCGCGTCGTAGCCAGACTGCGCGGGCAGCGGCTCGACGGATAGCTCACGGACGATGCGGCGATCCTCATCATCGGCGCAGGCCTCAAGTACCGCATCAATCCAAGCGAGCCCAGCACGATCTTTCGTCGGCCCACCGGCTTTCATGATTGCGGCGTGCACTCCTTGAGCACTTGCGTGCGTATACGCCGAGGCTTCGACACTTTCGTACCAGTCAGCCACCGCAGCAGGCTGCTGTAGCACGCATTTGAGAGCTTCGCGCTCTACGACGAGACCAGGATCACGCGGGCTACCTTCCGGCCCGGGGCGAGTCGCACCTGGTGCAGTTCGGCCACTTTGCTGGACCGCCTTGGTCACACTTTCAACATCAAGGCCCAGCCAACCTGCCAACATGCGACTGTATTCGGGGCGGAGTGCAGTATCGCGAATTTTTGCCACCACCGGAGCCGCCTCCTTCAGCGCAGAAATACGCCCCTCAGCATTGTTTAGGTCATATCCGGTGAGGATAGATTTAATCGCGAATTGGAAGAGGGGCACCCGGGATTCAACAAGAGCCCTGATCGCGGTGTCGCCTTGAGCCAATCGCAAATCACACGGGTCCATTCCCGACGCCTCAACTGCTACAAAAGTTTGAGTGACGAAACGCTGATCCTCTTCAAAAGCTCGAAGGGCCGCCTTTTGCCCCGCAGCGTCGCCGTCGAAGGTGAAGACAACTTCACCGCGCATCTGATCGTCATCCATCAAAAGACGCCGCAAGATCTTGATATGTTCGCCGCCGAATGCGGTGCCGCACGTTGCGACCGCGGTCGTGACACCAGCTAGATGGCAGGCCATCACATCGGTATAGCCCTCAACAATGACCGCCTGCTGGCTCTTGGAAATATCTTTCCGCGCCAGGTCGATGCCGTAGAGCACTTGGCTCTTCTTATACAAAGGTGACTCAGGGGTATTCAAATACTTGGGGCCTTCGTCGTCATCAAAGAGCTTGCGGGCACCGAACCCGATAACTTCGCCACCCAGGTCGCGGATCGGCCAGACTAAGCGACCGCGAAAACGATCATAAATCCCACGGTTACCTTGGCTCACCAAACCGCCCGCCATCAACTCTTGATCAACAAAACCCTTACCGCGCAGGTGAGATGTGAGTGAGTCCCATGACTTGGGCGCGAACCCAACTCCGAAATGCTTAGCAGCTTCAGAGTCAAAGCCGCGCTCGGTCAAAAAGGTGCGGCCGATCTGCGCATCAGGGGTAAGTAACTGCTCCACGTAGAACGCAGCAGCAACTTTATGGGCCTCAATCAATCTGGTGCGCTGACCTTGCTGTTTATTGATCGCGGCGCCGCCTTCGACATACCGCAGCTCAACCCCGGTCTTGACCGCGAGCTTCTCGACGACTTCAGCAAAACTCAGGTGGTCAATTTT
>WLLZ01000187.1 GCA_009700485.1 Actinomycetota bacterium | reverse complement strand
GTCGCGTGGTCGCACGTTATCTAGACATGAATCCAAACGGTAGCCGACGTGATATTGCGGGGATTTGCAATGAACGCGGCAACGTCGTGGGCTTGATGCCGCACCCAGAGCACGCGGTTGAGTCACTCACCGGCCCTACCACCGACGGCATCCCATTTTTCACCAGCGTCTTGAAATCACTGGTTAATGCATGAGCATTGACACCGTAGCCACGGCCGAGATTTCACCGGAGCAGTCACAACCTTTTGCTGAGTTAGGTTTGAAGCACGACGAATACCAGCAGATTCGCGACATCCTTGGGCGCCGGCCCACCTCATCTGAGCTTGCCATGTACTCGGTGATGTGGAGTGAGCACTGCTCCTACAAATCATCGAAAGTGCATCTTCGCCAGTTCGGTGAGAAAGCGCCGAAGACAGACGCACTCTTGGTAGGTATCGGTGAAAACGCCGGTGTTGTCGATATCGGTGATGGTTGGGCCGTTACTTTCAAGGTCGAGAGTCACAACCACCCGTCATATGTCGAGCCGTACCAGGGTGCCGCAACCGGCATCGGGGGGATTGTGCGCGACATCATGTCAATGGGCGCGCGCCCGCTCGCGGTCATGGACCCACTTCGTTTTGGTCCGGCCGATGCCCCAGACACCAAGCGGGTGCTACCGGGCATTGTGGCCGGTATCGGCGGTTACGGTAATTGCTTAGGCCTACCAAATATTGGTGGCGAGATCGTCTTTGATGCTTCGTACAGCGGTAACCCACTAGTAAACGCCTTATGTGTTGGGGCAATGAAACATGAAGATATCCACCTTGCCAGTGCAAAAGGTGTCGGAAACTTAGTCGTTCTATACGGGGCCCGCACCGGTGGTGATGGCATCGGCGGTGTTTCAGTTCTCGCCTCGGAAACTTTTAGTGATGGCGGGCCCACTAAGCGACCGAGTGTGCAAGTTGGAGATCCCTTCATGGAGAAGTTGCTCATTGAGGCAACCCTTGAGGTGCTACAAGCTGGGCTTGTTGAAGGAATCCAAGACCTAGGTGGCGCCGGCATCTCATGCGCTACCAGCGAGCTAGCGTCAAATGGCGAAGGTGGCATGCATGTTTGGCTTGATCGTGTGCTTTTGCGCGATGAGACTTTGTCACCCGAAGAGATTTTGATGAGTGAGTCTCAGGAGCGCATGTGCGCAATTGTGCGCCCTGATCGCCTTGTTGAGTTTATGGAACGTTGCGCGAAGTGGGAGGTCGAAGCTGTAGTAATCGGTGAGGTAAATGCAACCGGCCGACTAACCGTGGATTGGCACGGTGAGCGCATTGTCGACGTACCGCCGCGCACCGTCGCCCATGAAGGCCCGGTTTATGAACGGCCTTACCACCGCCCACCTTGGATGGATGCACTTCAAGCCGACACCCCAGATCACCTCGAGCGGCCATCAAGTGCAGGGGAGTTGAAGGCGACCCTTCTCTCGATGATTGCGGCACCAAACTTGGCATCTAAGTCTTGGGTCACGTCGCAATATGACCGCTATGTGTTAGGTAACACGGTACTGGCGCAGCCCGAGGATGCGGGCATGATCCGCATTGACGAAGTTACCGGCCTCGGGGTTTCACTTGCAACTGATTGCAATGGTCGTTTCACGAAACTAGATCCATACGCGGGTGCTCAGCTTGCTTTGTCGGAGGCTTACCGAAATGTGGCAGCCTCCGGCGCGAAGCCCCTTGCGGTGACAAACTGTTTGAACTTTGGCTCACCTGAGGATCCAGAAGTAATGTGGCAATTTGCTGAGGCGACCCGTGGGCTCGCTGATGGCTGCTTGCAGCTGGGCACTCCGGTCACCGGTGGCAATGTTTCGTTCTACAACCAAACCGGCGACAGCCCGATTCTGCCGACCCCGGTTGTCGGAGTGCTGGGTGTCATCCGCGACGTCGAAAGGCGCACATCAATCACCTGGGGTGCCGCCGGCGATTACATCTACCTACTCGGGGACACCAAAGATGAATTCGGTGGCAGCGAGTGGGCTAATCATGTACACGGCCACCTCGGTGGGTTACCGCCGAAAGTTGATCTTGACCGGGAGCGGGCCTTGGGTGAGGTATTGGTTTCCGGCTCACTTGACTCACTATGGGTCGCCGCACATGATGTTTCTGACGGTGGAGCCGCGCAGGTCTTGGTCGAAATGGCATTGCGCGCCGGCACCGGTGCCACCATCGCTGTGCCCGCCACCTTGGATCCATTTGTCTTCATGTTTGCCGAGTCGACAGGGCGGGCGGTAGTCGTCGTGAGGCCAATTGACGCCGGCCGACTGGCGGCGTTATGTGAGAAAACAGGGGTCCCGCTGACTGCTATCGGTGCCGTCGCGAATGACGATAACTTGGTTTTCGCGGATCTGTTCACGGTCTCACTTGGCGACTTGAGGCGCGAGCACGAACGCACCCTGCCTGAGCTTTTCGGCTAACTAGATGGTGGCTCCCCCTAACTCAATCGCCGAGGTGCTGGAGATGTTTTCGCGCGGGGAGGAACCGGTGGCAGCGGCGGTAAAGGCCGCGGTTAAAGACGCGCTAGCAGCTTTGATCCAAGCTGCACCCGGGCGAAGTGTCGAGGTGCGAATTCCGCCATACGCCGCGGTGCAAGCAATACCTGGTCGCACGCACCGACGGGGTACCCCTTCTGCGGTTGTCGAGACAGATGCACGAACTTGGCTGGAGTTATGTGTCGGGCGGATCAAGTGGGCAGATGCCACCAATTCGGTTCGGGCCAGTGGAGAGCGGTCAGATTTGTCACCGTGGCTACCCCTTTTCGGTGAATAAATCTGACCCTCGAATAGTTGCGCGCCTACGGTCGGAGGTGGCCTGAAAATCGCGTAGGCTGGTGTCGTGGCCCGCGGTGATGGACTCCTTTCACATGATCTCCTCCCGGGTGAAAAGGGACCTCAAGACGCATGTGGTGTTTTCGGTGTTTGGGCACCCGGTGATGAAGTTGCCAAGCTCACCTACTTCGGACTGTATGCCTTACAGCACCGGGGCCAAGAGTCGGCAGGCATGGCGGTTAGTGATGGCAGCCAGATTCT
>WLLZ01000186.1 GCA_009700485.1 Actinomycetota bacterium | reverse complement strand
GCGTGGCGAAGGCGAAGGCGGGGGTGGCCGCGCTCATCGCTATAGGTTTTTGGCCCGCCCCAGTATTGCTCGAGAAATAAACAAAGTCGGCGCTCAGCTTCGGTGAGGTCAGCATCCGGGTACATCGGGCGCAGGATCGGGTCAACGGCTACTCGGCGATAGAAGTTGGCCACTAGTTCGGTAAAGAACTCCTGGCCGCCCAATGCTTCATATGGGGAAATCTCACCCGCTGTTGGCTCGCTCATCCTTAAGCAATCGATTTTGAATCCGCGGAAATACCCGGTGTGGTCGGACTACCAGCTTCAGCCTGTTCAATGATGTGTCGGGCCATCGGCGGGAACACGATCGCGTGGAATGGTGCGATCGACCACCAATAGATATGCCCGATCAGGCTCTTGGGCCAGTAGACAGCTCGCTGGCATAGAACGAGGCCGCCTGCCGGGTCTTCGCGAACGGTAAATTCAAGCCAGGCCCGCCCGGGCATCTTCATCTCAGCGCGGAGCCTAAGTAGCTTTGGCGGAATACGTTCTTCAACCCGCCAAAAGTCCACCGCATCGCCAACCATCAAGGTGTCGGGGTTTCGGCGGCCCCTCCGCAGTCCAACGCCGCCAATGAGTCGGTCAATATTCCCGCGAATCTGCCACAACAGGCGCGCTGAATACCAACCGTGCACCCCACCAATGCGATCTAGTGCCGCCCAAAGCGCCTCCGGTGAGGCTTGGGTTCGTAATTCACGCACATCGGTGTGGAGCGAGCCACCAGCCCACTCAGGGTCACTAGGTAATGGATCACTGGACCGGCCGGGAGTGGATGCACCGGACCACCGGGTAGCCACTTGGGCATCTTGAATCCGGGTGAGTGCACGTCCGACGGCATCCTCGAAGGTTAAAAGTCCATCCGGTGGATCGGGGATGAATTGCGCGATGTCATGGTCTCGGCAAACCGAGGGATGCCGCAGTGAGCGCACGAGTGGCTTGGCAATCGCCTTGGGTACCGGGGTGACGATATTGACCCAATGACTCGAAAGCCGCGGGGAGAGCAAATTGATAGGCAGGATGATGCGCTTGGGCAACCCGGCCACCGCGGCGTAGCGCTGCATCATGTCCTGAAAACTCATCACACCTGGGCCACCGATATCAAATATGCGGCTGACTTCCGGTGGTAGTTCGGCACCGAGAACGAGGTACCTCAGCACATCCCTAATCGCAATCGGCTGGGTTTTCATTCGCACCCAACGGGGGGCGATCATCGCTGGGAGGCGTTCGGTTAAGTAGCGAAGCATCTCAAATGATGCAGATCCAGAACCGATGATGACGGCAGCGCGATACTCAATAGTTGGCACACCGGAGGCGCGCAGGGTTTGACCAACTAGCACCCTCGATCGCATATGCGGTGTCATCTTCTCCTGTGGAATTTCAGGGGCCAGGCCGCCGAGGTAAATGATGCGCCCCACATTTTGTGTCGCACAAGCGGTTGCGAAGACCTGTGCCATCGACTGTTCGGCCGCTTCAAGTTCGTGGCCTTCTTGCAGCGAGTGGAGTAGGTAGTAGGCGACCTCGATGCCGTCGAGTGCGCCCGTGACCGCTACCGGGTCACTCGCGTCGCCAGCATAAATCTCAACCTGATTTGCCCAAGGGATGTCGCGGAGTTTCTCCGGTGACCGGGCAAGCACCCGGACTTCATGGCCAGCTCCGATTAGTTCACGTACCAGTCTTCCACCGACATATCCGGAGGCACCAGTTACCAGGCAGCGTTTACTCATGGCTCCATTCTGGTGCCAGATTGGGTTCCCGGCATGTTGGAGGGGGGGCGCGCCAAAACCGGAATCACGATGCCGGCGCGATCGAATGCGAGTTTCATGCGCTCTCGGATAGCCCGCGCTAACGGGACCTGCTGTTCGGGCACAGCCTTCGCGGTAATTCGCAAGAACACGGCGTCACCGCTCATCGACTCAACGCCGGCGAACATGGGCTTGCCCAGCAACATGTCGTCATAAGTTGGGTCTTCGTCCATGTCAATTGCTACGTTCTCAATGATGTCGCGCACCTTGTCGAGGTCGGCGTTATAAGCGACGGGGATATCGACAACAGCGAGTGTCCAGCCCTGTGATTTATTGGCTACACGCAGGATTTCACCGTTGCGCACGTACCAGACGATGCCCGAGAGATCACGAAGCCTGGTGTAACGAAGTGCTACCTCTTCAACCGTACCGATGGCAGGGCCGAGATCAACCACATCGCCAACACCAAATTGGTCCTCAATGATCAGAAAAATCCCAGATAGGTAATCCTTGACCAAAGTCTGGGCTCCGAACCCAAGTGCAACACCAATTACTCCTGCACTTGCAAGCAACGGAGCGATGTCAACGCCGAGTAGGGGGAGTGCGGTTAGTAGGGCGATGACCCAAACCGTGATGCTGACCACGCTGGTAAGCAGTGATCCGATCGCCGCCGCTCGCTGCTCAGTGCGCTGGTTAAGTAAGACATCACTTAACTCCGCGGTGCGCATCGTGCGGCGACTGTCTTCAAGGCGATCGCGTCGTGCCCGTTCGGTCGTGCGGCGAACAACTCGACGAATTGCCCAAAGCAGAACTATTTGGGCAATAAGTGCGACGACCAAGATCGTGACAAATTGCAGGGGGTTGCCTGTTAGCCAATCCCGGGATGCTTCCCACCAAGTTTGGTCTTTTGTCAAGATTGCGATTACCGAGGGCATTATTTAAGGCCTGTCCACTTGGCGAGAAATGCCAGAGTATCGGCCGACTCTTCAACCGACTTCGACATGGATCTCGCGCCGTGCCCGACATCACCTTCGGTTCGAAGCAGGATCGGTCGATCACCGCTGGTTGCGTGTTGGGTCGCCGCGCACATCTTGCGCCCGTGCATTGGATCAGTGCGGGTGTCATTGTCGAACACCGCGAACATGGTGGCCGGGTAGTCGGCGCCTTCAGTTACTCGGTGGTACGGCGAGTAGTTGATGAGCCAACCGAATTGCTCGACATCTTCGGGGTCGCCGTACTCAACTGTCCAGGTTGGCCCGAGCTCAGAGGTGGTGTATCTGATCATGTCGAGAAGTGGGGCGACGCAAACTACCGCGT
>WLLZ01000185.1 GCA_009700485.1 Actinomycetota bacterium | reverse complement strand
GTGCAGGATACGAAGACCCCGAGTCCGGCCCAAACTCCAGTCGCGACCTTAGGTGCATTGGGAGATAGGTACCGCGTGTAATCGGCGGCATATGGGTTCCAGCCAGCTGAATAACCGAAGGCCGTACCAAGTGCGAGCAGGAATCCGCCAATGCCGCCACCGCCCGGGGCAAGGCTTACATCGGCGTTGGGGACGATCGTGAAAATCGCGAGGATGAAGGCTAGGGCGAGTAGGGGGAAGGCGATTCTTTCAAACGCTTGAATAAAGTTATGGCCGAAGAAGGCAATGATTATCTGAATTGCCACGACTAGCACCAGCGAAATCTCCCGCGAGATGCCGGTAAGGGTGCTCAATGCAAAAGCACCGCTCACGCTGTTTACCGCAAACCAACCAATCCCGGCGATGATGGTGTTCAAGCCGGCCGGCAAGATGTTGCCGCGATAGCCGAATGGGATTCTCGACATGACCATTTGCGGAACACCAAAAGCTGGCCCCCGCGCACTCAGAAAACCGTGCGCGACGCTTCCGAGGAGATTTCCGACGGCAACCGCGAGAATCCCTTGCCAGATAGTGAGACCGAAGAAGAGTACGGCGATGACACCGACGTAAACCGTTGTGAATTCTAGGTTTGGAGACATCCAGGTCCAGAAGAGCGAATGTGGCTTGCCATGGCGCTCATCTAACGGGATGAATCCGGCGCCACCCGGCTCCACGCTGTTAATTTTCGCCCCGTACGTGCCCCCTCGAACTTCGGCGACAACGGTTTCCATGGAGGTCGAACCGGTCTCGTTCGTTGCCATTGTGTTCTCCCGATCTGGTTGATGATGGTGGCGGAGGAAAGTGCAGAAAAGAAATGAAACTGACGTGGATTTAAGCTGGTTTCAACTCATGGTGATGACGTCGTAGCGCTGTCTAATGAAGTCACCGGCTGACACTGAAGGCAGGTCATCTCGAAGTCCAAGCGGCGGTGCGAGTGGCTCTACTATCGCTTCTGGGTCGGCTTCAAAGAAGTAGACCAAGGACATTAATTCCTCTTCGGGAGAGTTCTTGGGCGGCGGCAAAACCCGATGTCTATTTGACTTCCATCGCTCGCCGGTCCACCTGGCTAAAAGGTCACCGGTGTTAACGACTAGGGCCCCGGGAATGTAAGGGGCATCAACCCAGCCTTCACCTTCGATATCTATCTGCAGCCCTCCATCACCTGGCTGTCGATCAAGTAATGTCAAGGTTCCAAAGTCGGTGTGTGGGCCAATTCGATACTGGCCTTCGGCCGCTTGCCCGATAGCTCGAACCGACGGATACCAATTGATTTGAAACGACCAACTCGGATTTTTTGTTGCTTTTGCGAAGAAATCCACATCTTGCTGCAATGCCAAGGAGCAAATTTCGAGCATGGCGTCTGCGAGTAGGCGCATCTGGACGAAATAATCTTCCAAGATTGATTGGAGCTCTGGCGTCTCGGTAGGCCATTTATTTGGCATGAACCAGCCAACTTCAACTTCGTCACCCGCAGATCCTTCGGGTCCAGCGATGAATGACTCCTTGAGATCTGGTGGGGTTTCGGTGCCTTCGGAGTAGCCATTTGCTTCGGCGCCAATGGCAAGCCAGCCGCGCCCGCCAACCTGCGTTGCGTATTTAGCTTTTGTGTCACGTGAAAGTTCGAAAAAGGCTTTCCCGGCTGTTCGGGCCGCCGAAATCATCTCTGGTGAGACTCCGTGACCGGTTACAAGAAGGAATCCAACCCGCTGTAGTTGGGCATCCACTTCTTTAGCTAAGGCGGCCCTCTCGTCTTCGCTACCCTCAAACATTGGGGTCAGATCTATAAGTGGAACCCCTTTAGTGACCGAGTTGGCTGTCATTACCCTCCTCAGGGATGAGTACCTACGAATTCTGACTCGTATCTAAGAAATGCTGGCCCAGTGTGTTCCTCCTTTAAACTTGGGTCAATTGGCAAATCGTCAATTTAAGTTAAAAACTACTTACCGATATGTAAATAGCCTTACCCTCAGACCATGGCTACCACCGCTCGTGAGCTACTGGAACTCCCAATTTTGCGCCGGGCGCGACCCGAGGTGCTCTCCGGACATCTCGATGTCCCGGTGCGCTGGGTTCACACCTCAGAGATTTTTGAGATCGACGCGCTGCTCCAAGGTGGTGAGTTACTCCTCACGACAGGCCTTGGCCTAGTGCGGGAGCCACCTCATAGATTGGCCGCCTATATAGACGGCCTTGCCGAACGACGAGTCGCGGGCGTGGTTCTTGAGTTGGGCCGACCATTTGCTGAGGTCCCCGAAGCAATGGTGGAGGCAGCGAGAGCGCGCGAGTTATTGCTGATTGCCTTCCATGAAGTGGTGCCTTGGGTGCAAGTAACCGAAGCGGCGCACCGACTGCTCGTGTCCAGGGAGATCGAGGGCTTGCGCCGCATGAGCGTTATAAGTCGAAATCTCCTAGCTGGCGTTGCCCGCGGAAGTGACCTACCTGGGATTTTGGAGGTAATTGCTCGCGAAGTTGGGATGCCGGTTGGATTCATCGGCAAAGACGAGTCAGAAGTGTGGTCAAGCGGTACCAGTAATTTGCCCATCGGGCCGTTCACAACGCGGATAGTGCAGACCTCGCACGGGGCGGTAGGTGAGATTCGCGTTCCTGAGGCGGCCTTCGCAGATTCTGAACTCTTGGATGCGGCCGCGAGTGCGGTAGCGGCGGTAGTCAGTGCCACACCCGTCGGGGATGGATACCGCGCCTTGCACTTGCGTACGCGGTTGAACGACGTAATCTCTGCGGCTCCAGAATTTGGTTCTCAGCACCGACGTGTACTAACTGAATTGGCAATTGATCCGACACCGCTTCGCCCGACACACGCCTTCATCGTCATCGCGAGAGACAGCACTTCTCCTGCCCCACTCATCGAAACCATTGCGCACCGGTTTTTTGGCGTTGCCGTGGCAAGCGAGACTGCACTGGGCGTATTGGTTCTTGCACAAATTCCTCTGAGAACTTCCGGATCAGCTGAAGACGCGCTCTTCCAGTTTGCGAGTGATGTTCGGCGCGAATTACCCGGTAGCGTTCTAATCGAAGGTGAACCGCAACGGACAATGAGTGACTTAGGGCGTGAACTACATGACCTGCAAGCGCTGGTCGCGGACGCGGCGGT
>WLLZ01000184.1 GCA_009700485.1 Actinomycetota bacterium | reverse complement strand
GTTGAAGATTCGGTGTACGCGAAATTGCCACCGACTTTCCTGAGTCTAGAGCCTCGGAGTTGGTGTCTTTGGATTCTGGACCCTACGAAGTCTGGTAATCGAGAATCAACCGCGATCATTTTGGCACCAAATGACAATCGCATAGCTGAGCTTCTCGTGCACTCTGAGTCCGCGCATGTATTTCCGGGTAATGAAAACATTGTGCGGTGGTGTGGGGTGGTGCGCGAAGATGAGTTGCTGTCGGTGGGTGCGCAGGTTCGCAGCGCAAACGGGGCCGCTCACCTAGTTAGTATCTGCACTCACCCAAGTGCCCGGGGCGCTGGCCTTGCCCGAGAGGTGTGTAACGCACTTATCACCGAAGCTATAGCCGATGAAGTGCCGATAATATTTTTGGAAATGTTCGCAGGGAATCAGCCCGGTCGCCGGGTCTATTCAGCACTTGGATTTAGCGAGGTGGGAGTTTATCGATCTGGGCGCCTGAACAAGTTGGCTGCGCAAACCGTCAGTTGAGGCTAAGTAACCTCGGCGGCACAGCGATTAGCCTGCTAACGCGACCGAGAATGTGAGCGGACCCGACGAAAGGCCTACGGCAAACAGAGCAGGCCTTGAAATCGGAACTAAAGGGATGGCGCGTGGGCCGGATAAGTGCCAGTTCGTAGGGTTGCGTCATGACGCTCTTCGAGGCCACCTGGGGTGTTCGAGTTCACTCTCCGTTTACAACTGGCCCCGACCAACAGCGGTCAGGGGCCAGCAACAGGGTTTAAACACCCCACCTAGTGGTAGGGAAGGGTGCTACTCTTCATTACCCTCAAAGCAGTTACTCCAAGTAGTTATAGGAAATGAGGGGTTTAGGGTGCCGCCGATACCGCCCACACCGGGCCGTACCAAACCAACACCGAGTGCGAGCCGATCAGTTGGCGCTGAACTTACTGGGGTAGCAATATCAATATTGGGCATTTAGTGCTCCATCCTTCTCGTTGGGATCTATTACTTCGTTGGAAGGTGTGAACTTCTTCGTTGAGCGGTGAGTTGTTACAAATAAGTTTGAATTTTTCTTGTAACAACTCACCACTCAACGAAGGCTGCGGAGGTGCTACTCTTCATTACCCTCAAAGCATGTCAGGCCAATAGCCCCGGAGGGGTTGCCGCCGCCGGATGGGTTTGAATTGCTGCCGATACTTCCCGCACCCGGGCGCACCCAACCAACACCGAGTGCGAGCCGATCAGATGGCGCTGAACTAACTGGGGCAACAACATCAATATTTGGCATCAGATTTACGTCATTTCAATAATTGTGGAAAGGCTAGCGGCGCCAAGATAGGCCACTTTCGTCATTGGAACACCAAACCCGCCAAATGGCAATAGCAAAACTCGCATTCCCAGGCGCAAGATAACGGTGCCGGGCACTTTGCCCATTAAACCGAGTTCAAACACCCCGATTTGCAGGCTGGGCTTTGGTTTAGGGTTGCGCCATGACGCTATTCGATGACGGGCTGTCCCCGCAGCGGGCTTCAGCTCCGTTGGCAGTGCGAATGCGCCCACGAACCATCGATGAGGTCATCGGGCAAGGCGGTGTCCTGCAGCCAGGATCCCCGCTGCGAACGATGCTGGAGAGTTCAGATCACAGTGTGTCGGTTATTTTGTGGGGCCCACCTGGTACCGGCAAGACGACCTTAGCCTCCTTGGTGTCATTGGCTTCGGGGCGAACCTTTACGCAACTGTCCGCGGTGACTGCCGGAGTGAAGGATGTGCGTGAAGTCATTGACACCGCCCGAGACCAGTTAGCAATGCACGGACGTGGCACCGTCTTATTTATTGATGAGGTGCATCGCTTCTCAAAGAGTCAACAGGACGCATTATTGCCAGCCGTTGAAAATGGTTGGGTGACATTAATCGCGGCCACGACCGAAAACCCGAGTTTCTCGGTGATCGCCCCACTGCTATCCCGCAGTGTAGTTATTACCCTCCAACCCCTTACTGAGCCTGATTTGGAGGTACTTATCCGTCGTGCTGTTAGTGATCCACGGGGACTTGCTGATCGGGTCACCATCTCAGATGAAGCAGTGGTCGCTTTGGCGCGAATGTCAATTGGTGATGCGCGGCGGGCGCTGACGGCCCTAGAAGCTGCCTCGGCACCACTGCTTCCAGACGGAGGTGGGGTGCTAGAGCTGGAAAATATTGAACAAGCGGTGCAGCATGTGGCACTTAGGTATGACAAAGATGGTGATCAGCACTATGACGTGATCAGTGCTTTCATTAAAAGTGTGCGCGGAAGTGACGTAGATGCGGCCCTACACTATTTGGCCCGCATGCTTGAAGCCGGCGAAGACCCAAGGTTTGTGGCTCGACGCTTGATGATCTTGGCGAGTGAAGACATCGGGATGGCGGACTCGAGCGTGTTGCAGACCGCCGTTGCCGCCGCCTCCGCTGTCGCTTTAGTAGGCATGCCAGAGGCGCAGATTATTTTGGCCCATGCCACGATCCACGCCGCTCTTGCGCCAAAATCAAATGCGGTGGTCCTCGCGATTGGGGCAGCGACCGGTGACGTTAAGCGTGGGATTGTTGGGTCCGTGCCCCCTTGGCTACGAGATGCCCACTACCCGGGAGCGGCGGCACTGGGCCACGGCCAGACCTACATCTACCCGCACGATCTACCCGGTGGTGTCGCCGAGCAGCAGTATCTGCCGGATGTTTTGGCCGGGTCGCACTACTACCAGCCCACCACACACGGGGCCGAGGCCCACTGGGCGCAGGTGGCTGCACGTCTAGAGCAAGCGCGGCGCGGGGAGCCGGCCGGATAAGGTTGGGCCAAAGGGTTCAGGAGTCACTAGCCGGTTTGGGAGTAGTCGTGCGCAGGTTGTTTTGGACCGCGGTAGGTGCTGCGGGCGGGGTGGTGCTTTACCGCCAAGGCCAAAAATTCTTGGCTGATGCTCGTGAGCAGGGCGTAGTCGCCAGCGCCCAGCAGGTCGGGCTATCCGCGGCTTCAACTTTGGCCACCGCCCGAGCTTTAATTGCCGGTGAGCACCGAGTCGCCCCGCGTGCGGTGCCGGGGCGAGCCGCGTCAAAGGTACGCGGCTGATGGATTCCGCTGAGATCCGAAGTCGTTTCCTGCGTTACTTTGCAGATCGCGGGCATCAAATCGTGCCATCGGCATCATT
>WLLZ01000183.1 GCA_009700485.1 Actinomycetota bacterium | reverse complement strand
TCCCGATCGAAGTGTGCCGTTCGCTGCGGCTTATGGGGCCGGCCGAGTCGCGGAGCGGATTTGGCAGGTTCGCGACAGCGAGCCGCCCCTCACCGGCTTTCTGGCTGAACAACTGGCCACCGCGCATTGGTTCGATCAGCGCCAAACCCGAGTGAGCCTTAATTGGGCGCCGGCGGTGAGTTTGGACGAGGGCTTCCAGCGGCTCACCGATTGGTACCAGCAGCCCCATCCTTAAACCTGCCGCTCGATCCTGGTCCCTGCCGCTCACCGACTGGCCCTGCCGCTCACCGACTGGCCCTGCCGCTCACCGACTGGTCCCTGCGGCTCACCGACTGGCCCTGCCGCTCACCGACTGGCCCTGCGGCTCACCGACTGGCCCTGCGGATCACCGACTGGCCCTGCGGATCACCGACTGGCCCTGCCGCTCACCGACTGGTCCCTGCGGCTCGATCCTTATACCTGCTGAAACCGTCAAAAAAGGGCTCCGAAATGACGGAACGAGCAGGTATAAGCCATCTCGGTGACGGAACGAGCAGGTCAAGGTGTGTGGGCTCGTTGGTGTGGCGCTGCATCCTGTTGGCGGGTTTTGCCCTTAATATTGAAAAGGCCCCTCGAAGTATGAGTTCGAGGGGCCTTTCCTTGAGGTCTTCTGTCTTCTGCCTGATTTCTCTGGGCGCCTACGTGTGCCGATCCGCTACGCTCGATCCCCGTTGCCGGTTCACCAGTTGAACTATTCCGACCTCTCACATCGCTTCTTGCAACCAACTCCGCCAGCACGCGGGGTTTCCGTAGGTCAAGCCTTCGGTTCGGTTGTCATTTTTCGATCTGACCCTTGCCTTTCGGCTCAGTGGGTTATTTCTAACAGTGTTCAAGTCAACACGCAAGCCAAATTCAAAAATATTTTAAAAATATTTTTATTTGTTGCACCACGTTTAACATTTGTCACGCCAGCACATCGACCACCAAAGAATTAGCCGCGATCTTGGATTATTTTTCGCTGGCGACCACTTCCGCTGAGTAGTTTGGTTATGAGGGGTCATGAGTGGGTATGACCTAATCCCCATGACATCAGGTAGAAAAAAGCTATATTTTGCAAGAGATATCGGGATTTCGACGGGGGGTAATTCTGGGAAAGTTGGAAGGCAAAGTAGCCATCGTCACCGGTGGCGCACCTGGCCTTGGCGCCGCCGACAGCTTTAGCTTGGCAGGTGAAGGAACGAAAGTTGTGGCTTGTGATGTGTTTGATGCGTAAGGTGCTGTTGATGCGTAGCAGATCGGTGGCGCGCTTCGGCAGCGAGATTTGAATGAAAAAAACTAGACCGAGGAGTTAGCCCGGCGCACCTTGCGCTTACGGCCCTTTGAGGATATAGTTGAAAACTCAACTACTAAAGGGAGTCTTCCGTGCCCGCTGTCACCGTCGCTGATGTTTTGGTGCTTCCGCGCATTGGCGAACCCGATGCCACCGCCATGCTGCGTCCGGTGAAACGGGTGGTTACCGCACTTGCAACCTTTGAGGGTGAAGGATTTCCGGTACGCCGGCCCTTCCCGGGTCGAATGTCACTTCGCGATTCAGACCCGTTCTTGCTCCTAGACCAAATGGGAGCGGTCGAGTGGGGTGCGGGTGAACCCAAAGGCACCCCTTGGCATCCCCACCGCGGTTTTGAGACCGTCACCTACATAGTTGATGGCGCCTTCGAACATCAAGACACCGCCGGTGGAGGTGGCCTCATCTCTGACGGTTCTACCCAGTGGATGACGGCGGGGTCGGGCCTGCTTCATATTGAGACCCCACCGGAAGCTCTGGTTAACTCCGGCGGGCTTTTTCACGGTGTGCAGTTGTGGGTGAACTTGCCTGCTGAACTGAAGATGACAGCACCTAGATATCAAGATATTTCAGCGTCTTCGGTTGCATTGGCAGCAAGCCACGACGGCGGTGCGTTGGTGCGCATCATTGCTGGTGAGCTCGGCGGGATTTCTGGGCCGGGCATTACCTGGACGCCAATAACTTATGCGCATGCGACGGTGCAGCCGGGGGCCAAGGTCTCGCTCCCTTGGAACCGAAGCTTTAATGCAATGGTCTACGCACTCTCAGGCCGAGGATCTGCCGGCGTGGAGAACGTGGCTTTTGGTGAAGGCCAGTTAGTCGACTTCGGTGCAGGTGATGCGATCACTTTCGCAGCCGATGCCAAACAAGATTCAAAATCCCCGACCCTTGAGGTGTTAATACTCGGCGGCAAGCCCATTGGTGAGCCGATCGCGCACCACGGCCCATTTGTAATGAACACCAAAGACGAGATCAATACCGCTATCGAAGATTTCCAAGCAGGTAGGATGGGGCAGATACCGGCGACCGCGCGTAGCTAGGTAAATCCAAGCTTCATTCAGGGGGCGCCATGACCACCCGCCGGTTGCCTAGGTGGCATGAGGTCAAGCCCCTGCTTGGTACCGAAAACCCATTCACGAATCGGCGGGCTCACGCGCTGGCGCGCGCGGCGAATATCTGGGATCTACGTTCATTAGCTAAACGACATACGCCAGCGGCGGTATTTGACTATACCGATGGTGCCGCCGGTGACGAGTTAGCGCTTACGCGGGCCCGTGAGGTGTTTGGCCGCCTGGAGTTCGAACCACGAGTGCTGCGCGATGTGTCGAACCTCGACACCAGCACTGAAATTCTTGGAGCCGTAAGCGCGTTACCTATAGTGCTGGCCCCCACGGGATTCACTCGAATGATGCATTACGAAGGTGAGCCGGCGGTGGCGGCGGTGGCCGCCAGTTCTGGTATTCCGTATTCGCTATCAACTCTTGGTACGACTTCAATTGAGGATTTGGCGCGCGCGGTGCCAACTGCACGGCGATGGTTTCAACTCTACTTAATGCGCGACCGTAGCCCAAGCATGGAGTTACTGGAGCGCGCAGCGGCCAGTGGGTACGACACTTTAATTCTCACTGTCGATGCCCCGGTTGCGGGTCTACGGCATCGCGATGTGCGAAATGGCCTGTCTATCCCACCTAAACTTTCGATTTCGACGCTGGCCAACATGTCGCGGTATCCAGCTTGGTGGTTTAACGTTTTAACGACCGAGCCACTGGAGTTTGCGACATTTAGGAACACCGAGGGTACGGTTGCCGATCTAATGAATCGTGTTTTCGATCCGTCAGTGACCCCGGCTGATGTG
>WLLZ01000182.1 GCA_009700485.1 Actinomycetota bacterium | reverse complement strand
TAACTGTTACCGGAGTGCACGGCTCAAGTGTCACCATCGTCACCCGATCCGGCCCTGGTAGCACCACACCAATTACCAAGTCACCGGATAAGTCTGGTCGAGTTACCTTTTCTAATCTCATCGCCGGCGCCAACTATGTAGTTGTTCATGACGGTAAAATCATCGGCTCGGGCACACCCGTTAATGCGGTTGGCTCGGCAACTGATCTCGTCGTGCGCGCCACGTCAAAGAACAACACGGTGAAACTTGATTGGTCACATAAAGCCACCAAGACGAACGGCGGCGCAGGTGTTACGTACGTAATCACTGCGAAGCCAGCAGGTGGCTCAGGTAAAACTGTGACCGCTGAAATGACTGGCACCTCCACCCGCAGCAGCTCGGCCGCAAAGTCTTCAACGCTTTCTGGCCTTGACCCTGACGCCTTGTATGTCTTCACCATCACCCCGAAAAACTCCGCGGGTACCGGTAAGTCATCGGTGGCTCGCATGGAGCGTTCATTGGCCGACATCACCGGCATTAAGAGCACCGGCGCGACTGAGCCGGTGGTAGTTGTTATTGAGGTTGAGCCAGCTGAAAAGCCTGTTCCAGTTAAGCCGGTTGAGGCAAAACCGGCGACTCCGGCACCGGCACCAGCACCGGGCCCGGCGTCACCTAGCACCCGCACCATCTACGTCTGCCCTGATGCCTATACCGAAACCGGTAGTGGTGTCTGTGAAAAGACCAGTGCCTACACCTACACCTCGATCGGCTACACCTATCACAGCGAACCGAATTACGTGCAGGTGCAGATCGGCACCACCGAACGCTCACATCCATTCGATGGCAATGCCTGTGGTTGGGGCACGCTCTATGGCAATACCTGTTACGAATACACGGCGGTTTATGAAACCCGCCAACAGGGCACCAACCAGGTCAAGGACGCCACTCCCGCCGGTTACACCGACTCGGGTAGCACTTGGTCAAAGAAGGACGCCATGCCCACCGGTTACACCGACAACGGCAGTGCTTGGGTCCAGACCGCCGCCAAGGTTGCGAAGGTGGTGCCTGCTTAAGCAGGCCGCATTAGCTAGCGCCGGCCGGCCCCTGCTGCAGGGGCCGGCCGGCTGCCTTCGGGCCTACACCCAATTGAGCCCGTGGTTTAATAAGGTCTATTTACTGCTACTCTCAGCCTGTTACAGTTTTACTTTTACTACTTAAGAGGGGTCATGGTCGCCTTCGTCACACCACCTGCAGTGCTCAGCGCTTTGAGTCGAATGGGCCACGATGCGGCAACCTGGCGTCGACTTCGCCGGCTGCAGGTCACCGAGGTAGCCGATCGAGCAGGGGTCTCACGGCATACCGTCATGCGACTTGAGGCCGGCGGAAGTATCAGTACTGAGAACTTGCTGAGAATCAGCCGGGCCCTTGGCGTTCTTGAAGAACTTTCTTTGAGTCTCGACCCACTTTCAACCGACGTCGGTCGCCTGCGCGCCGAGGAGCAACTACCAAAGCGCGTACGAAGGCCAAAGGTGGCAGGGCCCACATGACTGGTGAGATTGAAGTCTTCGTCGAAATTGGCTGCCAGACGCATATGCCATTGATCCAGCTCTTCCATTAACTTCAGGTGCAATTCATACTGCCGCGCGGATTTCATTGTTCGGCGCTTTCACTGATTCATGCCCAGATAGATGGGGGAGAACATTAATTTCGCGCGCCGAAGTATTGCGAGCCAAAGCAGCAGGTTCCGCGCCTAGATCCTTCGGGGAGATAGATCTTCTTCTTCGAGTCCGCGATGACTTGCGCCAAGGCGCCCTTAGATTTCGGGACGAAAGTAGTCCGGATTTTCAATCAAATGACTCCACCGGTGTGCCAGTTCTTGCTGACCTATCCGAGCTCCTCGACATTGCCAATAGGGCTGAAGGCGACTCTGCCGCCTACGAGGATCTCGCAAGGCTCGTACGTGAAGGCAGCTCACTAGGCGGCGCTCGACCGAAGGCGCACGTGCTAACCGATGATGGACGATTGGCAATCGCGAAGTTCCCTAGTTCGGGATCGGACACCTGGAATGTCATGGCATGGGAAAAAGTGGCACTGGACATCGCAAGAGCCGCGGGGGTTGATGTCCCAGATTCACTGCTGCTACGTGTTGCCGGCCGAAGCGTCCTGATAATAAACAGATTCGATCGCAGCGGCCAAAATCGTTTCGGTTACTTGAGCGCAATGACGATGCTGGAAGCACGTGATGGAGATACCCGCAGCTACCTTGATTTAGCCGAGGTTATCGAGCAAAGCTCCCCATCGGCCACCGCCGACCTCAGCCAATTATGGCGGCGTATCGCTTTGAATGTGCTTATCTCCAATACCGACGATCATCTGCGTAACCATGGGTTTCTACACACTTCAGGAGATTCATGGCGGTTGTCCCCCGCCTTCGACTTAAATCCTAACCCGCAACCTGGGCAGAAGTACTTGTCCACTGCAATTGACCGGACGGACTCGAGAGGAAGCATCAATACTCTATTGTCGGTCAGAACTGAATTCAGGCTGACGCTAGATGCTGCCCTCACGATCTTGTCCGAAGTGGCTTACTTCGTATCGACCTGGCGTGCAGTCGCAACAAGAATCGGCCTCGGCAAGCAGGAGCTTGAATCGATGAAGTCAGCATTCGAGCATGATGAATTCAAGGAAGCATGCCGAATAACGTCTAGTTGAGAATCCATGGAGACAAACTCCGCTGCACTGGCATCACCGGCGGCGTCGCCATATGCTGAGTTATCAGCCATTCGACCAAGGGGACAACAGTGAAAATTCTCAATGTGAAGACCATCGTCAGCGCATTCGCTGCACTTACTTTGACCGCCGGGCTGGCAGCACCAGCCCTGGCCATGGGCTCAGGCGATAAATACGAGGATCACCAAGTGGGCGTTGGCTACACCGTTTACGAGCCAGGCAATACCGCGAACTTAAATCTCACCAATTTCACCGCCCGCACTGATTGCCCCGCTGGCGTCGATGCACCACTTATCGCCACCTACGGCAAGAAGTCTGGTGCTCGCTTCACTATCGAAGAAGGTAACCCGATGTGCTCTGATATCGGTGTTGGCGAATCTGTCTACAGCTTCAAGGTCGATGGCAAGAAAGCTCAGATCTACGCTTACTGCGATCCCAGCGTCATAACAAATTGCACGAAAGACGATGTT
>WLLZ01000181.1 GCA_009700485.1 Actinomycetota bacterium | reverse complement strand
GGTAAGGGATGGATCCGAGGCGGCGGTCTCAGCAAGCATCGAAACCCTAGGTGGCACCGTCACCGACACCTTCGATAAAGCGATAAATGGTTTCGCCGCGGAAATGACACCAGAAGACGCGGCAGCTCTTGCGAAGCTCGCTGGTGTTTCTCGCGTTGAAGCCGATCAGGTTGTCAGTATCAACTCAGGTGCTGTGTTTTCCGATAGTGGTTGCACGACTAACTCAATGGGTCGCATAGATGACGGTAGTTCACCATCGGTAGCCCTTGGGTTCAGCGCCAACTGGTATGGCACTTCCTACAGCTCTATTTACGTTAACAACAACGGCGGTATCAGCTTCGATGACGGACGCGGAGGTTTCAGCGACTGGGGCACCATCGATCTGACCACAACTACTCGCCCGCTTGTCCTCCCACTGTTTACCGACATCGATACCCGCAATGCGGCCACGTCTGCCGTCACCTACGGCCCACTCAGTGCGGCGGGCAACGCCTCGTTTGGTACCACCTCGGGTTACTGCGTGAACTGGGTAAACGTTGGTGAATACAGCGCGTCGGGTATCAAGTTCTCATTCCAACTTATTATCTTGGATCGTGGCAGCGGGAATATTGACCTGATCTTCAACTACGACACAGTGCTGGCACCCACGTCGAGCAGCAACGGTAAATTCGTCATCGGCTACGCGAACCCGGTAAACCAAACCGGCACCTACGTAAAGGCCTCTCGGTCCACCCTGCCCAGCACCTTGATCGATGGTGCAGCCGGTCAACTCAAGGGCGGCAGCGAAGGTGTGACACCGGTGGTTAGCGGCCGTTACCTGTATGCGATTCGCCCCGGTATCGCGCCCACCGCTTCCCCGACGCCATCGGCTTCACCTTCGGCAACACCCACCGCGAGTTGCGGCTCCCCGGTGCCCGCCGGCACCCAAGGTTGCGCGACGTGGGGCCTTGATCGACTCGATAGCCGCACCCTGCCCCTTGATACGCAATTCACCCCCGCTGGTACCGGCTCCGGGGTGAAGGCCTACATCGTCGACACCGGGGTGCGCACCAGCCACTCGGAGTTCACCGGCAGAACCGTGACCGGCTACTCGGCAATCGGTGGCACCCCCCAGGACTGCCACGGTCACGGCACCCACGTCGCCGGCACCGTCGCCGGCACCACGTACGGGGTCGCCAAGAGCGCGACCGTCGTGCCCGTGCGGGTTCTGGACTGCTCCGGCAGTGGCTCGACCTCGGGTGTAGTGGACGGAATCAACTGGGCGATCGGTGATCACGTGGCCGGTACACCGGCCGTCATGAATCTGAGCCTTGGTGGCGTTGCAAGTAAGACGATGGATGACGCGGTAGCAGCAGCGGTCGCCGATGGCATCACCGTGGTCGTGGCCGCGGGTAACTCAACCGACGATGCCTGCTACTACAGCCCAGCGCGGGAGGCCAGCGCTATTACCGTTGCAGCTTCAGATCAAAGTGACAACATCGCTTACTTCTCGAACTTCGGCTCCTGCGTTGACATCTTCGGACCCGGTGTCACCATTTTGTCGGCCGGGATTACCAGCGACACCGCAGCGGCAACCATGAGCGGCACCTCGATGGCGGCGCCGCATGTGGCCGGCGTGGCTGCCGTCTACCTGGGCCTTAACACCAGCGCGCCACCATCGCAGGTGGCCAGCGCCCTCACCGCAAGCGCTTCGGTTGATCGAATCACCGGCCCGAATGGCAGCCCAAACAAACTTGCGTACGTGCGTTCCTTCGTCGAGGTCGACCCGGGCACGCCAAGTGGTGGCGGCTCAAGCGGCGGCGGCTCAAGCGGCGGCGGCTCAAGCGGCGGCGGCTCAAGCGGCGGTGGCGGATCTAGTGGTGGCGGTGGCTCCGGCGGTGGTGGCGGTGGCTCGGCCTTTGAGATTCTCGGGGTGAGCCCAGCTTCTGGGCCACTAGCCGGCGGCAACACGATCTCTCTCATCGGCACCGGCTTCACCACGGCAACCGCGGTGTTGATCGGCAACAGGAACGCCGCCTACAAGGTCATCAATGACGCGCATATCGAGGTAGTGGTGCCCGCCGGCTCGGCACTTGGCTCGGCCGATGTTGCCGTGCCGGTTGATAACGGGCGCGCCTTTGCACCCGGTGGCTATACCTATACCGCCAACGTCACCGCGCCAATATCAACACCGGCACCCGGTGAGGTGACTATCTACAGTCCCGCGCAAACGCCAACTGCGGCCGCAGGTAGAACACCCACGGTTACCGGTACCTCCCTGGGCAAAATGCGCGTCACCTTCCCTGCCCCCGTGCTGGCCCCAGGGGTAAAAGCTGTTCTTTACTTCAAGGGCAAGAAGGTCGCTACCGGCACCATCGACAAGACCGGGGCCTTAGTGTTCAACAACGTCGCGAGTAAGTCCGGTAAATACCAGGTGGTCATGGTGAAAGCCGGAAAAGTCATCGCCAAGAACAAAAAGGTAACGCTCACCGCCCCCAGTCTTAAGGGCTGACCACCGCACTTTTTTCCCGTTGGGTTGAATGGGTACGTGATTACCACCACTGACCCGCGCGTAGCCGCGGCTGCAATCGCCGGTGGCCACCTGGCGGCGGTGCCGACCGAGACTGTCTATGGGCTCGGTGCCTTGGCCGGTGATGCGCGAGCCGTGGCACGTATCTATGCGGTCAAAGGTCGCCCCGCCGATCACCCACTTATCGTGCACGTTATCGACGCCGTTGCATTCGGCGCCTGGGGAGTCCAAATCCCGATTTACGCCCATGCCCTGGCCGCAACCTTTTGGCCCGGGCCAATGACTTTGGTGGTGCGCCGATCTGAACGCGCCAAGGACTTCGTAACCGGAGGCCAAGACTCAATAGCTATCAGAGTGCCATCACATCTTGAAATGCGATCGCTACTACATGAACTTGCCGAACTCACCAAAGATCCTGCTATCGGTGTAGCCGCGCCGAGCGCTAACCGATTTGGTCGGGTTAGCCCGACCAGCGCTGCGCATGTTGTTGATGAAATAGGTGAGTTGCTTCAGGGTGATGATGTTGTTCTTGACGGTGGCGACTGCGAGGTTGGTGTCGAGTCGACCATCATCGATTGCACTGGCCCTAATCCGAAGATGCTCCGCCCCGGTGCAATAACGATCGAAGACGTGGAATCGGCTACCGGCCTTAAGGTCACGCACGATTCAACCGTTCGGGCTTCGGGCACCCTTAATTC
>WLLZ01000180.1 GCA_009700485.1 Actinomycetota bacterium | reverse complement strand
TACTTACAGGGTCTCGGGATTAGCCAACCTCTGCTGTGGGGCCGCGGAGTTGACCATGAAGTGTTCAATCCAGAACAACGATCTGAGACCTTACGGAGTTCATGGCAAGCCGACAACAAGATAGTTGTTGGCTACTGCGGGCGGCTCGCCCCTGAAAAAGGCATCGGCATGATGAAGTACCTCCAAGCCGACTCGCGGGTAAAACTCGTCATCATCGGCGATGGACCTGATCGCAACAATCTCGAAATTCTCCTGCCCAACGCGATATTTACCGGGCGCCTAACCGGACATGAACTTGGCTCCGCGATGGCATCACTTGACGTACTCATCGCACCGGGTGAACTTGAAACCTTCTGCCAGGTTATTCAAGAGGGCATGGCCGCTGGCACCCCGGTGATTGCGCCGGCAATTGGTGGCCCATTAGATCTAATCAGTCACGAAGTCAACGGACTCCTATACCCGCCCGGTGATGCTGCCGAGATGGTGCGGCAAGTCGATCGACTCGTGGCTGATGCAGACTTACGAAATGAAATCAGCGGCGTCGCGCATGATCGAGTGCAATCTCGGACTTGGTCCGCCCTCGGCCGTGAACTCGTCGGGCACTACCAATCTGCTAGCCGCGGACTGCAACTACCCGTGGCAGCTTGATGTTTAAGACGGTTGTCGGCCTTGGAGATAGCGTTGCATTCGGCATCGGCGACAACGGCGACAACTTCAGCGGCCCTGGCTGGTTAGGCCGAAGCGCACATGCGTTGCGCGTACCTAGGCAGCTGAACCTTTCCTTCCCCGGTGCCAGATCAAAGGATCTAGCCCGGGTACAGATACCAGCGGCAGAATGCCTCAGGCCCGACCTAGCCCTGATCTCAATCGGCGGCAATGACATGCTGCGCTCGCGTTTTGACCCACCGACCTTCGCCGGCGACATCCGCGAGTCGATCAATCGGCTCCGGCGGGTAGGCACCAAAGTGTTCTTGATTGAAATTCCCGATCCCCGGCGCTCAACGGTCTACCCCAGCATCGTGGGTAAGGCTTTTCACCAGCGTGCCTCGACCATCAATTCGGCCCTGCGTTGGGCGGCGGGTGAAGAGGGGGCCACGGTCATTGATCTGTGGTCGGTTGATTCGATTTACGAGCGCGACTTCTGGCATGTTGATCGCATCCATCCATCACCGCGCGGATATCAGTTCCTGACCGATCGCACTATCGAACTCCTCGGCGGCCGCCCCTGTGCCGGTATCCCAAGCATCAGCGCGAAACAACCGAACCGCTGGTGGTGGCTCTTAGCTAATGCCTCACCCTGGGTGCTGAAGCGATCCTTCGACCTATTTCCGGGTCTAGCCATCCTCATTGCAAAAGGTCTATGCGGTGGCAGATCGAGCAAAAACTCTCTTGTGGCTCCCCCATCTGGACTCGAACCAGAAACCCTTCGATTAACAGTCGAATGCTCTGCCAATTGAGCTATGGGGGAATACGCGGCCGTGGCAATGGCGCCCGTGAAGGATAGCAAGGTGTGCTCAGCCTTGGATATTCCCCCATGGCGGCTGCCCATTCACTGCTAATATTTGTGGCTTAGGGAGTCAAATGAGCCAGATGCACGCCGAGGATGACAGCCTCCTTACGCGTGGCCAAAAACCAGCCGTTTCGGCTGGGGATCTGGCGACTTCAGTAGTTCGTCCATCCGATACTGCCAGCTCTTCGATAAGACCGCGCACCACTCCACTGAGCGAGGATGAAGCCAAAGCGCATATGGAGGCTTTTCGAGCCAAACGTGCCGCCAGCAAGCCAGCTGTGGGCACTCCAATGCAAAATGGAGTCTCGCGCCCGGGCGAAGCCATGATTGAGCGGGCGCAATTTGCCACCGGCTCCACCACCGCATCAAATATTGGCAAAACATTCGCCGACGTCGGTGAAAAGGGCTTCGAGGCCAACACCTCATCTGTGGCAAGTTCAGTCCATAAGCAACTGGCCACCGCCACCGGTTTCAATGCTCAGGAACTGACTAACCATGCCGCAAATGCCGCCCGCATAGCTGGAGCGCTCGCATTGCGAAATGACCCTAAACGCCAAGCTGCAGCGGAGGAGGCCAGGGAGCGTGACATAAAACGTAGTGACGAAATGAATTCAGCGGTCGGCTCCTGGAAAGACTCCCACGCCGACGGCGCACCTGAACAAAGTGCCGATGAAAAGAAGACCAAGGTACGCGCTGCTCTGGGTAGCACCTTCCGTAAAGTCAGCGCAAATCTTCGCCTAAGTGCAGCCGACAAGGCCATCGGTAACCAGGGCGTTGACGAGTGGAAAATGAAACATACGGTTGGCGAGGAAGCCCCCGAACGTTATTCGGCTGGCGATGTCATCTCAAAAGATGACCGTGAACAAGGCAGCACCTACGGCAGTGCCAAAAGATTGGCTCAGGGAGCCGTTTCATCCCTTGTAGGTGGGACTTCAACTTTGGGTGACACCACTAAATTAAGTGACGAAGAAAAAGCCAAAATTGCAAAGACCAAGGAACGCACCGCAGCGGTCCATGAGGCCCGGGAAGAACGTAACGAAGATCGGGAGGTAAGCGGCTCAATCGGTGGCACTGTGAAGCGAGCCGGAGCCGCTGCCATCTCGTCATTGGTCGGTGGTACCCAATCCTTAACCACCGTGGCGAAATTGACCGATGAAGAAAAGGCCAAGATTGCTGATACCAAAGTAGAAACTAAGGAAGTGAGAGAGGCGGCTCAGGCCCGTTCAGATGCCCGGCCCAAAGGTTCGATACTCGCTCAGGCGGGTAACTTCTTTGGCTCCCTAGGCCCCTCGTCGACCCGAGCGCTTGGCGATACCAGGGAGTACGACGACGAGACCCAAAGCAAGGTCGACGCGACGAAAGCGGAAGCACAAAAAATTCACGACGCCGCCAAAGCCCGTGGTGGTTTTATTACGAAATACACAACCGAAGAACAAAGACAATTAGATGCAATACGCACAGAGCGCAAGCAGGTTAAGAGCGAAGCCGCCGGAGGGTTAACGAAAGAGGAACAAGAAAGAGTCGACACTGCGCGATCTGCACGCAAAGAGGTATACCAAGTGGCCGCTGGTGGTAACACTAATGCGGAGACAAAAGAGCTCGAGTCTGCTCGTACAGATCGCAAAAAAGTAAAGGACGACGCACGCAATGAGGCTGACTACATGGACCGCCACGACGGCCAGACGGTAAGCAAGTTTGGCCGCGCCGGTGGCATAAATAGCTCGGATTCAGTAACGGCCGAGGAGATGGAAAC
>WLLZ01000018.1 GCA_009700485.1 Actinomycetota bacterium | reverse complement strand
GTTGGAGTACGCCGAACACCTCGGAAACTACTCGAAGTCCTCAGGCTTGACCTGGTCCAAGAACTCCCGGAATTGTTTCAACTCAACATCACTTGCCACCTGCGGCTGGCCGTCGTCCAGATTAGGCGAAGTTGGATCTTCCTCCGGTAGCTCTATTCCAGCCTCATCGAGGACCGCATCAGCTCCGTAGATCGGCACCCCGGCACGCAGCGCCAGTGCTATGGCATCCGAAGGCCGAGCACTTACTTCAACCCCGGATGCAAAGACCAAAACCGCGTAGAAAACCCCATCTTCAAGTGCGGTGATGCGAATTTCCACGAGTGTTGCACCGGTGGCCTCTAAAACGTCCTTCAGCAGGTCGTGGGTCATTGGCCGAGGTGGCACGACCCCCTGCTGGGCAAAAGCGATTGCGGTTGCCTCGACCGCCCCAACCCAAATTGGTAAGTACCGCACCCCGCCCGACTCGCGCAGCAGCACTATTGGGTTGTTCGACGGCATCTCCATGCGGACGCCAATCACATCAAGTGCTTGCATGCCATCAGCCTAACCCCTAGGTCAGGCCCCCGCGAACTAGTTCCGCTCGTAGCAAAGCCCCGTGCAGTTGCACCAAGAGCGCCGCGGCCTCACGGACCACCTCATGTGCGTGCTCCCGCTGGCCTCGGTCCTTGGGTTGACTAAAGGGGGTGGCGATTTGCTCGACTAGCCCGGTATCACGATCGGCAACAACCCGAAATGACCTCAGGTGTCGGGGCTCAACTCCCAATGGGGCGAGCTGCGCCACAATGCTGGCAACAGCGAGTGCATCTTCGTCATAGTGGCCGGCAGGGTTCGCCCAAACCAACCCGATCGTTTCTAAGCTAGCTATCAAGGCCTCGGGTAACTCAACCATTTCGGCTAACTCACCGCGAGTAAGGCGTACCTTGCCAGCCCCTGCGCGAAAATCATCGGCGCGCAACCCGGAACCGGCAACTGGTTGGTTAGCCGACTCTGCCGTGGACTCTTCTAAGTGCTCACGAATTACTTTAAGGGGCAGGTATTGGTCGCGCTGCAAAGTCAGGACCGAACGCAGTTGCTCCAAATCGCGTTCGGCGAAGCGCCGATAACCCGATGCGGTGCGCTCGGGAGTAATCAATCCCTCGGTTTCCAGGAACCGGATCTTACTAATCGTGATGTCAGGAAACTCGCGCTTGAGTAAAGTCAAGACCTCACCGATGCTTATGGTGCCAACCACCGGGCCGCGGGCCAAACCACTCACGATTTTGGCTCCACACCGACAAGGAAAACAAAGCGGAACTTGCCGATTTGAACCTCATCCCCACCATTAAGCTGATGATCTTCTACGCGCCTTCGATTTACATAAGTGCCGTTGAGGCTCCCCACATCACGAATACTCCACCCTGAACTACCTCGCCGAAATTCGGCGTGTCGGCGGCTGACTGTGACATCGTCTAAGAAAACCTCTGAATCTGGTGAGCGACCGACCGTGAGTAGATCGGCGTTGAGTGCGAATTCACTACCCTCCCCGGGCCCTCGATGCACCACCAAGAGCGCCGAACCGGTAGGTAGCTCGGCTAGCGATGGGGATCCCACCGGGGCCATCGGGCCCGAGTTTGTATCTCCACCTATTGCGATGATCGAGGTAATTGAACCGGTGTGCTCTATGCCCACCTGCTCTATGCCCAGCTCAAGCGAGTTACCGCACTCAGCGCAGAAGTGGTCGTCAATTTCGACCGCGGCATCACAATTAGCACAGCGCACCGTTGTCACCTCCTGTTGCCTGTTTGGTACGCATTATCCCTTTAGGGTAATTTCGGCGTACTGGGCCGCACTGAGTAAGTTCGCAAATTGAGCTGGATCACTCGGCGCCATGGTGACCAACCAACCAGCCCCATATGGCGACGAATTTATGCTTTCCGGTGTCGAGTCCAAAGATTCATTGCGTGAAATTACTACACCGTCAAGTGGTGAGTAAATCTCACTCACGCTTTTCGTGGACTCGACCTCACCGCATGCGGCGCCAGCCGCCAAAGACTCACCCACCGCCGGCATGGTTACGTAGACGATGTCGCCTAAAGCCTCTTGCGCGAAAGAGGTGATCCCGAAAACCACCGTGCCATCCGCCTCTGACCGCACCCACTCGTGTTCGGCGGTATAGCGCAACTCCTCTGGGTACATGCGATCCTCCTTGTCAACACCTTGACCAAACTCTATTGGGCTTACTTCGCCCGCTTGATCAGCATTACGTTACCAGTGGAAGGCGCAGCCCGCGGCGCACATAGTCAAGCCCGGCCCACCAGTACAGCGCAGTACCCCACAAAGAAAAGGCCCACCCACAGATCAATCCGAAGGTGCCTATGCCCCCACCAACTGAACCCAGGAGGAGGGCCGGAAATCCCCAAAGCAGGCAAAAGGTTGCCGCCTTTCCGAGCAAAGTTACCGGCAGTGCGAGCATGCCGCGGCGCCTGAGTGCGGGCAAGAGCAGCAGTAGCATCACATCGCGAAGTGCTAGCGCTAGCACCAACCACCACGGGATGATGCCGCGAAGCGCTAAGCCGATAATCGTGGCTGCGATATAGAGGCGGTCGGCCAGTGGATCGAGCAACGCACCCAACTTGCTGGTTTGGTTAAGTGCCCGAGCCAGTGCACCATCGAGCCAGTCGGAGGCACTGGCTACCACCAATACGACAAACGCCCACACATCGGCCTGCTCAACCAATACCAACCAGAGGAATAGTGGGATACCAAGTAGCCTGATGAAACTCAAAATATTCGGCACGGTCCAGATGCGGTTACTAAGTTCAGCCTCTAGCTTCCCGTCGTTATCCTTCATTACGGCCTCGCCTTCGCATGTGGAACAGCGCCGCCCAAATTACACCTAGTAGGGCACCTGTTCTCTAAGTTAACTAGCTCGTTGAGCGGTATACCGGCCACCAACTCGTTCCAACCTAATGGGAATCCCAAACGTTTGAGTGAGTGTCTCACTAATTATCGTCTGCTCAATTGGCCCCTGGGCGACCACCTGACCCTCGCGGAGCAAAAGCGCGTGCGTGAAGCCAGGTGGGATTTCCTCAACATGGTGGGTTACGAGCACTTGAGCTGGAGCATGTCGATCAAAAGCCAATATCGTCATGCGCTGCACCAAATCCTCGCGGCCCCCCAGGTCCAATCCAGCTCCCGGCTCATCCAGCAACAAGAGTTCTGGATCAGACATCAGCGCCCTGGCTATCAAAGTTCGTTTGCGCTCACCTTCGGACAAGGTGCCAAAAGTCCGATTCGAAAGTGCCTCCAACCCCCAAGTCTTAATAAGTTGGGTGCGGCGGTACTCGTCGATCAACTCATACTTCTCCCGCCACCTACCGGTCACCCCATAAGCCCCGGTCAGCACCACATTCTCAACACTCTCCGAGGCTGGAAGGCTATTTAATATGGCACTACTCGCCCAGCCAATACGTGGTTTCAGATCCGCCAGATCAACCGCGCCAAGTTCTTCGCCAAGAAGATGCACCTGCCCCGAGGTCGGGAACATTTGGGCTGCCGCGAGCTGCAGGAGGGTGGTTTTGCCAGCCCCATTAGGGCCCAGAATCACCCAGCGATCAGTTGAACGGACCACCCAGTTCACGTCGTTCAGCAGCAGTTTTCGCCCACGCCTAACCGCTACCTGACGGCAGGTGAATACCTCCGCCTGGTCGAGAATTTGCGCCACGAAAGTGACCTTAGTCGCCTTGGATGTTCGTGGTGGGTGCCACACGCGCTAGCGTTATACCGACATGACTTCACAGACCCTGCTCCTAACCCTTAGCGGAACTGACCGGCCGGGGGTAACCAAGACCCTCTTCGCGGCACTGGCCGCGCACCCGATCACCGTTCTTGATGTCGAGCAACTGGTGGTCCGTGGGCGGTTGGTGCTTTCCGCCCTGGTTAATGTCGAGACCAGCGGCACCGGTAATGACGAAATTATGAGTCGGATTCGGCAAGATATCCGCAGCACCGCCGCAGCCCTTGAGATGGATGTCACCACGGTGCCCGGCGCCCTCGAAGACACGGTGCGCAGGCGCGACCGCGTGCACGTGACGATTCTTGGGGCCCCACTTCGACCCGATGCCGTGTCTCGTATTGCCGAGGAGATCGCTAATCGCGGGGGCAATATCGATCGCATCCGCCGGATCGCCTCTTATCCGGTAACCGCGGTGGTGTTCGAGGGTTCGGGTGCCGAACTACACGATTTACGCCGTGCCCTTGTTGCTGCCGCAGCCGAAGTGGGTGTCGACATCGCCGTGCAGGAGTCGGGTCTAGATCGCCGCGGGCAGCATCTGGTGGTGATCGATGTCGATTCAACGCTGATCCAGAATGAAGTAATTGATCTCATCGCAGAACATGCCGGAGTTGGTGAGCAAGTTGCCCAAATCACCGAGCAGGCAATGGCGGGTGATCTGGATTTTGTGGCCGCGCTGAGGGCACGTGTCGCCTTATTGAAAGGCCTGCCGGTCAGTGTTCTTGACGAAGTTAGAACCCGGCTGCGGTTGACACCTGGCGCTCGCACCCTCTGCCGCACTTTGAATACCCTCGGATACCGGGTTTGTCTGGTTTCTGGGGGCTTCGCGGAGGTAATCATGCCTATCGCTGATGAGTTAGGCATTGATGACGTAAGAGCTAACCACCTTGGAGTTCGCGATGGCTTCTTAACCGGTGAGGTTGTCGGCGTCATCGTTGATCGTCAGGGCAAAAAGGCCGCACTTGAGGAGTTCGCGGCGAAATACGAAATCCCGATTAGGCGCACCATAGCGATTGGTGATGGTGCCAACGATGTATCGATGCTCGAAGCTGCCGGACTCGGGGTGTCGTTCAACGGGAAAGCAGCGGCACGCGAAGCCGCTGACGCAGCACTATCGGTGCCATACCTTGACTCGGTGCTGTATCTCCTAGGTATCACCAGGGAAGATATCGAAGGAGCCGATGCGCGCGCTGGCGTGGTCACGCCGGCACCTCGCGTACAAACCAACTAGCCGCGGGGCACGCTAAATTCTGTAAGCAATGCTGAGTGGTCAGTAATAGTCGACCATTCAATTACATCGAATACGGCGACACCGGATGTCGGGTATTTTTCCGTTAGCATCAAGTAAGAACTCGATTCGCGATTGCTAGCGATATTCGAAGCCACATTTTCAAGCCCAGGATTATGAGCGATGACGACTAGCGCCTCAACCTCTAGCTGGGTTTTTCTAATCACCTCGAGAATTGTCTGCTGTGACGCTTCATAAAGCCGTGGCTCTGTCAGCGCAATCTCGTGGTTACCACTACCGCTGATCAGGCCCCAGGTTTCTTGCGTGCGCCGGGCCGATGACACCACCACGGATATTTTCAAATTCAGTAGGCCGGATTGAGCTAGCCACCGCCCGACCGCAGTGCCATCGCGAACTCCTCGTGCATTTAAGGGCCGCTCGTGATCCGCAACGCCAATTGGATATGCAGACTTTGCGTGTCTAATTAGGACCAGCTGTTTGCTAGGCACCTTGTGAGTGCACTCCACCGTCAACGTGCACGATCTCCCCGGTTGTTGCCGGGAACCAGTCCGACATCAAAGCAACACAAGCCCGCGCTGCCGGTTCAGGATCATCGAGATCCCAACTTAGAGGTGCCCGCGAGCCCCAAACCCCCTCAAACTCTTCAAAACCTGGGATGCTTTTGGCGGCCATGGTACGAATTGGTCCGGCAGCCACCAGATTAACTCGTATCCCTTTCGGCCCCAGGTCACGGGCGAGATAACGGGAGGTGCTCTCGAGTGCCGCTTTGGCTACCCCCATCCAGTCATACTTGGGCCAGGCAACCGCAGCATCGAAATCGAGCCCGACAATGGAACCACCCGGTCCCATTAATGGCTCAGAGGCTACTGATAGTGACTTTAGCGAAAAAGCTGATACTTGCAGTGCGGTACCTGCATCCGCCCATGAGGTGGATAGAAATTTACCGCCAAGAGCCGCTTCAGGTGCAAAGCCAATTGAGTGCAATACCCCATCAATCCCATCGACGTGTTCGCGTACTCGACTCTCCAGAGCAGCCAAATCTTCGTCATTGGTAACGTCCAGTTCAATAACCGGTGGCAGCGAAGGAAGCCGGCCGGCTGAACGTGCGGTAAGTGACATAACTCGGCCAAATGATGTTAGGACGACGAACGCCCCTTGCTCCTGAGCGAGGCGGGCAACGTGGAAGGCGATGGACTGGTCGGTAAGTACCCCGGTAATCAGAATTCGCTTACCCTGCAATATGCCCATCTAAAATTGCTCCTGCTCGTTTCCTAGTGGCCCATGCCAAGGCCACCATCAATGGGAATCACAGCGCCGGTGATGTACCCGGCATCCTTCGACGCCAAGAACTCCACAAGTGCTGCGACTTCGTCTGGTTGAGCATACCGGCCCAAGGGCACCGCACTCAGGATCGACGCCTTGCGGTCTTCTTCTAAGTCGGCTGTCATGTCAGTTTCAACAAATCCAGGCGCCACCACATTCACCGTGATACCCCTCGAACCAACTTCACGGGCCAAGGACCGGCCGGCTCCGATCAGACCTGACTTCGCGGCCGCGTAGTTCACCTGGCCCGCAGAACCCAGCATTGCAACAACCGATGAAATGAAGATGATGCGACCATCACGAGCCTTAATCATTGCGCGCAAACCGCGACGTGAAATACGTATAGCTCCCGCCAAGTTAGTGGTGAGTACGTCATCAATATCCTGATCACTCATTCGCATTAGTAAGCCATCCCGAGTGATGCCAGCATTAGCCACGATGATCGACACCGAACCAAAATCTGCCTCAACCTTGGTAAATGCGGCATCAATCGAAGCCGGATCAGCAACATCCATCGCTACCGCTGCTAGACCCTCAGGGGCCTGACCCGATCGACAAGCCACCACGACCTCATGGCCAGCTGCCCGCAGCCGTAGAGCGATGGCAAGCCCGATGCCTCGATTTCCGCCGGTGACTAGCGCAATATCTTTCACGGTGTTTCTCCATTCGAGTCAGTTACCGCCCTTGATTGCACCTCTGCAGGTGTTTGTTTCGGCTTGAGAAACACACTCAGAACGAAGATGCCAATAGGTAGATAGGAAGCAATGATTGGTGAGAACAAACTCATAACACCGATGAACAAGAAATATCCGGCAATGATCCACCCGCGATAACGCGCTGCGCCCGAGAGATAGGCGGCCTCGGATTCTGGTAAGAGCAAACGTGGATTGCGGCTCAAGTGACGCCCCATCAAGGTGCCTAGTGCACTAACACTGGCCATGAGAACCCAGTAAAACAGCGCAATGTCAGGTGTCGCCGAAGTACTGAAGTCCGTGAACGATCCACTTTTTGCGAAGGTGTCTCCGTAGAGACTGCTAAACCAAGGCAACAGCACAATTGCCGCAAGCCAGGTAGTGTTCAACCAAAATAGTGGGTTATCGTAGCCGCGAATCTGGCTAAATATTCGACTATGCACCCGCCACATCACAGCGACCACGTAGAAAGTAAATAGGAAAATCACCAGTTGGCCTAAGTTCTTCGTAACCACCGTGTAAAGCGGTGCGCCACCAACCGGACCTTCAATATTGATGAGCGGCAGCACCATCAAAGTGATGGCAACGGCAACCACTCCGTCGCTGAACGCCATCAAGCGATCGACCTCGCGGCCGGTGCTTAGCGGATCACTCCGACGAACACGCATTAGACATCCTCAAGCCGGTACCCGACTTTGATGGAAACCTGAAAGTGATCGACCGCACCATCTTTGACGTAACCGCGAACCTGAGTGATTTCGAACCAGTCGATGTGCTTCATCGTCTTGCCCGCCCTCTCGACCGCGGTACTGACCGCCGCCTCGATGCTGTCCGGTGAGGTGCCAACGACTTCGGCCATGCCGAATGTGCGATTTCTCATGGTGGCGAACCTAACACCTAGTGAACAGTCATTTTCTTGTGCCCCAGTAGGCGCGACCCACCATTTGGCCTTACGGTGACGTTATGGGAGTTGGGGCTATCCGTGGCTAAGGACAAGGCGCCCGAAATAGAGGTATTTACGATAACTGGGGCGCAGCGGCCCCTGAGCCAAGAACAGACCGGGCGCACCCGTCGTTACTTGATCTCAATGGGAATACGAACCGCCTGCGTTCTTGGGGCGATCGTAGTGCCGGGCTGGCCCCGGTGGGTGCTCCTTGCCGGTGCCGTCGTCCTTCCGTACCTTGCTGTGGTGGTGGCAAATGCCGGCCGCGAGAATGATGAACCTGGTGAATTAGGGGTTGCGGAGCAAAGTCAGCCGGCCCTGCCGCGGTCCGGAAGTTTTGATTCACCTCAGCCATAGGCTGGCACCATGCTCGCGTTACTTCGGACCCGTCGGTGGATTGCCTTTACCACCCTAGTTTTGGTCGCGATTGTTGCTTTCGGACTTTTGAGTCGTTGGCAATGGCAGCGAGCAAACGAAAAGCAGGTCCAGCGCATCGCTTTGGAAGAAGCTGCCTCCGCCAAGCCAAGTGAGCTATCAGCGATCGTCAATCAGCCCCCCGACTGGGAGAGCATGTCGGTGACCGGTACCTACGACCTGTCAACGCAAGTAGTGGTGCGTCAGCGACCCCAAGATGGGCGAAATGGATTCTGGGTTCTCACTCCCCTACAACTAGTTGACGGTCGCAGCGTTTGGGTCGTTCGAGGTTGGCTGCCAGCTAATTCTTCGGCCACCATTTCTCCGGAAATCCCGGATCCTCCCTCCGGCCAGGTTGCAGTCATCGGTTCCTGGCATGGTTTTGAGCAAATTAGTGCAGCATCCCGCACGGGCCTGCCCTCGAAAATGGTCGGCGCTGTAGATCCCTCAGTGCTCCCGCTACCGGGTGATTTCGATGGTTACCTAAGGCTCAC
This sequence comes from Actinomycetota bacterium, assembly GCA_009700485.1. Lineage (GTDB taxonomy): Bacteria > Actinomycetota > Actinomycetes > S36-B12 > S36-B12. Next base: position 13,839 of record WLLZ01000018.1, on the reverse strand, counting down.
CACCTCCATGCCGTCACAAGAGGTGCTCGTGTTTGTGGCGGCACCGCAGATCGACGACACCATGAACTTGTCCTATGCGGGACAATGGCTCCTATTCGCCGGCGTAGCACTTGTTGGTTGGTACGTCTTCCTAAGGCGTGAAGCCAAAGAGGATGCTAGTGACACGGCCCCCGTTTAGCTCGGCCCGACTGCTCTAGTTCGGCGTAACCTGGTCGGCGAACTGTGCCTCGTACAAATCAGAGTACGCACCGCCGACACTGATCAACTCATCATGCGTTCCGCGTTCGGCGATTTGTCCATCAACGACAACAAGTATCTGATCCGCCCGGCGTATTGTCGATAATCGGTGCGCAATTACGATCGAAGTGCGTCCGACAAGGGCTGAATCCAGGGCCAGTTGCACCGCAATTTCACTTTCACTATCAAGATGGGCGGTTGCTTCATCCAAAATCACGATTCGAGGAGCTTTCAATAACAGGCGCGCCAGGGCAATCCGCTGTTTCTCGCCCCCGGATAACCGGTAGCCGCGGTCGCCAACCACGGTGTCAAATCCGCCCGGCAATGCGCCGATCAGGTCGGCGATCTGTGCGGAGCGGCAGGCTTCGAGCATGTCGTCTTCGTTGGCATCAGGCCTGGCGTAAAGCAAGTTGGCCCTGATGGTGTCGTGAAATAGATGCGCATCCTGTGTCACCGTGCCAATCGCCTGATGCAGAGACTGCATCTGCAACTCGCGAACATCCTCGCCGCCCACTAACACGGCGCCAGCGCTCACATCGTAGAGACGGTTAACCAAAGCGCTTACGGTAGTTTTACCGGCACCCGACGGACCCACCAACGCTGTCAAAGTGCCAGCCAGCACCTCAAATGAGACCCCACGAAGCACGTCGACACCGGCTTGGCCTGGATCTTCACGCGCAATTGACTCCAGCGAGGCCAGTGAAACTTGCGCGGCCGTCGGATACTGAAACCATACGTCTTCGAACTTCACTCCTAATGGTCCAGTTGTCACAGGCCGTGCATCGGGTGTGTCGCGAACCAAGGGTGGCAGATCCAAGATTTCGAATACCCGCTCAAAAGAGACGAGGGCTGTCATCACTTCGACTCGAACATTCGACAGGGCTGTGAGCGGGCCGTAAAGCTGAGCCAGCAGGCCAACCAAAGCCAAAAGCGTGCCTAGGGTGAGTACCCCGGAGATAACTAAATTCCCGCCGAGCCCGTAGGTTATTGCCGTTGCCAATGCTGCAACCAATGTTAGCGCGGTAAAGAACCACCTGTTAGCCATCGCCATCTTCACCCCGATATCGCGCACTTGCTCGGCGCGCCCGGAGAAGTTTGCGGCTTCATCGGCCGGACGGCCAAACAGCTTCACGAGCAAGGCCCCCGCAACATTGAAGCGTTCGGACATCTGGACACTCATATCCGAATTTAGTTGCATGGATTGACGGGTCATGCCTTGAAGGCGTCGGCCCATCCACCGGGCAGGTACGATGAATAGTGGGACAAGTAATAGCGAGACAACGGTTACTTGCCAAGACAGAATAAACATGGTGATCAGCACAATCACCAGCGAAATCATATTGCCAAGCACTCCACCGAGAGTTGACGTAAACGCCTGTTGGGCCCCAATAACGTCACTATTGAGCCGTGAGATTAAAGCTCCGGTCTGCGCGCGCGTGAAGAAGGCCACCGATTGGTTTTGGACATGCGAGTACACCTCGGTGCGTAGGTCGTAGATGAGGCCTTCGCCGATACGTGAGGAAAACCATCGAGCGACGAGCCCAAGTCCCGCATCAATAATGGCAATGACGCCGATCAGAACCGCCGTGAAGGTGACAAGACGTGAATCCCCAACGCTAATACCCTGGTCGATGATTCGCCGGAAGAGCAGGGGTTGCGCAACACTAAGTAGTGAAGTCACAACAAGTGTCACTAAGAATGCGGCGATGAAGAGTCGGTAGGGGCGCCCGTAGCCAAGGATGCGTCGGATCAAGGCTCGGTTAAGCGATTTCGCACTTATCGACCGATCACGGGTCATTGAGCGATAAGCGATCCAGATATTCTCGTTTGACACTCTTATCCTTCCATCGCAGAACGAAGATCCGCGAATCGGTTCGCCTGAGCTATGCGCTCAGCTCGATGCTGGTCCGCAGGGGCATTGACTTCAGCCGCACGCAGGAGTGACTTCAATTCGCGAACTGCGCCCGCCGGAGCTGTGCTTAATGACGTGACCAAAGTGTCGGTGTAATGAGCCAACTCCGCGAGTGGTGCCTTCGCGTGGGCAAGCCCGATGCGCACCGCTTCATCGGCGTCAACGAAACGCCCGGATGCACAAATCTCAAGGGCTTTTGAATATCCGACTCGATTAACGAGCCTCGAAGTGCCGGTTAGATCAGGCACCAGCCCAAGTGAAGTTTCACGCATTGCAAAAAGGGCGTTCTCGGAGGCGACTATGAAGTCACAGGCAAGTGCGAGTTGAAATCCGGCCCCAATGGCATGCCCTTGTACCACTGCTATGGTAATTACTGGTGTCTCAGACCACCAAGTAAATGCCAACTGGAAGGTTGTGATGAACTCGTCAATTTTCGCGCTCTCAGAGCTGGCGAGAGATATTAGTGACTCTTCGCCTTCGATGCCTTCGGGACTTAGCATGCGACGATCAAGCCCAGCGCAGAAACTGACCCCCTCCCCCGTTAAGACAACGGCCCGCACCTCTTCAGTAATGAGTTCCGGGATCGACGCAAGGCGTCTCCAGGTTGCTGGTGACTGGGCATTGCGACTATCGGGGTTGGCCAAGGTGACGTGCAGTACCTGGTCGCGCCGTTGAGTCCGGACGCCGTCAAGTTCTGTGAAATTGTCCGACATGTCGTCTCCCAATTGCCCTTAAGCTAGTTCAACTAAATCTACGTAGTCCGCATTCCAGAGGTCTTCATCACCGTCAGGCAAGATCAGCACCCTTTCGGGGTCAAGTGCTGCCACGGCACCGGGGTCATGCGACACCAAAACCACCGCCCCCTCATATGAGCGTAAGGCTTGCAGCACCTCCTCCCGACTAGCCGGGTCGAGGTTGTTCGTTGGTTCATCTAAAAGCAGAACATTCGCCCCTGAGACCACCAAGCAGGCCAGTGCCAAACGAGTTTTCTCACCACCGGACAAAACCGATGTCGGCTTACGTACATCATCGCCGGCGAATAGGAACGAACCCAGGACGGTCCGCTTACGCGTGTCATCCAAATCTGGAGCATTGCGATTCATCATCTCCAGCACGGTCGCGCTCGGGTCTAATGTCTCATGCTCCTGCGCGTAATAACCAACCACTGCACCGTGGCCGGGTTCGACAACACCAGTATCGGGTAGATCAACCCCACCCAAAATTCGCAGCAGAGTGGTTTTACCAGCCCCATTTAACCCAAGAATCACCACCCGTGAGCCGCGATCGATGGATAAATCGACATCCGTAAATACTTCAAGTGAGCCGTAGGAGCGCGAAAGGCCGGTGGCCGACAGCGGCACGCGTCCACATGGTTTCGGTGTCGGGAACCGGAGTTTGGCGACTTTATCGGCACGCCTGACTTCGTCGGCCCCGGCCAGCAAGATGTCAGCACGACGAAGCATATTTTGCGCGGCCTTTGCCTTCGAAGCCTTTGCTCGCATGCGTTCAGCCTGATTGCGCAGTGAGTCGGCCTGCTGCTCCGCATTACGGCGCTCACGTTTTCGCCGACGCTCATCAGTCTCACGCGCCGTTAAGTATGCCTTCCACCCAAGTGTGTAAATATCAATCTCGCGACGGTTTGCATCAAGGTGCCAAACTCGGTTGACGGTACCCTCAAGCAAGGTCGCATCATGGCTAATGACGACGAACCCGCCTTCATATGAAGCCAGGAACTTGTGCAACCAGCGCACAGAATCCGCGTCAAGGTGGTTGGTGGGTTCATCGAGAAGCAGTACATCTGCGCCGCTGAACAAAATACGTGCTAACTCCACCCGGCGCCGCTGACCACCAGATAGCGTGCCCAGTGGCTGACTAAGTATTCGCTCCTCAAGGCCGACCGATGCCGCGATCGCAGCCGCCTGAGACTCAACAGCGTAACCACCCAAGGCCTCAAACTCGGCTTCTGCGCGCGCGTAGCGATTAATGATGCGATCACGCTCATCTGGATCTGGGGTATCCATCTGCATGCCGGCCTCTTGCATTCGCCGCATTACATCACGCAGGCCCCGCGCCTCCAGAATTCGATCACGGGCCAACTCTTCGGGATCCCCCGAACGTGGATCCTGCGGCAGGTATCCGACGGTGCCGGTGCAAGTTATTTGGCCCTGGGCTGGAACTGCCTCGCCGGCCAGCGCCTTGGTGAAAGTAGTTTTACCCGCCCCATTACGGCCCACCAGACCAACCCGGTCGCCTTTTCCAATTCGAATCGAGACATCGCCTATTAGAAGTTGGGCCCCTGCGCGCAGTTCAACTCCAGTGGCGGTAATCATGACATGGCCATTCTATGAGCTAAACCTCACCTGAAAAACCACAGCGGTTTTCCTAGAGGTTGAACCCCAACGCTCGCAGCATGTCTTTGCCGTCATCGGTGATTTTGTCCGGCCCCCATGGCGGCATCCAGACCCAATTGATGGCGAAATCGCTCACCACCGCTGAGAGCGCCGCCCGCGTCTGATCTTCAATTACATCAGTTAGCGGGCAAGCCGCCGATGTCAACGTCATATTGACCGTTGCCACATTGCCATCGTCGACACTCACCCCGTAGACCAGGCCTAAGTCGACCACATTGATACCCAGCTCAGGATCAACCACATCCTTCATAGCCTCAATTACCTCGTCCTCGGTCGCAATACTCATCGCATCCTCATTTCTCATCCAACGGTGCGGGCATGACTAAATCAGCCTTGATCTCGGCATCTTGCAGTGCCATCCACGCGAGCAGCGCACATTTGATCCGGGCCGGGTACTTCGCAACTCCCACAAACGCGACGCCATCGCCTAAAACTTCCTCGTCTGGCTCAGCATTTCCCTTACTGTGCATTAGCTCAACAAAAGCTAGTCGAATTTTCTCGGCTTCGGCAACCGGCAACCCTTGGACCAACTCATAAAGCACACTGGCACTGGCCTGGGAGATTGAACACCCCGTACCCTCGTACCCAATCAAAAGTCCGCCGTCGGCGTCGGATGCAACCTGCATGTTGATTTCATCACCACAGGTGGGATTAACGTGAAATGCCGTACCCAGCGGGGCTTCGAGTAAACCTCGACCGCGTGGATTCTTGTAGTGGTCAAGGATGATTTCCTGATACAAGGATTCAAGACTCACGACGCCACCTGAAAAAACCTCTGAGCCTCACGGACCCCGGCGATAGCCGCGTCGATATCACTTTCGCTGTTGTAGAGATATGGAGTGATCCGCGTGGTCGCCGGGACTCCGTAGCGCCGACACGTTGGCCAGGCACAGTGATGTCCGACCCGAACAGCGATACCCAAGTTGTCTAGTACTTGGCCTACATCATGTGGATGGATTCCGGCTACTTCGAATGAGATAGCCCCGCCCCGATCAATGCCAGTGGTTGGTCCAATTATCCGGACTCCGGGTATCGCCATTAGACCAGTTAATGCATGGACCGTAAGTTGGTGTTCGTGCTCGGCAATAGCGTTCATCCCAATGCCTGTCAAATACGAAACTGCTGCGCCTAGGCCAACCGCCTGAGCCACCATGGGCACCCCAGCTTCAAACTTCTGTGGCGCTTTCGCGTAGGTACTTCGCTCCATGGTGACCATCTCGATCATGGATCCACCGGTTATGAAAGGCGGCATCGCATCCAAAATCTCTGCGGTGCCATAGAGCAGCCCTATACCGGTTGGCCCAAGCATCTTGTGCCCACCCCAAGCAACTAAATCTGCACCAAGTTCAACCACATCGACGCCCTGATGGGGTATGGACTGGCACGCATCAATTACTCCGATGGCCCCGACCGCATGCGCTGCTGCCATCAACTTCACTACCGGATTGATCGTCCCAAGAATATTCGACTGGTGGACAACGCTCACAACTTTCGTCGAAGAATCTATCAATTCACCAAGGTTTGAAAGATCAAGGCGGCCATCGTCCGTTAACGAAATCCAGCGTAAGGTGGCCCCCGTTTTGGCGCACAACTCCTGCCAAGGCACCAGATTCGCGTGGTGCTCCATTTCGGTGACTACCACGTTATCGCCAGGTTGGAGTTGAAAACGAGGGTCAACGGCACTGCCCCATTGAGCTAATGCTGTGGCGTTGGAAAATGCGTAAGCGGCGAGGTTCAATGATTCGGTGGCGTTCTTGGTGAAGATTATGTTCTCCGACTTCGCCCCGACAAATGCCGCAATCTGCGCTCTGGATTGCTCATAAGCCGCGGTTGCCTCCTCGGCTAACTGATGCGCACCTCGATGCGCCGCCGCGTTGCTAGTTTCATAAAACGCCCGTTCGGCATCGAGAACGGCATAGGGCTTTTGTGACGTGGCTCCGCTATCCAAATAAATCAGCGGCTGGGCATCACGAACCGTGCGGCTCAGGATCGGAAAATCCGCCTTAATCCGCTCAACGTCAATCCCAGACACTTTGATCTACCCTTCGATCAGGCTTAAGCGGATGCCGGTGAATACTGCTCGTAGCCCTGCGACTCAAGGGCGGTGGCAAGGTCGGCACCGCCGCTCGTGACGATGCGGCCGTCAACGAAAACATGCACGAAGTCTGGCTTGATGTACTGCAAGATTCGGGTGTAGTGCGTGATGAGCAAAACTCCAGCATCGGACTGATCCCTGAAGGTGTTTACACCCTCCGACACCGTACGCAGCGCATCCACGTCTAGCCCGGAGTCAGTCTCGTCAAGAATTGCAAATTTAGGATTGAGCAGCGACAACTGCAAGATTTCATGCCGCTTCTTCTCGCCGCCGGAGAATCCTTCGTTCACATTGCGTTCGGCGAACGAGGGGTCCATTTGCAGGGCAACCATCGACTCCTTCATCTCTTTCACCCAGGTGCGCAATTTCGGTGCTTCACCACGTACCGCGGTCACCGAAGTACGGAGAAAGTTCGAAACCGAAACACCAGGCACCTCCACCGGGTATTGCATCGCAAGAAACAGTCCTGCGCGTGCCCGGGCATCAACACTCATACTCAAAACGTCTACACCGTCAAGGGTGATACTGCCCGAGGTGACCCGATACTTCGGGTGCCCTGCGATCACATAAGCCAAGGTGGATTTACCGGAGCCGTTTGGCCCCATGACGGCATGGGTGGTTCCACTTTCTATCGTTAAAGAAACCCCCTTAAGAATCTCAAGTTCGCCGTCGTCGGTGATGACCGAGGCGTGAAGGTCGGTTAGAACTAATGATCCCATGACGTGGTGCCTTTCTTTTCGTCTTGCATTGGTCAAACGGACATCGGGGTTCGAGAAACTTCAATTGTTGCGTCTTGGCCCTCGCCAATAACACGAGTTTGGTAGACGGGCACCTTTGACGTTGCCGGAAGGGTGAGTGGATCGCCGGTGCGCAGATCAAATTGTGAGCCGTGCAGCCAGCATTCGATCATGCAACCTTCAACTTCGCCCTCAGAGAGTGCTACGTCGGCGTGTGAGCACTGGTCTTTTATAGCAAAAACGCCCTCATCGGTGCGCACCACCGCAACAGGAACACCTTCGATTTGAAAATGCCGGGCCTTCCCTGCGGTGACTTCGCTCACTAGACAGACGCTCACAAAATCAGTTGACGAATCATTCATTATTTGACTCCTGAGTGGCTAATCCAAGACGAACTGAAATCCGCGACATCATGGCGTCTCGCCACGTATCGTCATTAAGTCGTCCGAGCACTTCAGCAAAAAACCCGCGAACTACCAATTGCCGCGCCTGAATTTCAGGGATACCACGGGATTGGAGGTAGAAGAGTTGCTCGTCATCGAAGCGCCCGGTTGCGCTCGCGTGCCCGGCACCAATGATTTCTCCGGTTTCGAGTTCGAGGTTCGGGACGGAGTCGGCGCGAGGGCCGTCATTCAACAGCAGGTTTCGATTCAATTCATAAGTGTCGGTGCCCGTAGCGCCACGACGAACGAGTACATCCCCCACCCAAACCGTATGCGACCCAGGCCCGGAAAGGGCGCCCTTGTAGGTAACCCGGCTGGTGCAATGCGGCTGTTCATGCTCGACAAAGATTCGGTGTTCAAGATATTGATCGCCATCAGCCAGGAAGAGACCGAGCAGTTCAGCATTACCGCCGGGAGCCGCGTATGTCACCGAAGGTGAGATCCGCACGAAACCACCACCAAGAGTCACGGCGCAACCAATAAACGTTGAGTCACGCCCCGTTGTGGTATGCCACCCTGAGAGGTGCACTGCATCAGTGGCGCCATCGACCACCGACAGCATTGTCAGTTTGGCCCCATCGCCGACATTGACTACGAGCGCGCCGCAGATGTCACGATCGAGATCGTGTTCTATAACTAAGACCGCGCTGCTGAATGCACCGACGTTGATCTCAACATGCTGGTAAGAAGTATCGCCAGCGCCCTGCAATTGCACCACAATCGGTTCTGCGATCACCTGCTCGCGTGGGACGTCGACTACAACAGCGTTTCGCACCAATGAACGCGCTACCGCCAGTGGTCGATCGGTGGGGAGCCAACTGGAATGCACGTCACTTATAGGTACATTTCTCACATATTCGTTTTCGTGTGTCGCGCGAATATCCCCGGCACCTTCGATTGCCTGAAAAAATCTGCTAAATGCGGCTAAGGGAGCAAACTTCCATTCGACTTCACGCCCAGTGGGGACATCAAAGACATTAGGGTCTAATGACGACAGCCGTGGTGATAAATCAATCGGTGGAGCTGTGGTCACCCAACGGCCCCTTCCATTTGCATTTCGATCAGGCGGTTGAGCTCAATTGCATACTCCATTGGCAATTCTCTGGCTATCGGCTCGATAAACCCACGCACGATCATTGCCATTGCCTCATCTTCGGTCATGCCACGTGACATGAGGTAAAACAGTTGATCCGCGCTGATCTTTGAGACGGTAGCTTCATGGCCCATCGAGACGTCATCCTCGCGCACATCAACGTACGGATAGGTGTCAGATCGCGAAATGTCATCCACCAGCAGCGCATCACATTTAACCGTGCTCTTGGATCCGTGTGCACCTTCAAGAATCTGTACAAGGCCACGGTATGAGGTTCGACCGCCGCCGCGGGCAACTGATTTCGAGACAATATTTGAGGAAGTATTCGGGGCGACGTGAACCATTTTTGCGCCAGCATCTTGGTGTTGCTTCTCGCCAGCAAAGGCAATGGACAAAGTTTCACCCTTGGCGTGCTCGCCGGTAAGCCACACCGCTGGGTATTTCATTGTTACTTTCGAGCCTAAATTCCCGTCAACCCACTCCATGGTCGCACCCTCGTGTGCCACCGCACGCTTAGTGACAAGGTTGTAGACATTTGTTGACCAGTTCTGGATAGTGGTATAGCGACAGCGCGCACCCTTGCGCACGATTATTTCTACGACAGCAGAATGCAGCGAATCGCTTGAGTAGATCGGAGCTGTGCAACCTTCAACGTAGTGCACGTATGCACCTTCATCGATAATCATTAAGGTGCGTTCAAACTGGCCCATATTTTCAGTATTGATGCGAAAGTACGCTTGTAGTGGGATATCAACTTTGACGTTCTTGGGCACGTAAACAAACGAGCCGCCGGACCACACCGCGGTATTCAAGGCCGCAAATTTATTGTCACCAACCGGGATCACCGAGCCGAAGTACTCCTTAAAAATATCTTCGTGCTCGCGCAATGCGGTATCGGTATCCATGAATACCACGCCCTGCTCCTCCAGGTCTTCGCGAATCTTGTGGTAAACGACCTCAGACTCGTACTGCGCAGCCACGCCCGATACCAACCGTTGCTTCTCGGCTTCAGGGATCCCCAACTTGTCATAGGTGTTTTTGATGTCTGCTGGTAGATCCTCCCAACTCGTTGCCTGCTTCTCGGTGGAACGCACGAAGTATTTGATGTTGTCGAAATCAATGCCACTGAGATCTGAACCCCAGGTCGGCATGGGCTTCTTTTGGAAGAGCCGAAGGCCTTTGAGCCGCAATTGGAGCATCCACTCAGGCTCGTTCTTGAGGGCGCTGATATTGCGGACAACATCTTCATTGATCCCGCGCCGGGCGCTTATCCCAGCGGCGTCGGTGTCGTGCCAACCAAACTCATACCGACCTAGCTCATCAATGGTGGCTGCTTGCTGCTCTGCCGAAGTTGTCATGCTGATGCCTTTCGATTGATTTGGTCGGTCGAAATTTGGCCAAGGAAGTTAACTCTGGCGTCGTGGGTTGGAATAACCGTGGTGCAAACACCGTCACCATGTGCCAAGGTCGCCAACCTTGTGACGTGACGCCCAAGTGCGGTACCTAGTGCCGCGGTCTCAGCGTCACAAAGTGCTGGAAACTGAGCGGCCGCATCCACAATTGGGCAATTGTGCTGACAAAGCTGCACGGTAACCCCGTGGTCGCCTGCCTCCACCGAAGCCGCGTAGCCGGCCGCTGTTAAAGCAATAGCAATGTCCTCGGCCGTGCCGGTCACGTCGTTATCTCGCGCCGGTAGCAACTGCTGGACCAACCGGTTGGCCCTTTGCTCAGCGAAGGCCCGAACCCCTGCATCCCCTTGGGTTTCATGTACAAAGCGCAGTACTTCAACGGCCAGATCGTCATAAGTTTGGCTAAGGGCCGCTCGCCCCGAGGCCGTGAGGCTAAAGACCTGACCCGGACGCCCCCTGCGGGCGGTGGGTGCCTTGCCATAAGGTGCCCGATCCCCCGCCACAACCAAACCAGCACCTTGTAAGGCCGTTAACTGCCGCCGAACCCCCGCTGAGGTAACTCCTAATCGCGTGGCCAACTCGGCCGCGGTACTGGGGCCAAGGTCCAATAACGAGTGCGCTAGGCGCTCGGCGGCCTCACCGGGGAATTTCACAACCACATTGTTGCGTAATTCAATAGTCATGGCAAATCGGGGGTCCATATGATGCCCTCGTGGCAAATACCGTGTTGCAGGTTGAGAACCTCGTTATCCGTTACGGCCCCACTTCGGCGGTCGACGGCATCTCTTTTTCGGTGACTGCCGGCCAGGTAACCGCCTTGGTAGGGCCAAATGGTGCCGGGAAAACCTCCACGGTTGAGGTCTGCACCGGGCTGCGGGCGGCAACCAGTGGTTCGGTGGCCCTATTTGGCCGGCCACCGGCTGATGCAGCCTCACGCTCTCGGATCGGCGTAATGCTGCAAATGGGTGGCTTGTACCCGACCGCCAAGCCATTGGAATGGCTCACCTACTTGGCGAAACTGTATCCAGACCCGGCCGACCCGATCACCTTGCTCACGGCCCTTGGCATCGACCCGGCAACCAAAACCACGACCCGGCGGCTGTCTGGCGGTGAGCAGCAGCGGGTCAAGCTTGCGGCTGCGTTGTTACCCAATCCGGAATTGCTTTTCTTGGACGAACCCACCGCCGGGCTAGACCCCGCGGCCCGCCGCGATCTACTGGCCGCATTGGGTGCCTTGCGCGACCTTGGCACAGCCATTGTCTTAACGACCCATCAACTGGGTGACGTCGAAGAAATCGCTGACTTCGTACTTGTGATGGTGGCTGGAAAAATCGTGGCCAGCGGCACCGTCGCCGCCTTAACCGGTGCCGCTGATATCACCTCATTTCGGGCCACCAGCGGCCTTGATCTAAATGGGCTAACCAGCGCACTTGGCGACCAATTTCAGGTAATCGAAATGAAGCCCGGGCAATACGAAGTTCGAGGTCAAGCTTCACCGCAACTCTTGGCCGACATCACTAAGTGGTGCGCCGCGACCGGGATTCAAGCCACTGAAATTAGATCTGGCGGACGCACCCTAGAGGACATCGTCATCGCAGCCACGGAGGGTAACAAGTGATAACTTCTGGGGCTCGGACCAAGGCACATACCGGCTGGGAATTGCGCCTACTGCTGCGTAACGGGGAACAGCTGCTCCTCGTGTTCATCATTCCGATCGTGCTGGTGCTTGCGCTCGGTCTCACCACATTTGTGCCTGGCGGCATCGATGGCGCAATCCCGAAAGTCTTGTCAATAAGTCTTTTGGCCACCTGCTTCACCTCGTTGGCCATTGCCACCGGATTCGAGCGGCGCTCAGGTGCCCTGCGTTTCTTGGCCACGACTTCGCTAACCCGAACGAACTTGTTGGCGGGCAAGGCGATTGCTACCGCGATCGTGACCTTGCTTTCGATGCTGGTCGTTTTACTTCTGGGTGCATTGCTGGGCTGGCGGCCTGGTGGGGCTTGGCCGTTGTCAATCCTGATAGCGCTTCTGGGCGCCTTCACATTCGCAGCCTGGGGATTGTTCTTGGCTGGAGCACTGCGCGCTGAAGCGGTGCTCGCTGTGGCTAATGGGGCCTTTCTCACACTTATATTATTCGGCGGCATCATTATTTCACCTGACCAAATGCCTGATGTCCTAGGCTCAATAATCCAATTCACCCTTTCTGCGGCACTCGTTAGCGCACTCACTATCTCGCTCACAGACCCGGCGCCCGGCACCGCGAACCTGCTAATGCCCGTCATTGTTCTCACCGTCTGGGGGGCCATCGGGGCTCTTCTCGCGCGCCGCTACTTTCGCTGGGAGTAACTCCGGGTGGCGACAATGTGGGCCTCGACCTTAGTGTGTTCTACATGACGTCCACGGCAGCGCAAATAACAACGGAATTCAAATCGGGTAGATGCACCCCCGCGGTCCGAGGAATCTTTGTCGCGAATCTAGTGGCCCAGTGCGCGATCGTGGTTACCGGAGCCATCGTTCGCCTAACCTCATCGGGGCTGGGTTGCCCAACTTGGCCGCAGTGTGTTGAGGGTTCATACATCCCTACTGCTCGACAGGAAGAGGCATGGCACAAATATGTCGAGTTTGGGAATCGGCTACTTACGTTTGCACTGGTGTTCTTGGCGATTGCGGCAGTAATTGCTGCGATCATGGATAGACGTCGTCGCAGAGCGGCGGAGCTGCCTGCACGGCCGGTGATTTTACTACTAGCTTTCATTCCAATTATTGGTACCTTCGCCCAGGCAATCCTTGGTGGTATCACTGTACTTACGGGCCTGAGCCCACTAAGTGTATCTGCGCACTTTCTAGTGTCGACCTTAATTGCGGCCGGCTGCGTAGCCCTTGTCGTGCGCTCCCGAGATGTAGGTGATCGACCAATTATTTACTTGGTTCGTCCAGAACTTCGAATTCTCACTTGGGCAATGGTTGGCACCGCATTCGCGGTTGTAGTTCTCGGAGTCATAGTGACCGGGAGTGGCCCGCACAGTGGCGATGCAGAGAGCGAGTCGCGGTTTGGATTCGATCCGCGTACCGTCGCCTGGCTTCATGCTGACGTAGTTTTGCTATTTATCGGTCTCATCTTGGCGATGCTGCTGGCCGTCAGGCTAACTAAGGCTCCCCGGCAGTTATTCGTCCTGACACTCACGCTGCTTGCTATTTCTTTGGTGCAGGGAGTTATCGGTTACACGCAGTATTTCTCGGGCCTCCCCGTCGCACTGGTTACGGTGCACGTGCTCGGCGCGTCGTTAGTTTGGGTTACTACCTTATTTATGCCCGCTGCGATCAGAACCCGCGGACTAACCGACGAACGGGTCGATCGCAACAGCTAAGAAAAGTAGCGCAAGATAAGTGATTGAGCCATGGAATAGTCGCATTGCCGGCACCAGCACCTCGGTCGACGGTGCGCGAGCAACTCGATAGAGAACTACGGTCTGGAAGATAAACGCGGCACCCAAAATTACGG